>JBBRQB010000040.1:0-23340 GCA_038227105.1 Candidatus Limnocylindria bacterium | reverse complement strand
CGGTAGCCCCGCTCGGCGAAGACCGCCTCGGCGCCGTCCAGGAGCCGCGTGAGGCACTCGGCTGCGTCGCGACGCGGGGCCGGACGCCCAGTCCGGCCATGGTCGGAAGGTGAATCCGGATTCGGTATTACTTTCCCCACATGGGATACCTTCTCCCCTGAGGGGCGCGGCACGCATCCCCTCATTTGGGGATTGCGGGATGCGCAGTACGGAAAAGAATACCGATCTCGGGGTGCGGACCGGTCGGTGGCTGCCCCTCCGCGGATACCTCCACGTGCTGCTGCTCCTATTCGCGGTCACGGCTGCCGTCACGGTCGTTGCCCTTCGGCAGATCGACGATCCGGCGGCCGTCGTGGTCATCGCGCTGTTCGCGATGGGAGTCCTCCTCCTCGGCACGCTCGGGCTGTACCGGTCGCTCATGCGGCCGCTCATCCAGCTCAGCGAGCGGATGGGTCAAGGAACGAGCGGCCTCGTCCGCGGCCCGATCGCTCCGTCGGGGCCGGCAGAGATCGCGAGGCTGGCGCTGCGATTCAACGCGCTCATCGCCGCGGTGCAGGCCGAGATCCGAGAGACCGGCCTCGCCGAAGAGCTGGCGCATGTGTCGGAGCGGAACTACCGCTTGCTGTTCGATGGCAACCCGCAGCCGCTGTTCGTCTACGACGTAGACACGCTCGCGATCCTCGAGGTGAACGCGTGCGCGTGCAGCACGTACGGGTACACGCGCGACGAGTTCCGCGCGCTCAGCCTCCGGGACATCGTCACGACCGATCGGGCCGCGGCCCTCGTCTCCGTTGCGGAGCCATCGGCGCACCGTTCGAAGAACGGCACGATCATCGAGGTCGAGCTCACCTCGATCCGGCTGCGTTACGACGGCCACGATGCGAGGCTCGTGGTCGTCGACGACCTCACCGAACGAAGGAAGCTCGAGCACCAGCTCCAGCAGAGTCAGCGGCTCGAGACGGTGGGCCAGCTCGCCGGCGGCATCGCGCACGACTTCAACAACCTGCTCGCCGTGATCCTCAACTACGCGGAGTTCGTCGCCGACGAGCTTCCCGACGGCAACCTGAAGCAGGATGTCGAGGAGATCCAGCGCGCCGCGACCCGGGCGGCGGACCTCACGCGCCAGCTCCTCATCTTCGCGCGGCGAGAGACGACCGATCCGCAGCTGCTCGATCTCAACGCCGTCATCGCGGGCGTCGAGACCATGCTTCGCCGGACCCTCGGTGAGAACGTCGAGCTGCGCCTCACCCTGGAGGAGCAGCTCTTCTCGGTGCGCGCGGACCACGGACAGATCGAACAGGTCGTCCTCAACCTCGCGGTCAACGCCCGCGACGCGATGCCGGCGGGCGGCCAACTCGTGGTGGAGACCGCCACCGTCGAGCTCGGTGACGACTACGCGGCGGCGCATCCGGGTGCCTCGCTCGGTCGCTACGTGCGGCTGTCCGTGTCGGACAACGGCATGGGCATGTCACCGGAGGTCCTGGCGCGGGCATTCGAGCCGTTCTTCACCACGAAGGACGCGGGGCAGGGCACGGGTCTCGGCCTCGCGACGGTCTATGGGATCGTGACCCAGGCCGGCGGGAGCGTCAGCATCTCCTCGGAGCCGCGCCTGGGCACGCGCGTGAGCATCCACCTCCCCGCCATCGCTCAGCCCGCGGCCACCAACACCCGCCGGGAGCAGACGCTGGTCACGAACGGGGACGGACGTTTTGTCCTCGTTGTCGAGGACGACAGCGCGGTGCTCGCTGCGGTGATCCGGATCCTCGGAGGCCACGGCTACAGGGTCCTCGCGCGGGGGGATCCGGCAAACGCCATCAAAGTGCTCATTGATCCCGACGAGCAGGTCGACCTCCTGCTGACGGATGTGATGATGCCCAGGATGTCGGGTGTGGAGCTCGCGCGATCCGCGACGGCCCTGCGGCCCGACCTTCCGATCCTCTACATGACCGGCTACTCGCAGGAGCTCATCGCGCAGCGCGGCGCGCTGCCGCTGGGGAGCCACGTCGTGCAGAAGCCGTTCACCGGAAGCCATCTGCTCGAGGCCGTGGCCCAGGCGATCGCTGGGTGCCAGCAATGACCGAGCTCGTGCGCGTGATGGTGGTGGACGATCACGCCGCATTCGCCGAGAGCCTCCGTGAGGTGCTCGCGCACCGGCCCGGACTCGAGCTGACGGCGACCGCAGGCAGCGGTGATGAAGCGATCAGGATCGCGGATGAGACCCATCCCGACGTGGTCCTCATGGATCAACGGCTGCCGGGCACGAACGGCGCCCAGACGACCGCGGAGATCCTCGCGCGTCGTCCCGGGACGAAGGTCGTGATGCTCACCGGCGGCGGCACCGATGACGAGATGCTCGACGCGGTCGCGGCTGGTGTCTCCGGGTACCTCATAAAGACCGCGCGGGTGGCAGAGATCGCCGATGCGATCCACCGTGTCGCCGCGGGCGAGATGCTCATCCCCGCCGGGACGCTGAGCGCACTCCTGCGACGCGTCCGGGAGCGCGCTGCGGTTCGCCAGGTGCATGCGAAGCGCGCCGGCTCCCTGACCCCGCGCGAGCTCGACGTCCTTCGCCTGATGGCCGCCGCGAAGGAGACCACAGCCATCGCCGAGGAGCTCGGTATCGGAGCGAACACCGCACGGGGATACGTCCAATCCGTCATCGAGAAACTGGGGGCGCACTCGCGTTTGGGCGCGGTCCTGCAGGCCCAGGAGCTCGGTCTCCTGAGCTGACCCGCGCCAGACCCTACACGTGCAGGGGGGACGCGCACCCGCGCGCGCCCGTTCCACCCGCGGCACCGTCTGACGCACGCTTCGCACATGAGATCCGTCGTCGAACGCTACCGCTCACACCTCGCGCTCGCGGCGTCGTTCGCGTTCTATGCGCTCGGATTCCCCGTCCTCCACGCGACGGTGGGCGGCGGCGCGGGTAGCGCGGTGATCGTCCCGGTCATCGTCGCAGCGTGGTCGTTCGGCCTGCCGGTGCTTCTGACGGTCAGCGCGGTCAGCGGCTTGGCCCTCCCACTCCTGTACCTCGCTGTCGGCGACGCCGGCGGCGCGGATCCGCGGACCGGCGTCAGCACCGCGGTCTCGCTCGCGATCATCGGGTGGGTCGTCTTCTACGCGCGCGAGTCACGACGGAAGATCGACCGGCTGATGGGGACGGATCGCGTGACCGGTCTCCTCAACCGGACCACGTTCCCGCGGGAACTCGACCAGAGGCTGCGCACCGACCCGTCCGCCGGACAGGATCTGGTACTCGTCGACATCATCCAGCTCCGGCAGGCGACCGAGCCATTCGGTCACGATGCGGGCGACGCGATCCTCCGGTCGATCGCGGAACGCCTGCGGACAGCGACCGGCAGCACCCATCCGATCGCGCCGATCGCGCGGACGGGCTCGGAGGAATTCCGGTTCTGCGTTCCGGCGAGGGGCACGCCGCAGGAGGTGGCGGAGGCGGCGCACGAGAACATCACCGCACCGTTCACGATCGACGGGACCGAGATCATCATCGAAGCGCGGGTCGCCGTCGCGCGGTACCCGCTCCACGCGTCGGATGCGCCGGAGCTCGTGCAGCGCGTCGAGTCGGCGCTGGAGGAGGCCATCGCGACGAGGCGGACGACCATCGTCGCCACGGCGCGCAGCGAGAAGGAGCGGCTCTCGCGCCTCGAGACGGTCGTGGGGCTGCGGACCGCCATCGCCACCGGCGGGCTCGTCCTCCATTACCAGCCGATCCTCGAGCTGCCGAGCACGAACATCGCAGGTGTAGAGGCGCTCATCCGGTGGCAGCATCCGGAGCGCGGCCTCCTCGCCCCGGGTGCGTTCATCACGATCGCCGAGCAGACCGGGCTCATCGTCCCGCTGACGACCTGGGTACTGAACGAGGCGCTCCGGCAGTCACGCGCGTGGTCCGATGCCGGTCGGCCGATCCGGATCTCAGTGAACATCGGCGCGAAGGCGCTGACAAAGAACGCCGCGCTCGCCACGACCCTCAGCGGGCTCCTGCGCTCGTACGGCGTCGACCCCGCATTGCTGGCGCTCGAGGTCACCGAGAGCGACATCATGGTGGACGCGGAGCAGGCGATCGCGTGCCTCACCGAACTGAAGGCTCTGGGGGTCCGCATCGAGGTCGACGACTTCGGCACCGGCTATTCGTCCCTGGCGTACCTGCAGAAGCTGCCGCTCGACGCGGTGAAGATCGACCGGTCGTTCATCACGCCGCTCTTCCTCGATCCCGCGACGTCGGCGATCGTGCGCGCCGCGATCGAGCTCAGCCACGCGCTCGGCCTCGAGACCATCGCCGAGGGCGTCGAGGATCAGCCCGTCGTCGAGATGATCGGGGCGATGGGGTGTGACTTCGCGCAGGGCTTTGTCTTCGCCCGCCCGATGCCGCCCGACAAGCTCATCACCTGGATCGCGTCGCGCGCGGCAGTAGACGCGCCACGGATGCCGCTCGATCCGATGCCGGCCGTCCCGCGAGTCGTGGGGTCTCCGGGCACCGTCCTCGTCGTCGACGATGAGCATCCCTTCCGGCTCTCGGCGCACCGCATCCTGAGCGCGCAGGGGTACAAGGTCCTGCACGCGGCGACCGCGAGCGAGGCCCTCCGCCTCTGCGCGACGCATCACGGAGGCATCGACCTCGTCCTAACGGATATCTACCTCACGGATTGGCAAGGTCCGAAGCTCGCCGCGCACCTGCGCGGCCTCTACCCCTCGCTGCGGGTCATGTTCATGTCCGGCGATCCGAGCGGGGGCATCCTCGCTGGCGCGGACACGTTCCTGGCGAAGCCGTTCTCGAAGCTGCAGCTCGTGGACGGCATCGCGGACGCGCTCGCCTCCTAGAGGACCACGCCGCAGCTCCTGCACCGAAGCACGCCCGTCGCATCGGTCCGCTCGACCTGCCGAATGTCCGCTCGAGCACGGCGACGCCCGCGAGCTGTTCCATCTGACCCGCTAGTACCCCGGGCGCGCAGTCAGGTTCGGAGAACGGTCACCGGTCGTCCCCCGCCGCCCGCAGCGCCGCGGCGACGCGATGTAGGAACGCCGCGTCGTCCGCAATGTCGATCTCGGGGACCGCCTCCCGGATCGGGCGCGCGATGACCGCCGCGATCCGCGCGCGGTCCGCCGGTCGGAGCGTTCGCTCGCGCGCGACGAACTCACGCACGATCCGCTGCGACTCACCGGAGATCCGGACCGACACGCCCGCCGGTGCTTTGCCCCACGAGGTCGCGGCCGGCGCCGCGACGCTCGGCTCCAGCGTGCGCAGCGAGAGCCAGTCCATCCGCGGCCGCGGTGCCCGGACCACGTACGTGCCGGCCGCGAGATCGCCGAGCCGCTGCGAACGCGGTGTGAGGAAGATCATCGTGACACCGAGCGCGTACGACATCGGCAGAAAGTCGACGGGCCGCAGCAGGTTCCGGATGAGGACGGCGGTGAACCGGGCGGGCTCGCCGTCGGGACCGATCACCCGAAGTCCGGCGCGGCGCTTGCCGACCGTCTGTCCATTCCACAACCACTCGAGCAGCACGAAGTACGACACCCAGCTCACGAGAATGAGGAACGCCGCGACGCCGGTGAACGATGTCGCGAGCGAGGGTGGCACGCGCGACCCTGCGATCACGGCGAGGACCGTGAGCCCGAGCACCATGACGATAGAAATGACGGCATCGACGAGGCCCGCCGAGCCGCGCGTGCCGGCACCCGCGAGGTCGTAGCGCAGCACGACATGATCCGCCGTCTCGACCTCGAGCCGTCCCAGCGAGACCGCCATGGCCGCATGGTACGTTCGGCACCATGCCGATCTCGGTCGACCGCTTCGTCGAGGACCGGCGGGCCCGGTGGGCGCGGCTCGCAGTGCTCGTCGAGTCGGCCCAGGGCCGCGTCACCCGTCTCGGGGCGGAGGAGACCCTCGAGGTGGGCCACCTGTATCGCGCCGCGACGAACGACCTCGCGATCGCCCAGCGCGACTTCAAGCGCGACGCCGTCGCCGAACGGCTCAACGATCTCGTCGCCGCCGCGCACGCGATCGTGTACAGCGAGGCGCCGGCGAGCCGCAGTCGGCTCTGGCGCGTCGTCACGCGCGAGATCCCCCAGGGCGCGCGCGCGAGCCTCCCCTACACGCTCGCGGCGTTCCTCCTCGTTCTCATACCGGCGATCGTCACCCTCGCGGCCGGGCTCATCAGCCCGGAGGTCGCGGCGAGCTCCCTTCCCGCGGCGCAGCGCGAGGAGCTGGTCCAGCGGGTCCCCGGCAGCGAGATCCCGCTCGAGATGCGGCCCCTCGCAGGCCCGCTGATCATCGCGAACAACATCTATGTCTCGGTCGTCGCGTTCGGCGGCGGCCTCACGCTCGGCGTGATGACGATCTACGTGCTCGTCGAGACAGGCGCGATGCTCGGCACGCTGTTCGCGGTGCTGATCACGCGGGGCGTGGCCGGGAATCTCCTCACGTTCATCCTCGGACACGGATTCCTCGAGCTGTCGGCGATCTTCTTCGCCGGCGGCGCCGGCCTGCGGTTCGCGTGGGCGATCCTGCATCCCGGCGATCTGTTCCGGCGTGACGCGATCCGTCTCGCGGGCCTGCAGGCCGTCCAGGTGATGTTCCTGGTCGCGGGCACGCTCACGATCGCGGGGCTGATCGAGGCATTCGTCTCACCGACGCTGCTGCCGGTCCCGGTGAAGCTCGCGGTCGGTGTCGCGACCGGTGCGCTGCTCTGGGGATACGTGCTTCTCGCCGGCACCGGCCGGCTCGCGGCTCAGAGGAAGCGCTTCTTCAGCTCGAGGTAGCGCTGGATCACGGCGACGGTGAGCCGGTCGGAGGGCACATCGATCGTGTGGATGCCGCGCTGGCGCAGTACCGCGAGCACGCGCGCGCGATCCTCGATCACCGTCTGCGCGATGGTGCGCTCGTAAGCCGACGCGGTCGTGGTCGGCGCGTCGCGCGCCAGTTCGGCGAGGCGCGGGTCTGCGAGGACGCAGCACAGCACGAGGTTGTTCCCCGCGAGCCGGCTGACCGCCGACACCAAGCCTCGTGACGCGTCCGTGTCGACGAGATCGGTGAACAGCACGACGAGCGCTCGGCGTGCGGCACGCGCGCGGATGAACTCGAAGGCGGTCCGGGGATCCGATTCGGTCGTCGTGACCTCGAGCCGTCGCAGCGCATCGGAGATGCGCAGGAACTGCCGCCGGCCGCGGCGGGCGGGAAGGAACGAGCGGATCTCGTCCGAGTAGCCGAGGATCCCGACCTCGTCACCCTTGGCCGTCGCGACGTACGCGAGCATGAGCGCCGTATTGACGGCGTGATCGAGCTTCGTGAGCTCGCCGAGCGTGCTCGCCATCATCCGTCCGGCGTCGAGCGCGATGACGATGCGCTGCTGGCGTTCGGTCTCGTACTCGACGCTGATCGGGCGGCCGTGCCGCGCCGTCGCGCTCCACGAGATCGAACGCGGGTCGTCGTCGGGCTGGTACTCGCGCAACCGCTCGAACACGCTGCCGGCGCCGGGGATCCGCGCGCGGCGCTGGCCGGCGTCGTACGCGAGCCCACGCCGGGTGGTGATGTCGTAGCGGCGGAGCTCGCGCAGGTCCGGATAGACATGCGCCGGCGCGGTCGCGCGAACGACCGATTGCCGCTCGACGAGGTCGAGCGCTCCGACGGTGCGGACGTGGATATCGCCGAAGGCGAAGGTGCCGCGGAATCGCGGACGCGCCACGTAGGCCACCGACGCCTCGGCGCCGGCGGGGATGTCGAGCGGGACCGCGCGGCGGTCGACGCGGAACGAATCGGGAACGTCGTCGCGGACGCGCATGTGCACCGGGCGGCCGAACGGGTTCCGCACGGTGATCTCCACCGTGTTCGGTGCCCCGAGCGACAGCTGCGGATCCACGACACGGTGTACGTCGCGCTCGTCCAGGCGCGGGCTCCCCCGCCAGTCGACGACCGCGAGCGCGATCCCGATGAGCACGACGGCGATCGCGAGAACGAGGAACAGGAGCGAGGAGCCGGCGAGGGCGAGCGGGATGACCGCCACGAGCAGCAGGACCAGCAGCCGGGGCCGCGGGATCGGGAAGGCCCCGATGCCCGCACGCAGAGCTACCGCGGGACGTCCAGCCGGGCGAGGATGCGACGGACGACCGCGTCCGCGTCGAGGCCTTCGATCTCGGCCTCGGCCTTCAGCACGAGCCGGTGCCGCAGGACCGCTGGGACGAGCGCTTTGACGTCATCGGGCGTGACGTAGTCGCGGCCGTCGATAGCGGCCGCTGTTTTCGATGCGCGCAGCAGGTGGACGGCGGCGCGAGGGCTCGCGCCGAGGAGCACGTCGGCCGATCGGCGCGATTCGCCGACGACGCGAACGATGTATTCGAGGATCGAGCCCTCGACGGTCACGGCCTCGATCTCCGTGCGTGCGTCGCGGAGCGCATGTGGATCGAGCGGTGTCAGGCCGGCCACGTCCGCGAGCGGCAGGCCCTTGTCGTGCGCGCGGAGGATCGCGATCTCCTCGGCCGGCTCGGGGTAGCGGACGATCGCCTTGAAGAGGAAGCGGTCGAGTTGCGCCTCCGGCAGCGGGTAGGTTCCCTCGTACTCGACGGGGTTCTGCGTCGCGAGGACGAGGAACGGCTCGGGCAGCGGCTGCGCCGCGCCTTCGAGCGTCACCTGCCGCTCCTCCATCGCTTCGAGCAGCGCGGACTGCGTCTTCGCAGGCGCGCGGTTCACCTCGTCCGCGAGCACAACGTTGCCGAAGATCGGGCCGCGGCGGATGCGGAACTGACCGGTCGAGAGCTCGTACACCGACGTGCCCACGACATCGCTCGGCATGAGGTCCGGCGTGAACTGGATCCGCTTGAACGTGCCGCCGATGAGCTGCGCGACCGTCCGCGCGAGCAGGGTCTTCGCCGTTCCGGGCACGCCCTCGATGAGCACGTGACCACCGAGCACGAGCGCGATGTACGCGAGCCGGATCGTCTCGTTCTGACCAACGATGATCCGGTGCAGATCCGCGTCGAAGCGGGCGGCGGTGTCCTTGACGGTCACGGGGCCTCCTCACGCAGCAGTGTCGCGACCCTCGCGACGGTACGGACCAGCTCGGGCTCGCGCAAGCGATGTTGCAGCAGCGCGTCGAGATGCGCAGCCTCGTCCGCCCACGTGCCGATGGAAGAGCGCAGGTGCTCGACGACGTCGGCGAAGGGCGTCAACGGATCGAGGCCTTGCCGGCGCGCAAGCCCCGCGTGCAGCTCCCGGCGTGCCCGGTCGCGGACGATCTCCTGGCGACCGGCCCGCCGCACGAGGCCGGCGAAGCCGCGCACGTACTCCAGGCTCGAGCGGGGTGGCCGCGGATCGAGCGGCTGCGGGCGGCCGAGCCTGCGCCCGGTGAGCGCGACGAACGCGAAGATGACGACCATCCCGAAGAGCAGCGCACGTCCCGGCCATGTGCGCTCGACCACGGCGAAGATCGTGGGCGGCGGGTGCACGCCGTGGTGATACTCGTCGAACGCGACCAGACCTCCGGAGCTCCCTCGAACGGCCGCGAGCGCGACCGCGAAGCGCGCGTTGTCCGCCTTGTCGAGGTTCTCCGACGCGAACGGCGTGACCGTGCCGAGCACGATGAGCGTGCCCATCCCCTCGGTGCGCATCGCGACCGTCGGCGCGCGCCCATCGGTACCCAGCACGTCCCAACCCGCGCCGAGGCGCAGCTCGCGGCCGCCGACGGTGTCGAGCTCCCGCGCCGGCGGTGCCGCGAAGAGCACGTTCGCGAGCCGTGTCGTCACCGTCGTCGCCACCCCAGAGAGCCGCACGTCGAAGCCCTCGAAGAGCGGGAGCATGGTCAGCTCGGTGTCATTCGCCGCGATCACCGTGCCGCCGCTGCGGAGATACGCCCGGACGGCGGCAACGTCCTGGACCGTCACGAGCTCCGAGGGGCGCAGCATGAAGAGCACGCGCGCGGACTCGAGCCGCGGGGTGAACGTGTCGCCTTCGAGCGTTGCCGTGCGCATGCCCATCGCCTCGACGAGCCGGCGCAGCGTCGCGGCACCGCCCGGACCCTCGTCGTACACGGAGGCGGTCAGGCCTTGATCCGTATCAGGCCGCGGAGTGAACGCGGTCAGCACGATGACGACGACAAGGAGCAGCGTGCCGACGAGCACGAGCGGATCGATCCGCAGCCGTCTCATGGGGCGATCCGGTCGGCGAGCGCGCGTGCGCGGACGGCATCGTGCGGGTCAACGTGCTTCAGCCCGAACCAGACGCGCTCGTGGATCGCGACGAGATCCCGCAGCGGGCCGATCTGCGGGATCGCCACGGCGCGCGCAAGGAGCTCGCGATCGGTCAGCGCGGGGTCGAACCGGATGATCTCGTGCGCCGCGAGGGTCGCGAGCGCGAACAGATAGAGCTCATGCAGCGCGTCGCGCGGCCGACCCGCCGCGATCGCGGCGTCGGCGCGCCCGAGATGCACCGCCGGGTCCTCTGCCGTGCCGAGGCGCGCTTCGCCACCCAGCGCCTCGCGCCGTATCCGCTCGCGGACCCCGCGGCCGAGGATGCCGAGAACGATGAGGGCGATCGCGAGACCGAGGCCGGCCACCGTCGCGACGACGACGTAGGGATCGACGGACGCGACCGATCCGCGCAGAACGAACGACAGCGCCGCCGCGACGAGACCGATGAAGAGCGCGATGAGCCCCGGGTCGCCGTTCGCGGGCGTCTGCTTCGCCGGGCTGACCGCCCGCAGCGCCTCATCGACGGCGGACCCCGACAAGCTCGATGCCGACGTGGTCACTCCGTCGGCGATGACGATCCGGGCGTCCAGGTCCGCGAGTGCCGCCAGCAGGCCCGCGTCGTCGCTGTCCGGCAAGCGCGCGGCGAGCGCGGTGTCGTCTATCGCGACCGTCGACCCGTCGGTGAGGCGGATCGCCTCGGTGCTGCGCAGCAGCAGCGCCGCGCGGCCGAGGATCCCCGGCTGTTGGGCCTTCGGCGATGAGCGTGCCGCCTGCACGAAGGAGCGGACGTCCCGCAGGCGGGTCCGGTACGTGTCGAGGCTGATCGTGTCGGCATCCGCGATCGTCCCGCCGAGGCCCCACAGGAGCAGGGCGAGGCACGCGGCGCGGGTCAGGCCTCGCGCGGCAGCGCCTCCGCCGCGAGCTGCAGATCGAACGCTTCCTTCCGCACCCGCAGGTCGTAGTACAGGATCACGAATGTCCCATACGTGATCGGCCAGCTGATCGCGGCGCTTGCGACGCCCGCGACCGCCTGCAGAGCGGTGCGCGCGGTCGGCTGCGTCACGAACGAGACCAGGAAGACGAAGCTGAAGATCAGCCCAAGGATGCCGGTGATGATCGCGACGAGGATGTAGAGCCCAAGCGTCCGCCAGCGCGCCTTGTCCATGAGGTGGAACGAGCGCCGGATCGCGGCGATCGGCCCGAGCCGCTCCACGACGATGACCGGACCAATGACGGCGAGCGACAGGAACGCCCAGGGCAGCACGAAGAAGAATGCGATGAGCCCGACGATCACGGCGACCAGCGTGAGCGCTGACGAGTTGATCACCGCGATGACGATGAAGCACCCGATGAAAACGACGATCAGCGCAATGAAGAACAGGAACACCGAGAAGAAGAGCGCCGACACCGCACGCAGACCCCGTTCGAAGGAGTCACGGACCGTGATCGCGCGTCCGAGATAGCGCTCCGCCACCGCCGCCGTGAGCGCGCCGTAGACCAGGAACGATAAGAACGCGCCGACGATGGCCACGACGCCGACGGCCCCGCCATTGGGCGGCACGAAGGCGCGCGACGCCGCCGCCGAGGTGCGCGGGTCCACGAGCGCCGAGAAGTTGGTGGCGTCGAGGGTCTGGGTGATGCCGGATGCCCGCTGCATGATCTCGATGATCAGGGCCGGGATCACCGTGATGCTGAGGAAGAGCACGAGGTTTGCGCGGATGAGCCGCAGGGTCCGGTCGATGATCTCGCCCACACCGAGCGGTCGAAGGACCGGCGCCTCCTGCATCGGCCGTATGGTACCGGCGAGCTCTAGTCTCCCTCGGCCGCCGCGGTCACCCTTCCGCGCTGCACTGCGGCTTCACCGAGGCCCAACCGGCGGTACAGACGCGCGAGCGGACGCGGTGCCCACCAGTTGAGATCGCCGAGGAGACGCATCGTCGCGGGCACGACGAGCGCGCGCACGAGCGTCGCGTCGATCGCGACCGCGATCGCCATCCCGAGACCGATGGCCTTGATGATGACGACCTGCGCGAGGGCGAACGCGAGGAACACGCCGACCATGATCGCGGCAGCACCGGTGATGAGCCGGCCGATCTTCTCGAGCCCTTCGGCGACCGCGAAGCGGTTGTCGCCGGTCCGCTGATATTCCTCCTGCATGCGGCTCAGGAGCAGGACCTCGTAGTCCATCGAGAGCCCGAAGACGATGCAGAACATGATCACCGGCAGCGTGGGATCGATGGACGATGGCGTGAAGTTCAACAGGCTCGATAGGTGGCCGTCCTGGAAGATCCAGACGAGCGCGCCGAACGATGCGCTGATGGAGAGGAAGTTCATCAGGACCGCCTTCAGCGGCAGGATCACCGATCCGAGCAGCAGGAACAGCACGAGATACGTCGCGACGACCACGAAGCCGACCGCCAGCGGCGTCTTGCCGAGGATGAAGCTGATCGCATCCACGTCGTAGGCGGTGAAGCCCGTGACGAGAAGCTCGGCGCTTGGCGGCGGCGCGATCGCGCGGATGTCCTTGAGCTGCGCTCGCGCCTCGTCGGTCGAGATCGCGTTGGCGCTCAGCGCCGTGAGCACCGCGATGTCCTTGCCGATGCTCTGCTTGATGCCCTCCTGGACCACGGCGGGCAGCGCGGCGCGGTTCGCGTACATCGTGGCGTACTGCGCCTTCGGGAACGACGGATCGAGGTCCACGACGCTCTGGACCCGCAGGACGCCGGGCACCGCCGCGATGCGGCGCGACAGGTCGTAGAGCGCGCCCACGTTGTCGGTGCTCAGCGGGTCCGTGCCGTTCGCGTAGTGGACGACGATCTGGAACTGGTTCTGGTCCTGGTTCGGGAACTGCTCGACGATGGTGTGGAGCGCGACGCGCGACTCAGCAGTGGGCGGGAGCATGTCGACGTCACCGTTCGCGAGCCGGAGCCGCAGGAACGGCGATCCGGCGAGCAGGATGAATGCGAGCACGGGGATGAGCACGACGAGCGGCCGGTCCATGACCGCGACGGCAAGGCGGTGCCAGAGGCCCGGACCACGCTGGGTCGTCGCGACCGGCTGCCGACGGATCCGCCGCCAGAGCTCGGCGAGCCGGAGGCTGTCGACGTGCGGCCCGAGGAGCGAGAGCACGGCCGGCAGGAAGGTGAGCCCGTAGAAGACGGCGATCGCGACGACGAGCGCGCCCGCGTAGCCCATCGAGCTGAGGAACGTGCCCTGGTAGAAGAACATCCCCGCGAGCCCGATCGCCACGGTCACGCCCGAGAACGTGATCGCGCGTCCCGCCGTTGCCATCGCGCGCGCGATCGCGTCCTCGACGCTCAGGCCGCGCGCAAGCTCTTCACGGAACCGGTTCACGATGAAGAGCGAGTAGTCGATGGCCACGCCAAGCCCGATGAGCGTCACGATGTTGAGCGCGTACTGCGACACGTCGGTGGCGTGGCTCAGCGCGAAGGTCGCGGCGATGCCACCGACCACCGCGAGCATGCCGACGCCGAGCGGCAGCATCGCCGCGAGCAGCGTGCCGAAGACGAGCAGCAGCAAGATGAGCGCGAGCGGCAGCGAGACGAACTCCGCGCGCTGGAGGTCGCTCTCGAGGATCTTGTTGAAGTCGTGGTTGATCGCGAGATAGCCGGTGGTCTGGACGGTGAGGACGTCGGACGCGATCTTGGCGCGCTGCTCTTCGTAATACTTCTGCGCGGTGACCGAGTCGTCCTTCACGCTCACGACAGCGATGAGGTGGTGTTGGTCCTTCGAGATCATCGACGACGCCTGCGGTCCCGGGTCGTACGCGGTGATGACGGACTGGACGCGCGGATCCTGGCGGGTCGCCGCGAGCGCCTGCGTCACCGCGGCCTTGTAGGCCGGATCCGTCGCGAGGAGGGTCTGACTGCCGAAGAGGACCGTGAACGACGTGCCGGTCGAGCGGGGCAGCTCGTTCTGGATGAGCTTCGCGGCGCGACCGGACTCGGAGGTCTGGATGATCCCGCCGCTCTTCAGATCGCCGCCGGCGGCGCTGACGACCACCGAGAGCGCCATGAGGGCAGCCGACAGGATGAGTGTCGCCCAGCGGAAGCGATAGACGAAGTGACCCCAGGCCGCGAACATGACGTGAACTCCCTTGCCCCTGCGCCGTGTTTACGATGTAAACTAGAGCCGCATGCGAAGCCTGTCAATAACTTCGAGGCACCCGCTCACGCAATTACGGATCGCGGAGGCCGCGCTCGCGCTCCTCGATCGTGACGGCCTCGAGACGCTCTCGATGCGCCACCTCGGCGCCGAGCTCGGCGTCGAAGGCATGGCCATCTATCGCCACTTCCCCAACAAGGCCGCGGTCCTCGCGGGCGTCGTCGAGATCCTCCTCGCCGAGCTGGTGATCCCGCCGCCATCGGGCGTCCCGTGGCAGATGGTGTTCCGCGAGGTCGCGCGCGCGTACCGCGCGCTCCTGCTCCGGCATCCACACGCGATCCCGCTCTTGGCCGCCCTCCCGCTGAGCGATCCTGCGACGGCGCGTGCCGCGGGCGCGGTCATGGCCCAGCTGCGCGCGGCCGGCTTCGACGCGCCGAGCGCGCTCAAGACGCTCGCGACGATCACGTCCTACGTCGTCGGCGTCGCGCAATGGGAGGTCGGCACCGCACCGTTCCGCGCGGAGCGCGACGGCACGTTCGTGTTGCCGCCCGATGCCGATCCCTATCTCGTGGAGCTCGCCCCGCAGCTGGCGGAGGCTGACTGCGATGAGACGTTCGAGTTCGGGCTCGATGTCATCGTGCGGGGGCTCGAGACACGCTCATAATGGAACTCTCGACGGGGTGTGGCGCAGCCCGGTAGCGCACCGCCTTTGGGAGGCGGTTGTCGGAGGTTCAAATCCTCTCACCCCGACTGTTGCGCCTAGTTGCGGGAGGTCGCCTCGAAGCGATATGCCGTTCGCCCTTCCGCGATCGTCCGACGCGCGCGTCTGACCGTTCGCATCACGTGGCAGTTTGCGCAGACGAGCTCGCACTTGTTGAGCTCGTCGAGCACGATCGCCCGCCGGCGGCTACCGACCATCGAGCCGATCTCATCGACCTTGAGGTATCCGGGCAGGTGATCCCAGTGCATGACGCAGGGCGGGAAGGTCTCACCGCAATCGGCGCATGGCATGCCCGCTTTGAGAGACTGCATCCATGAGCGCGCGGTGTCACGACGCGCGCGGTTTCGCGCAAGGCGGGCGGCCTTGCCGCGTTCGTTGTAATAGCGACGGTCGTATGCGCATCGACAATCGCGGCAATACGAGAACTGACCGGTACGCGAGTCATGGAACTGGCTCGGAGGTTTGGACTCTCCGCAGCTGACGCATCGACGGATTACGTCGCCGATTTCATATGGCTCTACGCCGCGACTCGTATCCGCTTCATCTCGTACGCGGCTCCCGCCTCTCGAACGGACGGACCGATATTCCAACCGTTCCGCCGGAACGTTCGGATCGTGTGGCAGTTGGTGCAGACGAGCTCACACTTCGCGATCTCGCGTCGGACTTCTTCGTCCGTATGACCCCAGAACGCCTCGCTGATATCGCCGACTTTCTCGAACTGCGGCAGGTGGTCCCATTGCATCACCTGCGGGGCGAAGATGCGGCCACAATCGGTGCATGGTCGTCCGGTCTTGAGCGACCGCAACCATTCGGCACGTGGAGACTCGTAGGTGGACCGAGACCTGCGGGCGACGGATCTGCCGACCTTGCGCTCGTATCGCTCGTGACTGATCTCGGCGCAGCACGCGGCGCAATAGATCTGTAGGCCGTCGGCCCGCGATGCACTGCGATGAAAAGCCATGTGCGACTTGGTCAAACCGCACCGATGGCAACGTTTCATGCTCTTTTGCATGATAGCACAGATGTTCTATCGAGGGAAGGGCGCTAGTGGGCCGGGGCCGTCTCCATGACGCTTACCGCATCCCCCACGCGCACCGGACCGTCAGCGACGACCACGTTGCACACGAGCCCGCGCCGCCCTTCGAGCATCGACTGGAACTCGTCCAGATCCGCGACGCCGTTCATCTCACCGATGTGCGTGCACGGATCGCACGGACCGTTCACCCGCAGCGTGATCGCACCGATCCGCAACAGCGTCCCCTCGGCGAGATCGCCGAGCTTCGGCAATCCCTCGACCGTGATCTGCTCGCGCAGATCGCCCGGCTGCACGCCGACCGACGTGTGCGTCTCCAGATCGACGACCGTCACCGCGCGCATCGTGCGCGCGACGTGCGAGTCACCCTCGATACCGCCGCCCACGCGTGCGCTCACCTCGGACACGGTGCGCATCGGCTGCCCGTGACCTTCGTGGAGCTGCAGCGAGACGACCTTGGGCATCAGAGCGACCTCCGCATGATCGCGTAGTGGCTTCCAAGACTACCCACCTCGGCAAAACCGTTCTCGAGGTACATGGACATCGTGCCGTGGTAGTTGCTCGTCGCGAAGGTCTCCCACTCCCGACCCGTCGCCTCCGGACGGCGGGCGAAGCCCTGCACGTGGGCCAGACCCGCCACGGCGAAGCTGTCGACGGCGGCGCGCAGCAGGCTCCTGGCGACTCCCTGACCGCGCGCACCCGGCGCGACGACGAAGCACATGAGCAGCCCCGTCCCGTCGGGGATCTCCGCGAACGCCGGCGCGAACTGCCGCGGATTCGCGTACGCACCTGAGGGCTGCGAGTTGAGCCAGCCGACCACCTTGCCGTCACGGAGGGCGAGGAATCCGTGTGCCCGATCTGACCGGATGCGCTCGATCTTCTCGCTCCGGTTGTGATCACGGAACGGCGCGAATGCCGGGGTGGCCGGATCGGGATTCTCGTCCGGGTGCGTGAGCGACTCGTAGAAGTTGCAGTAGCAGCCGGCCCACCACGCGTTGTCGCTGAACGCATCGCGGTCGAAGAATGCAAGGAAGTCCTCGAGACGGTCGGGTCCGAGCGGCTTCACCTCGATCGCGCTGGTCGGCATGGTGCTCGGTCGCATGCTCATGGTCTACAGCATCCGATGACCGATACTCCCCGCGTGTCCCGCACCTGGCCCGATGACTGGGAGCGCCGTTACCGCGGCGAGGGCTGCGTCATGTGCGCGCAGGGCCGGCCGGAGGAGAACGAGTTCGGGATCCGCGTGTACCGCAGCGACACGTCGGACGGCTACCTGCAGAAGGCCGACGTGGGCCAGCGCGGCTACTGCCTCGTGATCTGGCGCGGCCGCCACGTCGCCGACATCACCCAGCTGAGCGACACCGAGGCCGGCCTGTACTGGGACGACGTGATGCGCGTCTCGCGGGCCGTCGAGCTGCACTACACGCCGGCGAAGCTCAACCTCATGACCCTCGGCAACGAGCTGCCGCACCTGCACACGCACGTGGTCCCGCGCTACGTCGATGACAGCCAGCCGGGAGCGCCGCCGCGCTTCATGCGCCAGAACGCCGAACACACGGCACTCCCTATCGACGATGTCCGCCGCGACGCGATGAAGCTCCGCGAGCTCATGGAGGGTTGGATCGCGGATTGAGCTAGCCCCCGGCGAGCGCGGCCCGCAGCTTCGCGGCCGCGAGCCCGCGATGTGAGATCGCGTTCTTCTCCTCAGGCGGCAGCTCGGCCATCGTGCGGCCGTCGTTCTCGACGATGAAGATCGGGTCGTAGCCGAAGCGGTTCGCGCCGCGGGGGGCCTCAGCGATCTCGCCCTTCACCTCGCCGTCGAACGTCTCCACTCGCCCGTCCGGCTGCGCGAACGCGATCACCGAGACGAACCGCGCGGTGCGGTCGGTCACGCCGTCGAGCAGCGCCAGAAGCATCGAGTTGCGGTCGGCCGCTTCCACGTCCTCGCCGAAGTACCGCCGGCTGCGCACGCCGGGCGCGCCGCCGAGCGCGTCGACCTCCAGGCCCGAGTCGTCGGCGATCGTCGGCAGTCCGGTCGCGCGCGCGTAGGTCACCGCCTTGTGGATCGCGTTCTCTGCGTACGACGGCGCGTCCTCCGGCGGATCGGGTGGCGGGTCCTCGAGCTCGCTGACCGCGACGAGCTCGAGATCGAGCCCGGTGAGCAGCGCGCGCAGCTCGGTGACCTTGTGCTCGTTGCTCGTCCCGAGCAGGAGCGTGCGGATCACCGGAGCGCGTGACGCTGCGCCTCAAGGAGCTGGTCGATGCCCTTGAGCGCGAGCGTCAGGATCTGGTCGAAGTCAGCGCGAGAGAACGGCGCCTTCTCGGCGGTGCCCTGCACTTCGATGAGCTCGCCCGCGTCGGTCGCGACGATGTTCACGTCCGCATCGGCGATGGAGTCCTCCGCGTACGCGAGGTCGAGCATGAGCTCGCCCGCGACGAACCCCGCGGAGACGGCCGCGACCTGCTTGCGCAGCGGGCTCGGCGACATCTTGCGCAGCGCATGCGCGAGCGCGACGTAGCCACCGGTGATCGCGGCGGTCCGTGTACCGCCGTCGGCCTGGATGACCTCGCAGTCGATCGTGACGCTGCGCGGGCCAAGCGCCTTGAGATCGATCGTCGTGCGCAGCGCGCGGCCGACGAGCCGCTGGATCTCGAAGGTCCGACCACCGGGACGACCGGCGATGCTCTCGCGCTGGCTCCGCTCCGGTGTGCTGCGCGGCAGCATCGCGTACTCGGCGGTGATCCAGCCCTGGCCCTTGCCATCGAGGAATTTCGGCACGCTGTCGGTCAGGGTCGCGAGGCAGAGCACGACGGTGTCACCGAAGGCGATGCGCGCTGATCCCTCCGCGAACTTCGATACGCCCGTCTCGATCGTCACCGGCCGGAGCTGATCGGCCGCGCGCCCGTCAGGCCGCTTGAACTTCGTCACGTGTCGCCTCCCATAGCGCGCGCATTTCGGTGTCGCTGTATGACTCGAGCTCACGGCCATCGCCGCGCGCGCGATCCTCGACGCGGCGCACGTGCGCGGCGAACCGGTCGTTCGCCTCCCGCAGCGCGATCTCCGCGTCGAATCCGCGATCGCGCGCCTCGGCAACGAGATCGAACAGGAGCTCGCCGAGAAAGGATTCGTCATCGACGTCGAGCGGCAGCTGCACGCGCGGCGGCACCAGCTTGACGCGCGCGGTCCGCTCCTGCATCCGCTCGGCGGCGAAGAGCGCGGGCAGGCTGCGCGGGATGCCGTCGAGGACCGATGGCTTCTCCGAGCGCTCCTGCTTGTCGAGCTTCTCCTTGCGCTTGATCTGCTCCCACTGCACGAGCAGATCGGTGCCGTCGAGGCTGGTGCCTGCGAACACGTGCGGGTGGCGGCGCACGAGCTTCTCGCCGATCGCGCGTGACACGTCGGCCATGTCGAACGCGCCCTCTTCGCTCGCGAGCTGGGCGTGGATCGCGATCTGGAACAGGAGATCGCCGAGCTCGTCCTTCAAGGTGCCGAGATCGTCGTGGTCGAGCGCCTCGAGCGCCTCGTGCGCCTCCTCGAGCAGGTGCGGCCGGAGGCTCTGGTGGGTCTGCTCGCGATCCCAGGGGCAGCCGTCAGCGGCACGCAGGCGCTCGGCGATGCGCGAGATGGTGCCCGGCGACGCGAGGTCCGCGTACGCGTCGCGCGGCCCCAGGACGAGGAACCCGTCGGCCGCGTCGCGCTCGGCGGCGGCGAGCACGTCCGAGGGGTAGTGCTGCAACAGGAGCGCGCGATCGAGGGGCGCATCGAGCGCGATCGCGACTGCCCGGACGGTCGCGAAAGCGTGACGGTCGAGCGCGGATGCGGGAACGATGTCGACGCCACCTGGCCACGCGGCGAGCGCGGCGCGCAGGGCCGCGCTAGGGGGCGAACTCATACCCCGTCACGAGCTTCTGCAGACTGTGCACTCGGCGATTCGTGTCGAACCAGTACGCGTACGCGCTGTCCTTGATCTTCGTCTTCTGATCGTCGGTCAGCGCGCGGGCGGGATCCTTCTCGACGACCTTGTAGAACTCGACGGTGCCGCTGCTCGAGAACTGGCTGCTCACGGTGCCGGCCGCCAGACCAAAGAGCGCAGTCTCCCTCGTGACGCTGTCCAGCTGACCCCGCGCGAACCAGCCAATGTCGCCGCCCGCGTCGGCCTCGGTCTTGTCGTCGCTGTACTGCTTCACGATCGCCGCGAAGTCCGTCCCCTTGGCGATCTCGGCCTTCACGTCGGTCACCTTCTTCAATGCGTTCGTGAAGTCCGTGGGCAGCTTGGTCGTCGGCGACGGCAGGTTGATGACCAGGTGCAGCAGGTGGAGCTGTTCGGCCGGTGAGGTCACCGACTGCGATTGCGCGACGGTCGTGTAGTGCTCACGCAGCATGTCGTACCTCGTGTGAAGGAGGATCTCGTCGAGACCGAAGCCGCTCGAGAGCCAGCGCTGGACGAGCGGGTTCACCTCGGGGCCGCGACGCTCCTCCAGCTGAATGACGTGGAAGCCGAAGCTCGTCTTCACCGGATCGGTGATCTGTCCGGCCGTGAGGGTCTTCGTCGACGCTTCGTACTCCGCAACGAGGTTCCCCTGGCTGGCCCAGCCGATCTCGCCGCCCGCGTCCTTCGAGCCCGGGTCGTCGGATGTCTTCGCGAGCGTGTTCCAGAGATCTTGGTTGTTCGGGTCGGCCTTGAGCTGCTTCGCGATGTCGGTGGCCTTCGCGAGGGCGGCCGCTTCCGCCGCAGCCTTGTCGGTCGCGGCGTCGTCGATCTTCACGAGGATGTGCCGCGTGCGGAACTGGCTGAACGCATCCACGTATCGCGCGCGGACGTCAACGTCTGAGATCCGGTAGCCGTCGTCGCGCGCGACCGCGTCCAGGAGCAGCTGCTCGGCGAGCGAGTTGATCGCGATGCCGTCGTAGTCCGACTTCTGCTGCGCGATCTGCGGGTCGTTCTCGAACCCTGCCGGTACCCCGTTGTCCTGATAGAACTTCACGAGCTCGTACGCCTTCTCGTGCGCGTAGAGACGCCTCGGCAGGTCGTGGCCATCGATCGCGGCGATCGGCCTGAGGTTGGCGTCGTAGTAGCGACTGGCGCCGGCCCAGACCATGAGCCCGATGGCACTGCAGAGCAGCACCGTGAAGACGACCACGATCATCGTCTGCTGACGGCGCTCGCGCTGCCAGCGCGCCATGCGCTGTCGCTGGGTCAGCCGCGGCAATGGGATGCGTCGCGCCAACGGAAGCTCCCCCTCGAATATCGCCGGAACGGGCGGCGAGCCCGCGGTGTGGACTCTTTGAAAATGGTACCAACAGCAGCCCTCGAATGGGCGCTCGTGGCGAGCGCTCAGATGAGGCTGCGATAGACCGCCATCGTGTCATCCGCAGCGCGATCCCAGCTGAATTGCGCGGCCCGTGGCTTGGCCCGCGAGCGGAGATCCGACTGCAATGCGGGCGAGGCGAGCAGCGTGACGAGCGCCTCCCCGAGGGCAGCGGGGTCAGCCTCGTCGACGAGGAGCCCGGCATCGCCGACGACCTCCGCGACGGCACCGGCGCGATAGCCGACGACCGGGGTGCCGGCAGCGAGCGACTCCAAGGCCGTGAGCCCGAAGCCCTCGAGCCAGGCCGCGTGCAGGAGCGCTTCGGCGCCGGCGTACAGCGCCGCGAGCGTCGCATCGTCGACGCCACCGGTGATCACCACCCGCGCCGGATCGACCTTCGATCGCGCAAGCGCCTCGTGCATGAGCGGCGCGAGACGTCCGAGCGTGCCGACGATCACAAGCCGCAGATCGGGCTCGCGATCTCGCGCGCGCGCGAACGCAGCGAACAGGCCGTCCATGTTCTTGCGCGGGTCGAACTGGCCCACGTAGAGCACATAGCGGTCGGGAACGCCGAAGCGCTCGCGCGCGACCGCGGCGCCGGTCTGGCGCGGCGGCGGACGGAAGCCGGTGTCGACCGCCTCGGGGATCACGCGGATCCGCTCGTCTGGGATCCCAAGACGCGCGACGACGTCGGCCTTCGTTGCCTCGGAGACGGCGATGATCGCGTCCGCGCGCTTCGCGAGCGCGTACTGCCACGCGTGACCGGCGCGCGCGTACGGCAGGCGCAGGTAGTGCGATGGCCAGTGCAGCGGGGCGAGGTCGTGCAGCGTGAGGACCACGGGCGTCTTGTGGTTGGCCGGCAGGCCGAGCTGCACCGAGTGATACAGGTCACCCTGACCCGCGAGCTCGAACGGCAGAAGAAGTGGATCGAGGGCGAGCATCGTGAGCTCAGGTCGCCGGAGCCGGTACGTCGCGCGCGTCATGTGGACCGGCAGATGCGATCCGTCGGCCTTCGGGAAGTTGCGGAGCGTGAGCAGCGTCCAGCCGATGTCGTCCGGCGCGCGGCGCGCGAACGCGGACAGGAGGTTGCGCGAGTAGCGGCCGATGCCGCGCGTGCGGCTCACCGTCTGGAGATGTCGCGCATCGAAGACGACCCGCATCGGCCTCCGTACAGTAGGCCGCTGATGCTCTCCATCGTCGTCCCCACGTTCAACGAAGCCGGCTCACTGCCGAAGCTCGCCGAGCGCTTGCACGCGGCCCTCGCGGACCGTGCGTGGGAGCTCGTCGTCGTGGACGACGGCTCGCCCGACGGCACGGCCGATGTCGCGGAGGCGCTCGCGCCACGGATCCCGGTGCGCGTCGTACGCCGCGCCGGAAAGGCCGGCCTGGCGAGCGCGGTGGTCGCCGGATTCGCAGCCGCGCGCGGCGATGTGCTGCTCGTCATGGACGCGGACCTTTCGCACCCACCCGAGGTCGTGCCCGCGCTCGCCGACGCGATCGCGAACGGCGCGGATCTCGCCGTCGGCTCGCGCTACGTGAAGGGCGGCGGCGTGATGGACTGGCCGCTGCGGCGGCGGGTCGTGTCCCGCGTCGCGTGCCTCATGGGCAGCGCGCTCGTGCCGGTCCGCGACGCGACGAGCGGCTTTTTCGCGCTCCGGCGCGCCGTTGTTGATGGCGTGAAGCTGAATCCGATCGGCTTCAAGATCGGGTTCGAGGTCATCGCGCGCGGCCGCTACACGAAGGTCGTGGAGGTCCCGTACACGTTCCGCGACCGGGAGCTCGGTGCGTCGAAGTTCGGCCGCCGCGAGATCATCCAGTACGTCGTCCAGCTCGGCCAGGTCGCGCGCGACAAGGTGCTGCGGAGGATCTGATGCGCGCCGCCGACCTCGAGCTCCGTCCGGCGACGCTCGACGACGCCGCCTTCGTCTCCGACGTGGATACCGAGACGCAT
>JBBRQB010000039.1:0-24208 GCA_038227105.1 Candidatus Limnocylindria bacterium | reverse complement strand
GCTAGCGGTCGCGCTCGACGGTGACGATGTGCGCCTGGATCTTGCCGTCCACCGGCCCCGGCCCGAACCGCCGGGCGATCGCGGACGCGCCGGCATCGGTCGCGGCAGTCAGGAGCGACGCATCGCGCTGCTCGATCTCGGTGCGGAGCGGCGTGCCCTGGCAGTACGCGAGCGATGGATCGTGGGCGGTCAGCGCCCGGCTCCGCTTGGCGACGGTGCTCACCAACGGCGTCGCGCTGAAGCCGCTGGCCGCGAGATCGCGCTCGATGATCGACCGGTCGTGGTAGCCGTGCGGCGTGCGCGCGAGGAACCGCGGCGGGTCGGCCGGGAAGAGCGCAGCGAGGGCCGTCGTCACGGCATTGGCGAACTCGTTCTCCTCGATCCGGTCCCAGGCGTTGAAGAGATAGACGCCGCCCGGCCGGAGCACCCGCCTCGCCTCGGCATACGCCTTCGGCCGGTCGGGAAAGAACATGACCCCGAACTGGCAGACGACGGCGTCGAACGTCCCGTCCCCGAACGGCAGCTGCATGGCGTCCGCCTGACGCCACTCGACCAGCCGAGCGGTGCCGATCGCGGCGGCCTGATCGAGCATCGGCTGGTTGAGGTCGGTCGCGACGATGGCGCTCTCCCGGCCGAGCGCCGCGGCGAGCCGGCGAGTCACGACCCCCGTGCCGGCCGCGATCTCGAGGACGCGCGCGGGACGCCGCGGTACCAGGCGCTCGGCGAGATCCGCGGCGTACGGCTCGAAGAGCAGCGGGACGAGGTGCGACTCGTAGAGGCTCGCGATCGAGCCGCTGAAGACGCTATCGCTCGCCGGTCCGCTCATCGCGGCTCGGGCAGCACACCGCCATCAGCGTCGAGATAGCGGTCGGGGTTCTCCTGGAAGATCCGCTTGCAGACCTCGCGATCGAACGTGTAGATCCGGGCCTCGTAGCGGAGCTTGGCCGCGGGCGGGTCAGCGACGGGCGCGCGGCACGCGGGGCAGGTCGCGTCGGTCACGCTGGATCGAGCTCGATGAGCGGCGCGTGCGCGCGGACGAGCTGCCCGCTGTCGGCAACGATGCGCCGGACCGTGCCGCTCTTCGTCGAGCGGATCTCATTGAAGAGCTTCATCGCCTCAATGAGCCCGACGATGTCGCCCGCTGCCACGACGCTGCCGATCTGCACGAACGCCGGCGCCTGCGGCGAGGGCGAGCGATAGAAGATGCCGGTGAGCGGCGCGGTGATCGCGTCCGTCACCACCGCCGACGTCGCGGTCACGACGGACGGCCCGGTCTGTGCGGCGCCTGCCGTCGGCCCCTGCGCCGCAGGTGCCGCCTGCACGACGGCCGCGGCGGCGACGGGCGCGACGTCCTTGCTCACGCGAACGCGCAGGCTGCCGCGGGTGACCTCGAGCTCGCGGACGCTCGAGGTGTCGAGGCGCGTCAGCAGCTCCTGGACGAGCACGTTCGCCTCGGCGCGGGTCTTCTTGGGGTCGGCCATCAGGCCGCGTTGTTCCCGCGGATCACGAGCGCGACGTTGTGCCCGCCGAAGCCCATCGAGTTCGAGAGCGTGTACTCGACCTTTGCCTTGCGCGCGACGTTCGGGATGTAGTCGAGGTCGCAGGCGGGATCCGGCGTGATCTGATTGATGGTCGGCGGCAGGATGCCGTCGCGCATCGCGAGGAGGCAGATGACCGCCTCGATCGCGCCCGCGGCGCCGAGCGTGTGGCCGGTCATCGACTTCGTGGACGAGACCGGCACCTGCTTCGCGCGCGTACCGAAAACGGTCTTGAGCGCGGCGGTCTCGGCGCCGTCGTTCGCCTGCGTCGACGTGCCGTGCGCGTTCACGTAGCCGATCTGCTCGGCGGTGATGCCCGCGTCGTCGAAGGCCATCCGCATCGCGCGGACGATGCCTTCGGCACCCTCCGGCGGCGCGGTGATGTGATACGCGTCGGCGGTCGCGCCGTACCCTGAGATCCAGCCCATGATCCGCGCGCCGCGGGCCTTCGCGAATTCTTCCTCCTCGAGGATCAGGCACGCGGCAGCCTCGCTGAACACGAAGCCG
This sequence comes from Candidatus Limnocylindria bacterium, assembly GCA_038227105.1. Classification (GTDB taxonomy): domain Bacteria; phylum Chloroflexota; class Limnocylindria; order P2-11E; family P2-11E; genus UBA4735. The sequence continues at coordinate 22,163 of JBBRQB010000039.1, read as the reverse complement.
TCGCGGTCCTTGTCGAACGGGCGCGACGCCTTCTCCGGCTCATCGTTGCGCCGGCTGAGCGCGTGCATCGCGTTGAACGAGCCGATGGCGACCTTGATGAGCCCGGCCTCGCTCCCGCCCGCGAGCATGACGTCGGCCTGCCCGCGACGGATGGTGTCCGCCGCTTCGCCGATGGCGTGCGCGCTCGAGGCGCACGCCGACACAGTGCCGAGGTTGGGACCCTTCGCGCCGTACTTCATCGCGATCTCGCCGGCGGCCATGTCCACGATCATCATCGGGATCATGAACGGGGACACGCGCGTGGGGTCCTTCTCGTGGACGAGGATGTTGTCTACGAGCGTGCCGACGCCGCCGATGCCGGACCCGAAGGTGACCCCGATACGCGGCGCGATGTCCTTGGTGATCTCAAGCTTCGCGTCCTTCAGCGCCTGACCGGCGGTCGCGACCGCGAACTGCGCGAACCGGTCGGCGCGCTTCGCTTCCTTGCGCTCCATGTACTGGAGCGGGTCGAAGTCGTGGACCTCGCCGGCGATCTTCGTTTCGAGGTCGCTCGCGTCGAACCGGGTGATCGGGCCGATCCCGCTCTTCCCGGCCCGCAGGCCCGCCCACGACGTGTCGACGGTCGCGCCGAGCGGCGTGATGAGTCCGATGCCGGTGACCACGACGCGGCGTCGCTGTTCGTCCATCGGAACGAGTTTAGGGATTCAATAGGGGCAATGGACCAGGACCGACCGTCACCGCTGCTCATGGCGGTCTACCGCGGGGATGCGGCCAACGTGACCGCATTGCTCGCGGAGCACCCGGTGCTGGACATCTTTGAGGCGGCCGCGGTCGGCGATGCCGACCGGGTCCGCGAGCTCGTGGACGCCGATCCGGCGCTCGCGAGCGCCTACGGGAGGGACGGCTTCCATCCGCTGGGGCTCGCTGCGTTCTTCAAGCACACCGACGTCGTGCTCCTGTTGATCGCAGCCGGTGCCGATGTGCGCGCGGCGTCACGGAACGCCAACAAGGTCACGGCGCTGCACAGCGCGGTCGCCGATGGCGGCGATGTGCGCGCGGTCCAGGCGCTCATCGTCGCGGGCGCCGACGTGAACGCGGTACAGGAGGGCGGCTTCACCCCGCTGCATGCCGCGGCGCAGACCGGGAGCACCGACATCGCGGACGCGCTGCTCGCCGCGGGCGCCGATCCGTCGGCGGCGAACACCGTCGGCAAGCGAGCGGCCGACTTCGCACGAGACGCGGGACACGCCGAGCTCGCGCAGCGGCTCGAGGCATAGACTCCCGCACGGTGCTGACCACCGGCTCCCCCACGCCGATCACCGCGGAACAGCTCGAGTCCCGTGACCGCGAGCGTCTCGCGCGCGCGAACGCGCTCCTCGCGCAGCTCGCGGCGACGCGTGCGCCGTTCACGGTCGCCACCGTCTTGGAGCCATTGAACGCGCTCCACGTCGAGCTCTCCAACATCAGCGCCGAAGCCGGCATCTGCACCGCGATGCATCCCGACAAGGCCGTGCGCGACACGGCAGAGCGGATGCAGCGCGAGTCGATCGACCTCGGGCAGCGGGCGCTCCAGAGCATGCCCCTCTTCGACGCGCTCGGCGCCGTGCGTTCGGAGGATCCGCTCGACCAGCGCTTCATCGCGCTCGTGCGGCAGGACATGAAGCGGGCGGGCGTCGAGCTCGACGAGGACGACCGCGCGAAAGCGCGCGAGCTGCGGTCGATCCTGACGAAGCTCGGCCAGGACCACGCGCGGAACATCCGTGACGACACGCGCCGCATCACGCTCGAGAGCGAAGCCGAGCTCGATGGCCTGCCCGCGGACTACGTGAAGGCCCACCGGCCGGGCGCCGACGGGAAGATCGTCATCACGACGAACCCGCCGGACATGGTCCCGTTCATGACCTACGCGCACAGCGACCGCGTGCGGAAGGCGCTGCAGCGCGAGGGTCTCGAGCGCGCGAAGCCGAACGTCGAGATCCTCCGGCAGCTGACGAAGACGCGCGACGAGCTCGCGCGGCTCCTGGGCTACCCCACCTGGGCGCACTACAACCTCGAGGAGCGGATGGTCTCGACACCCGAGCAGCTCGACCACTTCCTGACCGAGATCGAAGCGATCGCGCGGCCCGCGGCAACGGCCGAGGTCGAGATGCTGCTCGAGGAGAAGCGCCGCGATCACCCGGGGGCGACGACGATCGGCGAGTGGGAGCAGCTCTACTACACGAACAAGGTCAAAACGAAGCGGTTCCGCTACGACGCGCAGGAGGTGCGGCCGTACCTCGAATACAAGAAGGTGCGGCAGGCGATCCTCGACCTCAACAGCGAGCTCTTCAATATGACCTTCACGCCGGTCGTCCACGAGGAGCGCTGGCATCCGTCCGTCGAGAGCTTCGACGTCACGATCGACGGCAAGCCCGCCGGCCGGATCTCTCTCGATATGCATCCGCGCGAGGGCAAGAACAAGTGGTTCTTCAACGCGCCGTTGCGGGTGGCGGTCCCCGGCACACAGGACGGCCACGGCGTCCTCAACTGCAACTTCCCCGATCCGGCGACGGTCCAGGGACCGGCGCTCATGGAGCACACGCAGGTCGTCACGTACTTCCACGAGTTCGGGCACCTCGTCCACGGCCTCGCGCGGGCGAACATCAGGTACGTGCGGCTGTCGCGCGTGAGCGAGGGCGACTTCATGGAGGCGCCATCGCAGTTCCTCGAGGAATGGATCTCCGACCACAACGTGCTCACGCGCTTCGCGAAGCACATCGAGACCGGTCAGCCCATCTCGGAGGATCTCGTGCAGCGACTGCGCGCGGCGCGCGACTTCGGCCGCGGCATCCGCACCCTGACCTCGTCGATCCTGCTCTCACGTCTTTCGCTCGCGATGCACGACGGGAAGCGCCCAGGCGCCGACCCGCGGGAGCTCGCGAAGGAGGTGCAGGCGACGTACTCGCCATTCGAGCGCCTCGAAGGGACCGCGTACCCCGCGAGCTGGGAGCACATGAACGGTGACCACTACTCGGCCGCGTACTACACGTACCTCTGGTCGAGCACGATCGCCCGCGACCTGCAGACCGCGTTCGGCGGCGACCTCATGGACACCTCCGTCTCGCTTCGGTACCGCGATCAGATCCTGGCGCCCGGCGGCACGAAGCCCGCGGCCGATCTGGTCAATGACTTCCTCGGCCGTCCGGGGAACCTGCGCGCGTTCAAGAAGTGGCTGACCGGGAGCGACGCCGCCTAGCTCACCGCCGCCGGAGCAACGAGAGCCCTTCCCCGCTTGAGATCTCGTCGAAGCCGAGCGCCTTGATGGCGGCGACCTCGGCGAGGTGCTTCGCCAGGTCGCGGTTCACGGCCGGCGCGGCGTAGTCGAGGATCACGTATTCCGCGTCGCAGACATCGAGTCCGATGAGGTTGTAGTTGAAGCGGCGCTCCGCGATCTGCGTCGTGAAGAAGTCACGCGACGCCACTTTCGCGTCATCGGGTACCGCCCGCACCGCGGGGAGGAACGACTCGTACCGCGCTTCGCGCACGAACGGCGACTGCGGCGTCGGCGCGCGGTCGGGCACGCCGCGCAGGTACGCGTCGTAGAAGCCGGGTGTGAACGGCAGCGCGCCGAGCACGAGCGAGAACAGGATCGCCGCGAGGAGCACGTCCAACGAGAGCCGGCGGCGCCAGGTCGGGCGCAGGATCGTCGCGAGCCCGACGATCGACGCGCCGAGTGCGATCGGGATCAAAGGCGCGCCGTACTGGTTGTGGAGTGTGTGTTGGCCACCGTAACTCGAAAGCAGCAGGTACGCGAGCGTCGGCAGCGTGGGCACGATGAGCCACTTCGCGCGCACTGCGAGACCGAGGCCCGGGCCGAACAAGCTGAGGACGAACGCCACCTTCGAGCCGACCTCGCCGCTCAAGAACGCCCGCATGACGCGGAGCGGATCGAAAAGCAACGTTCGGACGATCTCGCCCTCGTCACGGCCGAGGCTCGCGTAGCGGCCGATGTACTGATACGAGACCCCCGCGAACGAGGGAATGATCCGGTTGAGCGTGATGAAGAACACGGCGAAGCTCCCGAGCCCCAACAGGACAGCGGCGCGCCAGCGGCGCTGGAACGCGAGCGCCAATGCGAAGCCGATGGCGATGATGCCCGCTTCCTCCTTCACGAGGAACGCGAGCGCGAGGCACAGGATCATGGTCCACGTCCGCCGCGTGGCGAGGAAGTACGCCGCGAGGCCGAGCGGGAGCACCGCGAGGCTGATCTCGTGGAAGTCGTACAGCGTGATGAACGCGAGGGGCGCGCTCAAGACGTACACCGCGACCCAGACGAGGCGCTCCTCGCTTGTCGGCAGATAGCGGCGCGCGAACAGGTAGACCGGCCAGCCGCCGAACGCGAGTGCCGTGACCTGCACGACGATAAGCGTCTCGGGGTGCGGGTAGAGCAGGTAGAAAGGCACGATCCCGAGGAGCGCCGGTGAGAAGTGGTCACCGAAGAATGAGTGCGGCACGCACTGCGCGAGGCTGAGCGTCGATTCCATGAACCGGCCGTGGACGGTGTTCCAGATGACCTGGTCGAAGACCGCGAGATCCGACGCCGTGGAGTGGAACGTCCAGTGGCGGAGGAGCGCGAACCCGCCGAACACGACGGCGTAGACGACGAGGATCCCGATGGCGATGCGCCGCTCGTGGCGTGCGCAGAAGCCCCAGAGACGCTGGTAGCGGCCGGGCGGGATCAGAGGATCGTCTGGCCGAGCGCGCTCGCGATCAGCTCGACCGCGAGCAGCGCCGTGCGGTTCTCCTTGTCGAGGATCGGGTTGACCTCGCAGACCTCTATCGAGCGCATCTGGCCGGACGCCGCGAGCATCTCCATCGCCAGTTGCACCTCGCGGTACGTCAGGCCGCCGCGCACCGGTGTGCCCACGCCGGGCGCTTCATCGGGGTCGATCGCGTCCATATCGAGCGACAGGTGGATCCCGTCGCCCTTCCCGGCGACCGCGATCGCCTTCTCCATCGCGGCGTACATGCCGAGCCGGTCGATGTCCGACATCGTCAGCGTCGTGACGCCCGCGCGCCTGATGTTGTCCTTCTCACCCGCGTCGATGTCGCGGATCGCGAGGAGCACGCCGTTCGTGCCATCGGTGGTGCCACGGAGCGTCGCCGGGAACGGATCCTCGGCGAGGCCGAGCGCGACCGCGAGCGGCATCCCGTGCACGTTGCCGGACGGCGTCGTGCCGGGCGTATTGATGTCGCCGTGCGCGTCCACCCAGATGACACCGACCCGATGGCCCGCTCGTGACATGCCGGCGATCGTGCCCATGCCGATCGAGTGGTCGCCACCGAGGACGACGGGGATGCTTCCGGACCGCGCGATCTCGGCGACGACGGTCGCGAGCTCCTCCGACGCGCGGACGATCTCGTCCGAGTGATGGGCCTGATTCGAACCATGCCGGTACTCGATCTCGCGGTCCTCGTCCCGGTCGGCGACCTGGATGTTGCCCCGGTCGCGCACGCCGTACCCGAGGTCCGCGATCCGCGCGCGGAGACCCGCGTAACGGATGGCCGACGGCCCCATGTCCACCCCGCGGCGGAAGCCGCCGAGGTCCATCGGAACGCCGATGATCTCGACCGACCTGTTCACCGCAGGGGCTCCGCCGGAGGGGAAGCCTTCGGAAGCGGTTGAAAGATCGCGAGGATCACGCCCTCGGCGGCGAGCTCGTCGCCGACGTGCGTCGTGACCCTCGCGCGACCGAAGCCGCGGCGCATCTTCTCGAACGTCGCGGTGAAGCGCCCGGTCTCGCCGGGCCGCACGATCCGCTTGAAGCGCATCTCCTCGATGCCGGCAAAGAGGCCGAGCCCGCTGCGGTAATCAGGGTGCGCCATCGCGCAGACGGTCGCGGCCTGGGCCATCGACTCGGTGAGGATCACGCCCGGCACGATCGGGTTCCCCGGGAAGTGGCCCTTGAGGTAGAACTCCTCGCCCGTGAAGTCGTGCTCAGCGACGCAGCGCACGAGCGGCTCGAGCTCCACGATGCGGTCGATCAACAGGAACGGGTCGCGGTGCGGGATGGTCGCCTCGATACCCGCCTTGTCGAGGATCACGGTCACGCCGTGAGCGCCTCGATCCCGACGGTGTCGATGAGGTGCGTGGTCACTTGCCCGGCCTTGAACAGCTCGCTCGCCAGGATCTTCTTGTGCGCGTCGATGTTGGTCGTCACGCCGACGACGGTGAACTCGTCAAGCGCGCGCTGCATGCGCGCGACGGCCTCGGGGCGGTCGCGGCCCCAGGCGATGACTTTCGCGAGCAGCGAGTCGTAGAACGGTGGGACCTCGTAGCCCTGGAAGCAGTGCGTGTCCAGGCGGATGCCCGGACCGGCCGGCGGCAGCCAGGTCGTGAGCGTGCCGGTGGACGGCGCGAAGCTGTTGTCGGCGTCCTCGGCGTTGATCCGGCACTCGATGGCGTGACCGTTCACATAGATCTGCTCCTCGGAGAAGCTCAGCGGCTCGCCGGCGGCGAGCGCGATCTGCTCCTTTACCAGGTCGATGCCGGTCACGGCCTCGGTCACGGTGTGCTCCACCTGGATGCGCGCGTTCACCTCGATGAAGTACGGCTCCCCTGCCGCGTCGACGAGGAACTCGAATGTCCCGACGCCGCGGTAGCCGAAGCGTTTGGCGGCATCGACCGCGTACCGCTTGATGCGGCGGCGCAGCTCCTCATTGATCGAGATCGACGGCGCTTCCTCCAGCATCTTCTGGTTGCGCCGCTGGATGGAGCACTCGCGCTCGCCAACGCAGATGCCCTCGCCGCGATCGTCGACCAGGATCTGCGCCTCGATGTGGCGCACGCCCTCGAGGTTGCGCTCGAGGTAGATGCCGTCGTCGCCGAAGCTCGCCTTCGCCTCGGCGCGGGCCTGCTCCCAGAGCCGTTGCAGATCCTTTGAAGACTCGGCCTTGCGCATGCCGCGCCCGCCGCCGCCCGACCGCGCCTTGAGCATCACCGGATAGCCGATCTCCTCGGCGATCCGCAGCGCCTCGGATGCGGTCTTCACCGGACCCTCGGAGCCCGGGATGACCGGGAGGCCGGCGCGCTTCATCGCCGCGCGGGTCGCGGACTTGTCATGGAATCGCGAGAGCACCTCCGGCGGCGGACCGATGAAGACGAGCCCGTGCTCCTTGCAGACCTCGGAGAAGTCCGCGTTCTCGGAGAGGAACCCATAGCCCGGGTGGATCGCCTGCGCGCCCGAGATGAGCGCGGCCGAGATGATCGACGGGATGTTCAGATAGGAGTCGCGCGAGTTCGCCGGGCCGATGCAGATCGCCTCATCGGCCAGATGGACCGGCAGGCTGTGCGCGTCGGCCTCGCTGTACACCACGACGCTCTGGGTGCCCATCTCGCGCAGCGCGCGGATGACCCGCACGGCGATCTCGCCGCGGTTCGCGATGAGGACCTTATCGAACGAGATCGAGCGCCTCCTGGAGCGATTTGGGATCCGACACGTTCGCTACGCGCGCGTCGGGGAGGATCCGCTTCACGAGTCCGGTGAGCACGTTGCCGTTGCCGAACTCGATGAAGGTCGTCGCGCCCTCCCCAGCAGCGCGCCGTACTGAGGCGGTCCACTGTACGGGAGAGAACACCTGCTTCTCCAGCAAAACCACGAAATCCTGAGCATTTGTGTGCACTTCCGCGTCAACGTTCGCGATGACGGGGTATGTGAGCTCATGGAATGGAGTGGCCCGGATCGCCGCGGCAAGCGCCGGAGCGACCGCTCGCATCGCGGGCGAGTGGAACGCGCCCGACACCTTCAATGGAATGACGCGCTTCGCGCCCGCGGCCTTGAGCTTCTCGGTCGCCGCATCCATTTTCGCGTGCGGTCCCGAGATCACGATCTGCCCCGGCGCGTTGTCATTCGCGACGACGATGCCCGTGCCCTCGATCGCCTTCGCGACGACCTCCGCATCAAGTCCGAGGACTGCGGCCATGCCGCCCGATGCATCCGCAGCCTGCATGAGCTCGCCGCGTTTGCGCACGAGCCGGAGCGCATCACCAAAGTCGAGCGCCCCACCCGCGACGAGCGCCGTGAATTCGCCAAGCGAGTGGCCGAGGAGGATCGGCGGATCGGCACTGCTCCCGCGCGCGAGGAACGCGCGGTGTGCTGCGAGGCTGGTCGCCAGGATCGCCGGCTGCGCGTTCGCGGTGCGTTCGAGCTCTGACGCCGGTCCGTCCCAGCAAAGGGCGCGCAAATCGAACCCGAGCGCCTCGTTCGATTCGTCGTAGGTCCGCGCCGATCCCTCGTCAGCCATCGCGAGGGCCCTTCCCATCTGAACGGATTGCGAGCCCTGGCCCGGGAAGATCCACGCAAGCTTCGGCGGCACGCCGAAAGTGTAGGAACCCGTCGTACGATGCGATCACAATGCCCGCAACCTTACCGACGGGCACGGTCACGTTCCTCTTCACCGACGTTGAGGGCTCGACCTCGCTGCTGCACGCGCTCGGTGCACCCAGGTACGCGCAGGCGCTCGGGGAGCATCGACGCATCGTGCGCGACGCGTTCGCCACACACGGCGGCGTCGAGGTCGACACGCAGGGTGATGCCTTCTTTGTCGCGTTCCCGACGCCGCAAGGCGCCGTCCACGCGGCTGTCCAGGCCCTCATCGCGCTGGCCGGCGGACCCATGCAAGTTCGGATGGGGATCCACACTGGTACCCCGCACCTGACGGGGGAGGGCTACACAGGGAGCGACGTACACCGCGGCGCACGGATCGCCGCTGCGGCATACGGCGGACAGATCGTGATGTCGGAGGCAACGCGGTCGCTGGTCCACGATGCCCTTCCCGCGGGCGTCACAGCCCGTGACCTCGGCGTGCATCGGTTCAAGGACTTCGCGGAGACCGAGCGCATCCACCAGCTCGTCGTCGACGGCCAGCGTGCCGACTTCCCTCCGCTCAAGAGCCTGGACCGCGCGCCGAGCAACCTGCCTCTGCAGCTCACGACGTTCATCGGCCGTGTTCGGATCGACGAGGTCCTGTTGCGGCTTCGCGACGGGGCGCGGCTCTTGACGCTGACCGGTCCGGGCGGCACCGGGAAGACGCGCCTCTCGATCGAGGTCGCGGGCGAGCTTATCGCTTCGTTCCCCGGCGGCGTGTACTGGATCCCAATTGCGGCGATCACCGACGTGGCGCTCGTCGGCCCGGCGATCGCGGCGTCGCTCGGGCTGCACGACAGCGGTATCAGGCCCGTGCTCGAGCGCGTGGCGGATCACCTCAAGGACAAGACGGCCCTGCTCGTGATCGACAACCTGGAGCAGCTCCTCCCGTCCGCCGCGCCGGTCATCGGCGACCTCCTCCGCGCCGCGCCGAACGTCAAGATCATTGCGTCGAGCCGCGCGCCGCTGCGGATCTCCGGCGAGCAGGAGTTCCCGGTCCGGGCCTTGGCGAGCGTCGAGGCCGTGAGCCTGTTCGTGGAGCGCGCCATCGCGGTCAAGCCGGACTTCCAGATAACTGCGGCGAATGCCGGAACCATCGCCGAGATCTGCGCCCGCCTCGACGGCCTGCCGCTGGCCATCGAGCTCGCGACGGCGCGAGTGAAGATGCTTCCGCCCGACGCGATCCTGAGCCGGCTCGGCCGCGCGCTCGATCTTCTCTACGCCGGCTCGCGCGACATGCCGGATCGCCAGCGGACGTTACGCGGCACGATCAGCTGGAGCTACGACCTGCTCGACCCGCCGACACGCGCGCTGTTCGCACGCATCGCGGTGTTCGCGGGCGGTGCATCGCTTCCCGAGATCGAAGCCATCTGTGGAAGCGATATCCTCGACGAACTGACCGCACTCGTCGACCAGAGCCTGTTGAATCAGAGCGAGATGGCTGGCGAACCAAGGTTCCTCATGCTCGCGACCATCCGCGAGTACGCGATCGAGCGGCTCGACGGGACGGACGAGGCAGCAGCGATCCGCCGTCGTCACGCGGAGGCCTTCCTCGATCTCGCCACCCGAGTGCAGGCCGATCTCACCGGCGAGAGACAGCCTGAGCTGCTGGATCGGCTCGAGCGCGATCACGACAACATCAGAGCGGCGACGGAATGGGCGATCGTCCACGATGGCGGGCTCGCGATGCGATTCGTCGGGTCGATGTGGCGGTTCTGGCACATGCGCGGGCACCTGAACGAGGCGGAGGCGATCGCCGCGCGCGTCCTCGCGCTGCCAAAGGACGGCCTAGCGCGCGAGCGACTCCGCGCGCTCGATGGTGCAGGCGGTGTGGCCTATTGGCAAGGCGACATGCTTCGGGCGCGCGGGCGCTATCAGGAAGCGCTCGACATCGCCACGGCTTTGGGCGATGACGCGCAGATCGCCGAGCAGACCTATAACCTGTCCTTCACCTACCAGATCGGCCCGAGCGACATCCCGACAGCGCTCGCGCTGGCCGAGCGCGCGCTCGCGGCGTACCGCGAGCTTGACGACCGTCCGGGGATCGCCAAGGTGCTGTCTGGCTACGCGTACGGCCTCTACCAGCTCGATGATCGAGCGCGCGCGCGGCCCGTGATCGAAGAGTGCATCGCCCTCATGCGAGAGCTGAACGACCAGTTCGGCCTCGCCTGGGCACTGGAGGCCGATGGACTCATCAAGATGAAGGACGGCCAGCTCGACGACGCTCGGCCCAGCATCGCCGAGAGCCTGCGGATCTTCGCCCAAGCCGGCGACCTGACGGGCGTCATGCTCCTGCTCATGGATTCCGCGGTGCTCGCCGTGCTAGGCGGCGACCTCGCCAGGGGAGTCCGCCTATTCGCGGCATGCGAGAAGCTTCGCGACGAGAGTGGAGCGACGCTCGCGAACACTATCGACGCCCGGCAGCTTCCCGGCATCGACCTCGTCCGCGATGCGACAGAGCGGCTCGACGTCGCGCGAGAGGAGGGCCATCACCTCTCACGTGACGATGCGATCGCTCTCGCGCTGAGTTAGCCGATCGCGGCGCGCCGGCTAACGCTTCTCGATAGCGAACAGGGCTTGCCCGTATTCCACTGGCGCACCGCCGGCCACGAGCACGTCGCGGAGCACGCCGTCGATCGGGGCCACCACGTCGGTCATCGCGCCCAGCGACTGCACGGCGCCGAGCACGGTCCCCTTCTTCACCTCGTCGCCGGAGCTCCACTCCTTTGATGCGCTGAAGATCCCGACCCCGGTGGAATGCACCTTGGCGGGCTCGGCGGCCTTCGGCGCGGAGGCGCGGGCTTCCGCGGCGGCGGCGGGCGCCGCGCCGGGCTGGCGCACGATCGTCGCACCGATCCCCTCGCCCTCGACCTCGATGACGCTCGCCGACGACCCCTCCGCGAGGCGGACCAGGTCGTCGAGCAACCCCAGGACGTCGTCGTTGTCGCTCATACGCCCCGCATGATGCGCCGCCAGAAGGGCTCGGTCTTCGGCGCGGGCAACGTTCCGGGCAGCGGCTCGATCACGGTGCCGATGTGGCGGTAGCGCTCGTAGCGCGCGGAGAGCAGGTCGGCGATCGGCACGCGGCCGAGCCGGTCGACCTGGGCGACGATGGCGGTCTTGATCGCGGCGATCGTCGCTGCGGAATCGGTGTGCGCGCCGCCGGCGGGCTCGGGGATGAGGCCGTCGACGATGCCCAGGCGCAGGAGGTCGGACGCCGCGAGCTTCAGCGCGTTCGCGGCCTTCTCGGCCTCGGTCGCGCTGCGCCAGAGGATCGCGGCCGCGCCCTCGGGTGAGATGACGGAGTAGATCGCGTTCTGGAGCGCGAGCACCATATCCCCCACCGCGAGTGCCAGCGCGCCGCCGGAGCCGCCCTCGCCGATGATCACGGCGACGATCGGCGTCTGGAGGCCGCACATCGTGGCGATGGCCTTCGCGATCGCCTCGGCCTGCCCGCGCTCCTCGGCCTCGGGGCCGGGGTACGCGCCGGGCGTATCCACCAAGGTGACCAGGGGAAGATGGAACTTCTCGGCCATCCGGTACAGGCGGATCGCTTTGCGGTAGCCCTCGGGGTACGGCATGCCGAAGCTGCGCGCGATGTTCTCCTCGGTGGTGGACCCGCGCTGCTGCGCGACGACGACGACTGGTCCGACGCCCTCGAGCTCGGCGATGCCGCCCACGACCGCGGGATCGTCGCGGTAGCCGCGGTCGCCGTGGAGCTCCTCGAACTTGTCGAACACGCCGGCGATCACCTCGATCGAGTGCGGTCGCTTCAGCTCGCGCGCGAGCTGCACCGACTGCCACGGCGTCCGCTGCGACGAGAGCATCGTGCTGTCGGTGATGAGGCCACCGTCCCCGTTCGGCAGGTGGCCGTTGCTCTCGATTGGCTTCTTGGTCCCGAGGAGCCGGTCGACGACGTCCATTAGAGGCTCCAGCGCAGGTCGCGCGCGCTCGGCCGGAACGCGTTCAGGAAGTACGCGATGCGATCGCGGAGCTGCGCGCGCGGCACGACCTGGTCGATGAAGCCGTGCTCGAGGACGAACTCGGCGCGCTGGAATCCCTTGGGGAGCTTCTCGCCGATCGTCTCGCTCGTCACACGCGCGCCGCTGAAGCCGATGAGCGCGTTCGGCTCGGCGAGGATGAGGTCACCGAGCGACGCGAAAGACGCGAGCACGCCGCCGGTCGTCGGATCGGTTTGGACGGCGATGTACGGCAAGCCCGCCTCATCGAGCCGATGGAGCGCGCCGAGGATCTTCGCCATCTGCATGAGCGACAGCGTGCCCTCCTGCATGCGCGCGCCGCCGGACGACGACACGATGATGAGCGGCGTACGGTTCGCGAGCGCGCGCTCGCCGGCGCGGGTGAGCTTCTCGCCAACGACGCTGCCCATCGAGCCGCCCATGAAGTCGAAGTCCATGACCGCGAGCTCGACCTGGTTCTCGTCGATGCTGGCGGTGCCGCAGATCGCGGCATCCTTTTCACCGCTCTTGACCTGGGACTGCTGGACCCGCTGCGGATATGGCTTCTGGTCGGTGAATCCGAGCGGGTCGCCGCTGGTCAGGTCGACGTCGTGCTCGGTGAAGCTGCCCTTATCGATCAACAGCTCGATGCGCTCGCGCGCGCCGAGCCGGAAGTGATGCTCGCACTTCGTGCAGACGTTGTGATTCCGGGCAAGCTGCTTGTTGAAGAGCATCTCGCCGCACGACGGACACTGCGTCCAGAGGTGCGACGGGAACTCCTTGCGCTGCCGCCCGAACGGCATTCTGAGTCGCATTACGCACTAGTTTCCTCTGGATACCAGCCCAACGCCACCGTCCCCGGTCCGGCGTGCGATGCGAGCACCGGACCGGCCTCATCGCTCCAGTACTCGACACAGTGATACCGCTCCTGGACCCAGTCGCCGACCAGACGGGCGCGGTCGGGCGCGTTCGCGTGGAGGATCGCCGCATGGATGCGCGATCCCGGCGGCTGGCGCGATTCGACGAGCGCCTTGAGCGCTTCGAGGCCGCGCTCCCGTGTGCGGACCTTCTCGACCGCGTCGGCCTTGCCGTGCTTGAGGTCGAGGATGACCTTCAGCGAGATGAGCGACCCGAACGCCGCGGCCGCGCCGGAGATCCGGCCGGACCGCTTGAGGAAATCGAGTGTGTCGATGAGCGCGAGGAGGCTCGTCTTCTCGCCGAGCCGCTTCGCGAGCTCGACCGTCTGCGCGAGCGTCTTCCCCTCGCGGCGCGCCTTCGCGCAGGCGGTCGCGATGAGGCCGATGCTGCTCGCGGTCGAGCGCGAATCCACGACGACGATGTTCGCGTCGATGATCTGCGCCGCGGTCGTGGTCGCGACGGAGAAAGTACCGGAGAACTCGGTCGCGACCGTGAGGACGAGCATGTCCTTGTACCCGTCGCGCTGCGCCTCTTCAAGGATGCCGCGGCATTCTCCGATGGAGGGCTGCGACGTCGTCGGCTTCGCCTTGGGGTCCTTGACCTTCTCGTAGAACTGCTCGGACGTGAGATCGACGTCCGCGGTGTACGACTCCGCGCCGAAGCTCACGTGCAGCGGCAGCGTGCGCATGTCGAGCTCGCGCCGCATCGTGTGCGGCAACACCGTCGTGCCATCGATGATGATGGCGAACGGAAACTTCCCGCTCATCCCACAACCCTCACTTCTCCCGCCAGGACGCGCTGCTGACCATAGGGCGTTTCGACCAGAAGGGCACCATCGTCGGCCAGGGCCAGCGCTTTCCCACGAAACGGCTCGGCGCCCGAGTCGCTGACGTCCACGGTGCGTCCGAGCGTGATCGAGCGCTTCCGCCACTCGGCGAGCGCGGCCGCTCGGTTCGCCGGGTCGGCGACCTTGTCGAGCTCGGTCGACAGCCGCGCCAGGAGCGCGAGCCGGTCGATGTCGTGGCCCGCGCGACGGAGCGAGGTCGCGGTGTCGGCGATGTCGAGCGGCAGCTCGCGTTGCGAGACGTTCACGCCGATCCCGATGACGAGGTGACCGTCGCCGGCGTGCGCGAGGACGCCTGCGATCTTGCCGTTCGTCAGCCACACGTCGTTCGGCCACTTGAGGCCGAGGTCGGCGACGCCCAGGGTGCGCAGCGCCAGCGTGACCGCGACGCCGGCGAGGAGCGTGAAGAGCGCGGGCTCGGCGGGCGCGGGCCGGAACAGCCACGACGCGAGGAGCGACGCGCCCGGCTCGCTGAGCCACGACTTGTCGCCGCGGCCGTGCCCGCCGGTCTGCTGATCGGCGACGATGATCAGCGGCTCGCCGCCGGCGCGGGCCAGCTCGCGCGCGCGGTCCTGGGTGGACGCGATCGACGAGTGGTACTCGATGTCCCAGCCGATCTCGCGCGCGAACGTGGAACGTACGGCGTGGTCGGCGAGGAGCGTGAAGCGGTCCACGCCCCGCAGGCTAGCGCCGAGCGTTAACGGGTCGGGATCGCCTGGTAGTAGCCAAGGTCGCGCACCGGGTTGCCGGCAGCGTCGAGAACCGTGCGGTCGAGCAGGACTGAGTGCAGCGGGACTACCACGGGAAGAAAGAAAAGGATCGCCGGATACGAGCCCATATCGTGACGCACGCGGACCGTCACCCGTACGCTTTTCGCATCTTCCACGACATGGCTTCCGACGACCTCGTCGCCATAGCCGACGCCCACCGACACGACGATCTTTGATGTGTCGGCTGCCCGGCTGAAACTCACGATCTGCGCATCGCGCTCGCTGACTGATTGAAAAGTGAAGAGCAGCGCCGAGAACGCGAGAGTGCCGAGGATCGCGGCGATCAGCCAACGTGCGCGCGGCGTCGCGACGAGGCGCATCTAGCGGAGCGTCACCGGCACGCGGACGAGGTCGTCGACGTTCCCGTCCTTCGGGCTGCGCGAGTAGACCTCCACGAATGCGATCGTCTCTGCCGTGACGGAGTACGGGACAGTCACGGCGTAGGTCCCCCGCCCGGGCGCTCCCTGGCTCGCGGTCGTGTTGCCCTCGGCGATGATCCGTCCGCCGGTGTCGGTGATGCGCCACTGGAGCGCGGCCTCGAAGACACTCGCGTCGCCGGTGATGATGACCGGCGACTGCAGCTTCGCGTTCACGGTCGGCGACGTCATCGAGATGAAACCCTTCGCCGAGAACACGGGTGACGGCTTCGGGCTCGCCGTGGGCGCAACCGTCGTTTCCGGCGTCGTCGCGGGCGTGGGCCTGACTTCGCCCTGCGTGCCGCTGCCACAGCCGACGAGCGTCAACGCGAACGCGAGCACGAGGAAGATGGGCTTCATCCCCATATCAACGCTGACGCGGGCCGGGCGTCACTGGTTCCGCGTGACCTGCGCCCCGGCGGCACGAACGCGCACCACGCGGCCGCGACCGGGACAGCCGGCGGCGATCGCGGCCTCTTCCATCGTCCCGGTCACCCGTGACGCGAGGCGGACCGGCGCGAAGGCGATGACGCTGGGACCGGCACCGGACAGCGCCGCGCCGAAGGCGCCTGCGCCACGCGCCGCGGAGACGATCTCGTCCAGCGCGGGAACGAGCCGCAGGCGCGCCGCCTGGTGCAGGCGATCGTGCATCGCGAGCGAGAGCAGCGCGCCGTCGGCTTTCAGCACCGCGGCGACGAACGCGGACGCGTGCGCGAGGTTGAAGACCGCGTCAGCGCGCGAAACGTCCTTGGGCAGCGCGGCGCGCGCCTCCTTCGTCGTGAGACGCGAGGTGGGCACGAACAGACAGGCGCGCCACGCGCTCGGGAAGGCGAAGCGATGCGCGCGCGGCCCGTCGACCGAGGGAAGCGCGATCGTGAAACCGCCGTACAACGCCGCCGCGACGTTGTCGGCGTGCCCCTCGACGTCCGTCGCGATGCGCAGGAGCGCGCCGCGACCAAGCGGCTCGCCAGCGAGGGCGTTGGCCGTGACGACGCCGCCGACGATCGCGGCGGCGCTCGATCCAAATCCGCGGCCGAGTGGGATCGCCGAGCGCTGCGTGACATGGAGCGGGCCGACGCTTTGCCCAAGGACCTTTGCCGCGGCCAGCGCGCCGATCGCGAACAGGTTGTCCTCGCCGGTCGGGACGCCGTTCCCATCACCCTCGACCGTGACCGACCACGAGCGCGCCGGACGAACGTCGAACTCGGCGAGCATCGGCAGCGCGACCGCGAACGAGTCGAAGCCGGGGCCGAGGTTCGCGCTGGTCGCCGGGACGCGGACCCGAAGCTCGGTCACTACGCGCGGAGCGCGGCGCGGACCGCTTCGAGCGTGGGCGGGGTCTCTTCGATCTTCGCCGCGAGCGAGATCGCGCGATCGGGGTCCTTCATGCCGTTCCCGGTGAGGACGCAGACCACCTGCTTGGGCTTGGTCGTCGCTGTGCGCGCAAGCTTGCGCAAGCCGGCGACGGCCGCGGCGCTCGCGGGCTCGCAGAAGACGCCCTCGCACTGCGCGAGGAACTGGTACGACTCAAGGATCTCTTCGTCCGTCACGGCGGTGATCGAGCCACCCGACTCGTCGCGGGCGCGGACCGCGCCGTTCCAGGACGCCGGATTCCCGATGCGGATCGCGGTCGCGATGGTCCGCGGATCCTTCACGATCTCGCCGTTCACGATCGGCGCGGACCCCGCGGCCTGGAAGCCGTACATGGCCGGGCGGCGCTTCGCCAGCTTGGAGTCGCGCGCCTCGTTGAAGCCCTTCCAGTACGCGGTGATGTTGCCAGCGTTCCCCACCGGGATGCACAGCCATTCCGGCGCGTCGCCGAGCACCTCGCAGATCTCAAAGGCCGCGGTCTTCTGCCCGTCGATGCGATACGGGTTCACGCTGTTCACGAGCGTCCCCTCACCGTTCGCGGCGAGCTCGCGCGAGATCACGAGCGCGTCGTCGAAGCTCCCCGTGATGGCGATGACCTTCGCCCCGAACGCGATGGCCTGCGAGAGCTTGCCGAGCGCGACGTGGCCCGCGGGAAGGATGACGATGCACTGCAGGCGCGCGCGCGCGGCGTAGGCGGCGGCCGATGCCGATGTGTTCCCCGTCGACGCGCACAGCACGGCCTTCGCGCCGTCCTCCATCGCCTTCGCGACGGCGACGACCATGCCGCGGTCCTTGAACGAGCCGGTGGGGTTCGCACCCTCGATCTTCAGCCAGATCTCGGGTATGCCGGTCTCGTCCTCCAAGACTGGAGAGCGCACCAGGGGCGTGCCGCCCTCGCCCAGCGTGAGCCGTGGCGTCTTCGCGCTGACCGGCAGATGGTCGCGATAGCGCTCGATGAGCGGGATCTGCTGAGGCATCTGCGAATCGTACGGCCTCGCGCCGACCGCCCCGCGTAGGATTCACCGCGTGAAGATCAGCCCGCGAGAACGCCAGCTTCTCCGGGTCCTACTCGTTCTGGCGATCGTGTTCCTGGCGCTCGAGGTCATCGCGATCCTCTGGGACGCATTCGGCCGCATGGCCGATGTGCTCATCATCTTCGGCACGGCCTGGGCCTTCTCGTACGTCCTCGCGCCGCTTGTCGACCGCCTCGACCGGCGCACGCGCCTCAATCGTTTCGGCGCGGTGCTCGTCGTGTACGGCGCGATCTTTGTGGTCATCGCGACAGCCGGCGCCTTCGCGGTGCCCCGCCTCGCCGAGCAGCTTGCCGCGCTCGCCTCGCGCGGACCGGAGCTCGCCGCGAACGCAGGCGGCGCGGCGAAGGACTTCCAGAAGGGCCTCGACCGCGTTGGTGTCCCGCTCAACATCGTGCCCTTGTACGAGGCACTGCCGGGACGGCTCGCCGACATCGCCACGACGTTCGCGTCCGATGCGCTCGGTTTCGTCTCGGCGACCGCAACGATCCTGTTCGACCTGCTGCTCGTCCTCATCATCGCGTTCCTGATGCTCATGGATGGGGACCAGATGTGGAACCGGTTCACCGGTCTCTTGTCCGAGGAGCTTCGCAGCGAGTTCGAGCTGCTCCGCATGAGCATCGACCGCGCGTTCGGCGGATTCATCCGCGGCTCGCTCATCCTGGGACTGCTCTATGGGTTCCTGACGCTGCTCATCCTCGTCGCGTTCGGCGTGCCGTTCTCGGGCGTGCTCGCGGTCTTCAGCGGTGTGTTCGTGATGATCCCGTTCTTCGGGCCGATCCTCGCGATCGTGCCCGTTCTCCTCATCACGTTCCTCGGCGCGCCTGGCGCGCTCGTGCCGGTCGCGCTCCTGTCGATCCTGCTGCAGCAGGTCATGCTGAACGTCGTCGGTCCGCGGATCATGTCCAAGAGCATCGGGATCCATCCGATCTTCGTGTTCCTCGCGCTGCTCATCGGCTCCAAGCTCGCCGGGTTCTGGGGCCTGGTCCTGGGCGTGCCGGTCGCGGGCGTCATCAACACGTTCATCCGTTACTCGATCGAGGTCAGCTCCGGCCGGCGCCAGCGCAGCGAGGCCGCCGCGCTCATGGAGGACGTCGCCGTCGAGGCCAGCCTATGACCAAGCACATCCTCATCACGAACGACGACGGCATCGAGAGCGACGCGCTCGGCGCGCTGCACGATGCGCTGTCCGCGTTCGCCGAGGTCGACGTCATCGCGCCGGAACGCAACTGGAGCGGCGCGAGCCACAGCATCACCCTGTTCCGCCCGCTGCGCTGCCGGCAGACCAAGCTCCGCAGCGGCCAGACGGCGTACATGACCGACGGCTCGCCGACCGACTGCGTACGCCTCGCCGTCCTCGGCTTTCTCAAGCAGAAGCCCGATCTCATCGTGAGTGGCATCAACCGCGGTGCGAATCTCGGTGACGACATCACGTACTCCGGGACCGTTGCGGCCGCGATGGAAGGACTCCTCTCCAACATCCCGTCCATCGCGGTCTCGATCGGTGCGTTCGGCGCGGACCTCGACTTCAGCGTCGCGAGCGAGTTCACCGCGCTGCTCGCGAAGAACATCCTCGAGAAGGGTTTCGTCCACGACGCGCTGCTCAACGTGAACGTGCCGCATCTGCCCCGCGAGCGGATCGCGGGGGTCGAGGTGACGCGGCTCGGCAAGCGCAACTACCGCGACGTGCTCGTCGAGCGCCTCGATCCGTACGGCAATCCGTATTACTGGGTCGGCGGCCCGGCCGTTACGACCGATGCCGAGCCCGGCACGGACGTCGCGGCGATGCGCGACGGGAAGATCAGCGTCACGCCCATCGCGCTCGACCTCACCAGCCACGAGCTCCTCGAGGTGCTGAGCAAGTGGGACTGGGGCTGGGCGCCGGTCGAGCTGCCCGGTGAGGCCGAGGAAGACGCCGAGACCCGCGGAGCAAGCCGCCGCCTCTAGGCGTCGGTCACCGCAGCGCGCCCCCGAGGAAGGCCAGCACGCGATCCTCGTACTCGGCGCGGTGTGCCTGGATCGCGCCTACGTGGCCGCCATTCGGCACCAGCCACAGATCCTTCGGCTCCCCGGCGAAATGGAAGAGCCGCTCCGATCCGGCGACGGGCGTCGTCGCGTTGCCGTCGTCGAGCGAGTGGATGAGCAACAGCGGGCGCGGCGCGATCTTCGCCACGACCGCGGCCGGCACCGCGTCCTCGAGCCGGCCGCCGATGAGCGAGTCGACGAGCGCGGGCTCGTACGGGAGGAGCGGGATCGAGAAAGGACCGGCCGACAACGTCCGCATGCGCTCAAGCTGCACGAGCTCATCGATCCAAGGACTGTCGGCGACGACGGCGCGGATGCGCTGGTCTTGCGCGGCGGCGAGGATCGCGTCGCCCGCTCCGAGCGATATGCCGAGAACGGCGATGCGGTCGGAGCCTGCCGCCTTGTGGGACTGGATGAGGTCGATCGCCGCAATGATGTCCTGGTACTCCGTGGCGCCCACGCCGAACGTGCCTTCGCTCGACCCGCAGCCGCGGCCGTCATAGAGGAGGACGGAGTAGCCGCCTCGGTCGAGGAACGAGGCCCAGTCGAGCATCTCGACGCGTGAGCTTTTGAAGCCGTGCACCAGGACGACGGTGCCGCGGCCTGCCGGATTCACTCCGAGAGAGCCCGAGAGCTTCACGCCGTCGCGCGTCACGAACGACACGTCCTCGAACGGCCGGCCAGCCGGGCCGCCGGCGAGATGTGTGGGGCCTGACGTGCGCCGGACGAGGAGGCCGGCGCGGGCGGCGGGAACGAGCGCCCACGCGAGCACGATGAGACCGAGCGCGATGAGGACGAGGCGTCGCGGGCGCACGCCCGAAGGCTATTGCTGGAGGGCGAGGAGCATCGCGGAGACGCCGGACTGGCCGTGTACCCGCGCGCGCTGCAGCAGGTACATCGCGGTCGAGGTCTGGATCGAGCCGCCGGCCTTCTTGTACCCGGAGAGGTAGCCGCACTTCGCGAGCGCGGTGCCGGAAAGGTCGTTGTAGTCACCCGACGGGTACGCGAAGTGGCGCACATCGGTGCCGGTCCACAGCGAGAGGAAGTCCCGCGCGCGGCACATCTGATAGATTTGGTCGTTGAGCGGCTTCATCATGCTGACGTGATCCATCGCGTGTGACTCGACGTCCATGCCGTTGTCGGCGAGCGCCTTCACCTGATCGCGGCTGATGTAGCCCGGCCGGTCGACGAGATTCACGGTCACGAAGAACGTTCCCGTCATGCCGTAGGCCTTGAGCAGCGGCATCACGACGCTGTAGGTGTCCGCGTAGCCGTCATCGAATGTGAGCATGACCGGCTTCGGCGGCAGGCCGGCGGTCTGATCGAGCGACCACCAGAGATCCTTCGACGTGATCGTGTGATAGCCGTTGTCCTTGAGGTACTTGAGCATGCCTTCGAAGTCGGTCGGGCTGACGGTGAGGTCCTTGCGGAGCGCCATGTTCGGGTCGGTCGCGGGCAGCCAGCTCACGTAGTGAAACATCAGGGACGGCACGCGGATCGCGCGCGAGCCGTCGGCAAGCGTCGCGGGCATGTAGGCGCGCGCGACCTCGGGCTGCGGGGCGGTCGCGCCCGGCAGCTGTGGCACGTTCGCATCGTCGGTCTTCACCGTGACGTAGAAGGTGAGGTTCGGATCGTCAAGCCACTGCTGTCCTTCAAGGAGCGGACGCAGGCCGAGCTTGTACACACCGGGGCTCAACGGCGCCTGCACGCCGAACTGGAACCACATGACCTGACCCGGCCCGATGTACGGCATCGACTGGATGCCCGGACGGTTCACGCGCGACCAGCTCGTCGCGGGAGTTCCGGCGGATCCATCGCCGCCGAGCGCGCTCGCGCGATCCTGGCCCGGCTCCGGTCCCCATGTGCCGAGCGCGGCGTTGCCGTACCAGCCGAGGGATCCGGTGTTGAGGAACGCGACGGTGACGGTCGTCGATCCACCGCCGCAGAGCGTCGGGAATCCGCTGCGCGCGTAGAGCGCGGCGTGCGCACCGGCGATGCCGGTCGTTGCGGCGACCGGGGGCAAGCCCGGATCGACGGTCTCGGTGCACGTCGCCGCCGTGTTGGCCGGCGGCGTCGTCGGGCCGACGGTGTCGCGACCGCTCTCGATCATGTCGGCGGCGCGCGCATACGAGGGCATCAGGGTGCCCAGCAGGGCGAGCACGGTCATGGCGACGCGCAGCTTCCGGAACACCCTCGGTCGTGACCCTTTCCTTGCGCGCCTGGCCCTGTATCGACTGGGTAACGCGGCCATGGCCGTTGGTGTGATGCTAGGAGCGCCGCTTGTCGCTGGTCAATACATCAGGTGGCGGATCAACGAGGCAGAACGACGGTCCGGCCCCCGACCTGGGTCACCGCCAGACCGTCGCCGAAGACCCGGCCGACCATCTCGGGCGAGAGAGCGAGCGCGGGGGGTCCATCGGCATG
>JBBRQB010000038.1:0-25241 GCA_038227105.1 Candidatus Limnocylindria bacterium | reverse complement strand
TGAGCGAGGCGGGCGTCGTGCGGATCGGCGCGGACATGACAACCGTCGGCATCGTGCGCGACGGTCGCGTCTCCGGCACGCGCGTCTTCGCCGTCGGCCGCGACGTCCTCAGCGCGCGGCATGGGAGCGGCGACGCGGACGTGTGGGCCCGCTGCGTGGTGGCCGCTGTCCGATCGCTCGGGATCGAGCTGCCCGGCCGGTGGTACGCGGCGGGCATCCCGGACGATCTCGCCGGGCTGCCGCGCGCGCTCGCGACGCTGGCCGGCTCTCTGCGCGGCAGCGCCGTGGATGTGCTGCCGCTGCGTACGAGCCTTGTGCCGCGCGTCGTCGCCGACGCGTCGCTGTCGCCCGACGATCTCGTCGCGGCTGGAGCTGCCGCGCTCGCCGCTGAGACGTACGAATGAGCCGGACCGTCATCGATCTCGACGCGCGGGCGACGATCCTCGACGCGTACGAGCGGATCACCGCATCACCTGCGGACCTGCCGGTCGTGCTCGTGGTCGCCGCCGATGCGCCGTTCGCGCGCAATGCGGTGTTCCTCGACGTTGCGCGCCAGGCGGCCGGCGCGCGCAAGCTCGCTGTGGTGTCGAGCGACCCCCGGGCCCGCTCGATCGCGGCATCGGTCCACCTGCCCGGCTACGCGTCGCTCGGCTCGATGGAGCGCGACGAGCTCGATCCGACGGAGCGGCTCGACACGCCGCGGCGGGCGGCCCTCGCGGCCGTCGCGCCTCGCCCTCCGGCCACCCTGCGTTCGCCTGGGCGGACCGTCGCGATCGCCGCGAGCGCGCTCGGCGCGATCGCGCTGGTGCTCGCCCTCGTCGTACCGTCGGCCACGGTGGCAGCGGTCGCGGCCGCGGTCCCGATGCCCAACGCCACGATCACCCTCCGAGCCGGCGCCGGTGGCGACGTCAGCGCGCAGCCGCTCAGCGCCACGATCAACGCGAAGGTGACCGGCACGGCGACCGGCTCGCGCAACGAGGACATCAAGGCCACCGGCTCGGTGCGCTTCACGAATCAGACGACCGACGACATCAGCATCCCGAAGGGCACCATCGTGCAGACGACCACCGGTGCGGACCGCATCCAGTTCGCCACGACCGAGGGGAAGACGCTGCCCCGCAGCGTCATCTTCGGCATCACGCTCGCGTCCGGCCAGATCGACGTCGGCGTCGAGGCGGTGGTCGGCGGCCCGGGAGGGAACGTCGGCGCGGGGCGGATCATCGTGAGCAACCGGGGCGTCTACCAGGTCACGAACCCGCTCCCGACGACCGGCGGGGACACCAAGAAGATCCCGGTCGTGAAGGCCGAGGACTACACCGCCGCGACGGCGAAGGCGAGCGTCGATCGCGCGCTCGGGGACGCCGCGAACGACCAGAAGCTGCGCTGGAAGTCGCAGCTCAGCGGCGACGCGGTGGTCTACGTTGGCACGCCGTCGCTCACGTCGCAGGGTCCGCTCGCGGATGTCGTTGGTCGGGAGGTCGCGACGTTCGACGTCCCGATCAGCGCGACCGTGCAGGGCTTCGCGGTGGCCGGCGCGGAGCCCGCGCGCACGGCCCTCGAGCGGTACAAGGCGATGGCCACCGAGGGCAACGTGCTTGACGAGCGCAGCGCGCAATTCGGTGGCATCAACACGCCGACCGTTGCCGACAACGGCGTGACCTGGAAGCTCACGGCGACCGGCCAGCAGTCCATCCGCCTCACGAAGGAGCAGGTCGGTCGAGCGGTCGCGGGTCGCAGCGTCGATGAGGCGCGGGCCCTCCTGCAGAGCCAGGGCCTGCGAGTCACGGATATCAAGCTGTCCCCGTCGTGGTGGCCGCGGATGCCGCTGCTCGACGCGCGGATCACGGTCAACTGACGTGCGCTATCTTGCGCTCGACGTCGGCGACCGCCGCATCGGTCTCGCGGTAGGGGATGACGCGTTCGGCATCACACGCGCGCTTCCGACCCTCCGCCGATCGCGCCGCCTTTCCACGGACATCGAGCGGATCGCCGCGATCGCGCGTGGTGAGGAAGTGGGTGCGCTCGTGGTCGGACTCCCGTTGACCCTCCGCGGAGAGGAAGGGCAGCAGGCCGAGCGCGTCCGGCGCTTCGCATCGTCACTCGGGCCCACCGGGCTCCCGGTCGAGCTGTACGACGAGCGCAACACGACCGCCGAGGCCCGGCGCCGCGGCGCCGAAGACGACGACGCCGGCGCTGCCCGCGTGATCCTCGAGGACTTCATGAGCACGAGAGCGCCCGCGGCGGATCGGCCGAACGCCGAATGAGCGGGCCACAGCCATGACCGAGCCGGTGTACCGGGGTCCCGTCCGCGCGTCGAGCATTCGCCGCGGACCGAAGCCGCCGCGCAAGCGGTCGAGCACCGGTCCGGTCGTGTTCGCGCTCGTCGTCGTCGTCGCTGCGGTGGCCCTCTTCTTCCTCGCGCGGCCGCTCGTGACCGACGCGATCGTCCAAGCGGCCGACGACCACGACACCCTGCTCCGCCAGGCATCCGTTCGCGCGATCATCGCGCCGAAGGTCGCGCCGCTCCTCGATGCGCCCGCGGACCCGACCGGGAAGCCCGTCGACTTCGTCGTGCGGCGCGGAGCGACGGCGTCGCAGATCGCCGGCGATCTCTTGAAGGCCAAGCTCGTCACCTCGGCGCTCGCGTTCAAGTACGTCCTGTACGAGAGCGGCGCGGAGAACGCCCTGCAGTCGGGGACCTACAAGGTCTCACCGGCCCTCAGCCCGCGGGACATGTCGGTCCTCTTCCAGAAGGCGCCCGGCGACCAGGTGGCGCTGCGGATCATCGAGGGCTGGCGCCTGAGCGAGGTCGCCGTTGCCGTGAACAAGGCGTTCCCCGCGATCGATCCGAAGGCCTTCACGGCCGCGGCCGTCGTCGGCTCACGGAACAACTTCGTGCTCGCCGGGCTCGACACGCAGACGCCGCTCGAGGGGTACCTCTTCCCGGACACCTACTTCCTTCGCCCGGACGCGACCGCCGACCAGATCGTCAACGTGTTGTTGGACACCTTCGAGCAGAAGGCCGGCCCCGCCCTGCGCAGCGCCGCGGCGGCGCGCAACGTGAAGATCTATGACCTGGTGAAGCTCGCGTCGATCGTCGAGCGCGAGGCCCGGGATCGAAAGGAGAGCCCGCTCATCGCCGGGCTCTACCAGCACCGCCTCGACATCGCCATGAAGCTGGACGCGGACCCGACGATCCAGTACGCGAAGGGTGACTGGGGCGAGCTGTCGCTCGAGGACCTCAAGCTCCAGTCGCCGTACAACACCTACCTCAACCCGGGCCTGCCGCCGACGCCGATCTGTAACCCGGGGCTCGCCGCATTACAGGCGGCCGCGCAGCCGGAGAAGACCGACTTCCTGTACTTCGTCGCGAAGAGCGACGGCACCGGCGATCACGCATTCGCCAAGACCCTGGCAGAGCAAGAGGCGAATCGTGTGAAGTACGGAAACAAGTGATGTTGGTCTACCTGCTCGGCCATCCGGTGGCGCACTCCTTGTCGCCGGCGATGCACAACGCCGCCTTCCGGTCGCTCGGTCTGCCGCACCGCTACGAGACGCTCGACGTGACCGCCGATGCGCTGTCCGCGGTCGTCGAGCGGATCCGCTCGGGCGAAGTGCTCGGCGCGAACGTGACGGTGCCGCATAAGGAAGCGGTCCTCAAGCTGGTGGACACCTGGGATGGGCCGACGGCGGAGATCGGCGCGGCGAACACCTTATCGCGCACGCCTGACGGCAAGCGTGTCATGGGATCGAATACCGATGCGGTCGGCTTCGCCTACGCGATCCGCGATCTCCCGCTCGACGGTGCCCGCGTCCTCATCCTCGGGGCTGGTGGGGCCGCGCGTGCGGTGCTTGCGGTGCTGCTCGAGCGCGGGGCGAAGGTCTTGATCACCAACAGAACCGCGGAGCGGGCCCGCGCCCTTGCGCGGTCGCTCGCGCATCCGGTCGATCGGGAGCCCACGGTGGTCGCATGGGCGGACCGCAATGACCTCGCCGGCGTTGACGTCATCGTGAACGCGACTTCGCTAGGCCTCCGCGGCGAAGATCCGCTCGCCAGCGCCGTCCTGCGACCCGAGCTCGTCATCGTCGACCTCATCCCGGCAGCCGTCGCGACACCGCTCGCGCGTCGCGCGCGCGCCACTGGCGCGACGGTGATCGACGGCCTGCCGATGCTCCTGCAGCAGGCGGCGTCCTCGTTCCGGATCTGGACCGGTCGCGATGCCCCGGTCGAGATCATGCGCGCGGCGCTCTACGCGAGCGTGGGCTAGCCCATGCGCTGGATCACCGCGGGCGAGTCGCACGGTCCCGGTCTCACGATCGTCGTGGACGGCGTGCCCGCCGGCCTCGAGATCGACGGTGCCGTCATCGATGCCGACCTTCGCCGGCGGCAGCTCGGTTACGGCCGTGGCGGACGGCAGAAGATCGAGCGAGACAGCGCGCGCATCACCGCTGGCGTCCGTCAGGGGAAGAGCACCGGTGCGCCGATCGCGCTCTGGATCGAGAACCGCGATCACGCCAACTGGGAAAGGGTCATGAGCGTGACCGCCGTTCCGGAAACACCGGACGCGGTCACGCGGCTTCGGCCAGGCCACGCGGACCTCGCGGGTGCGCTCAAGTACGGCCTCGAGGACGTGCGAGACGTCATCGAGCGGGCCAGCGCCCGCGAGACCGCTGCGCGCGTCGCGGCCGGCGGTGTCGCGAAGATGCTGCTCCGCGCGATCGGGATCGACGTCCTGAGCGAGACCATTCGCATCGGCGACGTGACCGCTGTTCCGACATTCGATCGTGACGCCATCGAGGCGAGCGAGGTGCGGTCAAGCGACCCCGCGGCGAGCGCGAGGATGATCTCGGCGATCGCGGCCGCTCGCGAGGCGGGCGACACTCTCGGCGGCGTCGCGCTGGTCCGGGCGACTGGTCTCATCCCGGGCCTCGGCACATACGCGCAGTGGGACCGCCGTCTCGACGGCCGTATCGCGCAGGCGCTCGCGTCGATCCAGTCCGTGAAGGGCGTGGAATTCGCCGATGCGTTCGACGCAGCGGGGGAGCGCGGGAGCGCCGTGCACGATCCGATCGAGCGCCGCGGCGATGGCTTCGGTCGGCCACGCAACCGCGCCGGTGGTCTCGAGGGCGGCGTGACGAACGGCGAGGACGTGGTCGTGCGCGTCGCATTCAAGCCGATCTCGACGCTCATGAAGCCGCTGCCGTCGGTCGACCTCCGTACCGGCGAGCTTGCACCTGCGCACGTCGAGCGAAGCGACATCTGCATCATCCCGGCGGGCGGCGTCGTCGCGGAGGCGATGCTCGCGCTCGTCCTGGCCGACGCCGTCTGCGAGAAATTCGGCGAGGACAGCATCGGCGACATCACGGCCGCGATCTCCCGGTACCGCGAGCGCCTGAAGCCGATCGCCGGCCGCTGATGCACCTCTTCCTCGTCGGACCGCCCGGTGTCGGGAAGTCCACGGTCGCGCCGTTGCTCGCCGAGGCGCTCGGCGGCCGTGCTATCGACTTGGACGACGAGATCGAGCGCACGGCCGGGAAACCTTGCACGAAGGTCATCAGCGAGGACGGGATGACGCGCTTCCGCGCCATCGAATCCGACATCCTCGCAGCGCTCCGGCCGACCCCCGCGCTCATCGTCGTGTCGACCGGAGGCGGCGCCGTCCTGCTCGAGCCGAACCGGAAGCGCATGTCGGAGCTCGGGATGCGCATCGGTCTGGCCGGCTCGGTCGCGACGGTCGCGCGCGGCATCAAAGCGACGCTCGGCAAGCGCGCACACCTCGACGTCGGTCCGCGCGAGCACGCGGCTCGCGTGCTGCGCGAGCGGCGCAATGTCTATCGCGAGGTCGAGGCCTCGTTCACCGTCGACGGCGCGGAACCGCACGAGGTCGCGCTTGCGATCGCCGCGTGGCTCGTCTCCGCGCGCGGCGTGCGCATCGACGTGCGGGCGACCCAGCCGTACCCGGTCCTTGTGCGCGCCGGGCTGCTGGATCACGTGGGAACGCATCTTTCTGACCTCGGATGGCGGGGCCGCCTCGCGATCGTCGCCGATCCATTCACCGCCGCCCGTCACGCGGCAGCGGTGCGCCGCTCGTGCACGGCCGCGGACCTCGATGCCGTGATCGTCCGGGTCCCCCGCGGCGAGCAGGCGAAGACCGTCGCGTCGCTCGAGCGCCTCTGGAACGCGCTCGGCGCCGCGAGGATCGGCCGCGATGGCGGCGTGATCGCGCTCGGCGGCGGGAGCGTCGGCGACGTCGCGGGGTTCGCGGCGGCCACCTACCTCCGCGGCGTCCGCGTCGCGCAGGTGCCGACGACGCTCCTCGCGATGGTCGACTCGTCGATCGGAGGCAAGACGGGGATCGACCTCACGCGCGGGAAGAACCTCGCTGGCGCGTTCCACCAGCCCGACGCCGTCCTTGTGGATCTGGCCGCGCTCGTCACCCTTCCGCGCCGGGAGCGGTCGTCCGGCCTCGCGGAGATCATCAAAGCGGCTTTTCTCACTGATCGCGACTCCGTGGCGCAGCTCGAGCGGTCGGTCGGGGCCGTGCTCGACGGCGACCTCGGCCCGACGCTCGGCGCGATCACGCTCGCGGTGGACGTCAAGGCCGGCGTCGTTGCGGTCGACGAGCGCGAGTCAGGCTTGCGCGAGCTGCTGAACTACGGGCATACGCTCGGCCACGCGTACGAGGCCGCCGTGCGGTACCGGGTCACGCACGGCGAGGCCGTCAGTGTCGGCCTCGTGTTCGCGACCGCACTCGCGGATGTGCTGGACCTTGCGCCGACCTCGCTGCGCGAGCGGCTCGAGGCGCTGCTCGGTGCCGCGGGGCTCCCCACGCGCGCGAAGCTGCCGCGAGCGACCTGGTCGTTCCTGCAACAGGACAAGAAGGCGCGTGGCGGCAAGATCCGCTGGATCTTGCCACGCACCATCGGACGGTTCAGCGAGGTCGTCGACGTGTCGCCGCGCGCGCTCCGCCAAGCGACCGAGATCGTGGAGGGACGATGAAGCTCCTGCTCGTGAACGGACCGAACCTCAACGCGCTGGGGACCCGGGAGCCCGCGATCTACGGGACCACGACCCTCCAAGAGGTAGTGCAGCGCTGTCGGTCCCTCGCCGGACCCACGCACGTGATCGTGGACCACCAGTCGAACCACGAGGGCTCGCTGATCGACTTCCTCCAGCTCCACGCCGACGCCGACGGCTGCGTCATCAACCCCGGCGGCCTGGCCCACACCTCGATCGTCCTGCGCGACGCCGTTGCCGGCTGCGCCTTCCCCGTGGTCGAAGTCCATATCACCGATATCGGCAACCGGGAGCCGTTCAGGCACCATACGTATCTCAAGGACGTCACGAAGCACCAAGTGATAGGAAAGGGAGTTGCGGGCTACGAGGAAGCCATCGAATGGCTTCTTCGACAGGCGGCCCATTCCGGTTAAGGAAGGGGCGTCAGCCCGCCGAAGGCGTTAGACGATGGTCAGTACCGGTGAGATCAAGCGCGGGATGACGATCGAGCTCGACGGCACGCTCTACCGGATCGTCGAGTTCCAGCACATCAAGATGGGGCGCGGCAGCGCGCAGGTCCGGATGAAGCTCCGCAACGTACGGCGCGGGGACCTCATCGAGAAGACGTTCCAGGCGGGCGACCGGTTCGCGCGCGCACGCATGGACCAGCGCGACGTGCAGTTCATGTATCACGATGGCGACCTCTACCACTTCATGGACACCAAGACGTTCGATCAGGTCGCGCTCGATGCCGACCAGCTCGGCGACGGCGTGAATTACCTGACCGACGGGATGGTCGTGCAGCTGAACGAGTACGAAGGGGATCCCATCGGGGTGGACATGCCGCCCTCGGTCATCATGAAAGTGTCGAGCGTCGAGTTCGGTCTCAAGGGCGACACCGCGACCGGCGCGAACAAGCCGGCGATCCTCGAGAGCGGTCTCAAGGTCCTCGTCCCGCTGTTCGTGAACCAGGGCGACAAGATCAAGGTCGATACGCGGACCGGGGAGTACCTCGAACGGGCCTGACCGAAGCGCCCGAGCGCATCCTTCGGGTTCACGAGCTCACGGTGCTCATCGCCCGGCGGCTCATGGAAGGCGAGACATTCAAGGATGTCTGGGTCGAGGGCGAGGTCTCGGAGGCAACGGTGTCCGCGGCGGGCCACGCCTACTTCACGCTGCGTGACAACACGTCGCAGATCAGGTGCGCCCTTTTCGCGACCGCCGCGGTGAATGTGGCGCTGACACCGCGCTCCGGCGCGCGGCTGCTCGTGCATGGCGATCTCGACGTCTACATCAAAGGCGGTTCGTACAGCCTCCGCTGCGATGACATCCGCCCTGCGGGCGCGGGCGACGCGTACCTCCGGCTCGAGGCGCTCAAGCGCCGGCTCACGGCCGAGGGACTGTTCGCCCACGAGCGCAAGCGCCCGCTCCCTCCGCGCCCGCGTCGCGTCGGTGTCGTCACCAGCCCGACCGGCGCCGCGTGGCACGACGTGCAGACCGTCATCGCGCGGCGCGACCCGAACGTAGAGCTCGTCTTCGCGGCGGCGCAGGTGCAGGGTCAGGGCGCGGTCGAGTCGATGATCGGCGCGCTCGACGGACTCGCGCAGCTCCGGG
Organism: Candidatus Limnocylindria bacterium; assembly: GCA_038227105.1. Classification (GTDB taxonomy): domain Bacteria; phylum Chloroflexota; class Limnocylindria; order P2-11E; family P2-11E; genus UBA4735. Next base: position 16,630 of record JBBRQB010000038.1, on the reverse strand, counting down.
ACCTCGATGTCGTCATCCTCGCGCGCGGCGGCGGGGCGAGCGAAGATCTCTCGCCGTTCAACGACGAGGCGCTGATCCGCGCGGTCTCGCGGTTCCCCAAGCCGCTGTGTAGTGGCGTCGGCCACGAGTCCGACATCACGCTCGTCGACCTCGTTGCGGATGTGCGTGCGCCGACGCCGTCCGTGGCGGCTGAGCTGGTCGTCCCGGATTCCGGCGCGGAGCTGGCGGTGGCCCAGCGGCTTCGGCGCAGGATCGATACCCGGGTCCGCGAGATCGCGGCGGACCGGCGCCGTCAACTCAGCGGGGCGCGGCGCCTTCTCGATCGCCGTGCGCCGCCGGCGCGGGTGGCCGCGCTGCGACAGCGCCTCGACGACGATCGCCGGGCGATCGATCGCGCGATCGCGCGCGCGGTGCCGCACCGCCGGCAACGCGCGGTGGGTGCCCGGCGCCGGCTTGAGGCCCTCTCACCGCTTGCCGTGCTCGGCCGGGGCTATGCGATCGTCGAGGGCCCCGACGGGAGCATCCGGTCGGAGGCCGCGTCGCTCAAGTCCGGCGACGAGGCGCGGGTCCGGATGAGAGATGGTCGCGTGGGCGTGCGCGTGCAGCGCGTGGAGGTGGGCGATGGCCGAGCCTGAGACCGAGCGTCCGATCGAGGCCGCGCTCGAGCGCCTGGAGACGATCGCCGACAAGCTCGAGGATCCCGAGCTGGACCTCGATGAGGCGGTGACGCTCTACGAGGAGGGCCTCCGGCTCTACGGGGAATGTACGAAGCGTTTAGACGCCGCCGATCAACGGATCACGAAGCTCGCGGACGCGTTAGCTCAACAGGCGAAGCGCCCGCCGTCCTAGCAAGCCCCAGGTCTCGACGAGGTATGTAACGCCAAATCCCGTCACAACGGGGTAACGCGACGGCAACAGCGGTGGTTACCTTCCTAGAGGCGCCGATCAACGGTGCGCGGTCGCTCGGTCGACCGGGGAAGAGTGATCATGCGGAAGATCGCACTGCTCGCGCTGATGTTCGTCGCCTGTGCGCAGCTCGCTGGAGGCGGGATCGTCGCCCGTGCAGCCACGCTCGATAGCGGAGAGAGCGGTCTGCTCGCACACGTGAACGCCTTCCGTGCGTCGCGCGGTCTTTCGACCCTCATCGTCTCGGACTCGCTCACCATGGCCGCCAAATGGATGGCGACGGATATGTCAGCCAACAACTACTTCGCTCACACCTCGCTCGATGGCCGCTCGCCCACGCAGCGGATGGCCGACGCCGGCTACCCGGCCTTCGCGACCTGGGCCGGCGAGGACCTCGCCGCCGGCTACACGGACCCCGCGCAGGTCCTCCAGGGTTGGATCAACAGCCCGGCGCATCTCGCGGTCCTCACGAACCCGGCGTACCGCGCGATCGGCATCGGCCGCTCGTACTCGAGTGGATCGCAGTACAGCTGGTACTGGGCGGCGGACTTCGGCGGCATCGCCGACCAGGCAGCCATCTCGTCCGTCGCGAGCTTCGACCAGGGCTTCCACTCCGTATGGGCGGGCCAGAGCGCGAACCCGACGCTCGCACCCGGCCAGATCACCACGCTGGTCGTCGCTCTGAAGAACACCGGCTACCGCGGCTGGTACCAGGGCTCGCCGGGACAGCAGGCGGACCTCGCGAGCGCCGGCGATGTCGCTCGACCCGAGCTCGCGCAGGGCTGGCTGTCGTCGAACCGCATCGCGACCACGAGCACGTCGTACGTCGGACCTGGCCAGACGGGCTGGTTCCAGTTCCAGATCCACGCACCGTCGACCCCGGGTGTGTACCGGCTCGATGTCCGTGGCGTCGTCGACGGAGCTTCGTGGTTCGAAGACGCGGGCGTCTTCTTCACCATCACCGTTCGGTAACTCGATTCGTTCACGCCAGCTGAGTGGGGGCCGCGGTCAGCTGTGAAGGGGGCCGCGGCCTTCTCCTTCGCTCGGCCGTCGGCTCGCGCCGCGACCACGCAGTCCTCCTGCCGGTTCCGGCCGCTCGCTACGGAGAAGGCCGCGGCCCCCTCGTCATGACGGCGCCGCTCAGGTCGCTGCGCGAGCTTTGCGCAGGAATGGTTCGAGCGCCTCGAGGAAGGGATCCGGTCGAAGACCGTGGATCCGGTGACCTACTCCTGGGAATTTCTGCATGTGGGCATCTGGCCACTTCTTCACGAGCTGTTCGGCTTCGCCGTCCTTGAGGGCGCTGCCGTCGGCGGCGAATGCGGCGAGCAACAGCGTCGGCATCGTCGGGACAGCGGTGATCACTTGCTCGTGGCCGTCAGGCTTCGAGTGGCCGAACTGCTCGACGAATCCCGGATCCACATCCTTGTAATACGTCGCGAGTCTGTCGGCGGCGTAGAAGCCTCGTACTTCGCCGACGGTCCGCTCTCCTCGGGGTCCTCGTGCCGGTAGTGGCAGGCTCGCCACGGCTCGTTTGAAAAGTGTGGGCTCTTCGACCTTGTCCAAAGTTGCTCGGACGGCCCTGTAGTACTCGGCGCGCCAGTCGCGGTCCCAGTTATCGACCACCGGCTCCTCCAGCACGAGGGCCTTGATCGCCTCGGGCTTCTTTGCCGCCGCGACGAGCGCGGTGGCCCCGCCAAGGCTGTGGCCGATCACGATCGCGGGGGCGGCAGCCACCTGGTCGATCACTTTCAACAGGTCGTCGGCGAAGTTATTGATGTCGTAGCTCTTCGCCCGGCCACTCTTGCCGTGGCCTCGGGCGTCGTAGGCGATCACGCGGTATCTGGTCGCCAGTCTGGGGAAGATGTTCTCCCAGTCCTCGGCGCGGAAGGTGGCGCCGTGAAGCAGGATGATCGGGGGCTCGCCGGCGGCGCCCGTTTGTGAGTCGTAGTACGAAAGCTTGGGGTCGCCCTTGAGCGTTCGCGAACGGGGCAGGCGCTTCGGCATCGCCCGGAGTCTACGGATAGGCTTTCGCCGGTGATGGCCGCTCGCGTTCGGCTTGACCAGCTCCTCGTCCAGCGTGCGCTCGCACCCAGCCGCGAGCGGGCGCAGGCGCTCATCCTCGCGGGTGCGGTGCGCGTCGATGGCGAGGTAGCGGACCGCGCGGCGGCGCCGGTCTCCGACACGTCCGCGATCACGATCGCCACCGGACCGCGATTCGTGTCACGTGGCGGCGACAAGCTCGAGGGCGCGCTCGACGATTTCGGCATCGACGTGAGCGGCAAGATCGTGCTTGACGTCGGCTCGTCGACCGGCGGCTTCACCGACTCGGTCCTGCAACGGGGCGCCCGCAAGGTCTACGCGATCGACGTCGGCAAGGGCCAGCTGGACTGGAGGCTCCGCACGGATGATCGGGTCGTGTCCCGCGAGGGCGTCAACGCGCGCGAGGGGTTCGAGCTCCCGGAAACGGTCGACCTCGTCGTCGCCGATCTCTCGTTCATTTCGCTGCGGGTCGCGCTCCTTCCGTCGTTCCGCCATCTCCGCGAGGGCGGCGACGTTGTCGCGCTGGTGAAGCCGCAGTTCGAAGCCGGACGCGAGGCCGTCGGTCGCGGCGGCATCGTGCGCGACCCCAAGGCGCGTGCCGCGGCCGTCGTCGCGGTCGCGGAAGCCTTCACCGCGGTCGGCCTCGGCACGGTCGCGATCTCGGCGTCGCATCTCGCCGGCCGTGAGGGGAATCGCGAGATCTTCATCCACAGCCGTCATGGCGACGCCGGCATGCCGCCCGGCCGGATCCGCGAGCGCGCCGCGGAGGTGGCCGAGTGAAGCTCGCGTTCGCGGTGCGCCCCGACTGGCAGTACGCGATCGATGCCGCGCATGACGCGGCCGAGCGCGCCCGCGGGCGCGGTCACGAGGTCGTCGAGGTCTCGCTCGATTCGAGCGGTCTGGCGCGAGAGGTCGCGGGCGTCGCGATCGCGTGCGTGTTCGGCGGAGACGGCACGATGCTCCGCGCGGCACGCGCACTGTCGCCGCTCGGCATCCCGATCCTCGGCATCAACCTCGGGCGCCTCGGATTCCTGGCCGGCGGATCGTTGGACGAGCTCGATGGACTTATCGAGGAGGTCGTTGCCGGCACGTACACGTGCGAGGAGCGCACGGTGCTGCAGGCGCGGATGACGCGGAGCGGCGGGCTCACGCTCGAGGCGCTCGCGCTGAATGACGTCGTCGTCGCGCGCGGCAAGGAGGTGCGCTCGATCCATATCGACGTCCGCATCGACGGTGCGCCGTTCACGGTCTACTGGGCCGACGGCCTCATCGTCGCGACCGCGACCGGCAGCACCGCGTATGGCATGTCCGTTGGCGGGCCGCTGATCATCCCGTCGTCGCGCTCGATCATGATCGTCCCGATCGCGCCGCACCTGTCGTTCCCGAACGCGGTGGTGCTGGACGTCGATCAGACGATCACGCTCGAAGTGCTCGAACCGTCTCGGCTGTCGCTCGACGGACAGGAGGAGCACGACCTGCTCGTCGGAGATCGGATCGAGGTGCGGCGGGCCGAGACCGTCGCGCGGTTCGTACGGACTCCGTCGATGCGTCCGTTCCTCACGCTGCTGCGCAAGAAGATCCTCAAAGAGGAGGGCGGTCCGGCCTGATGTCACTTGACGTGGCGGCAGCCATCGACGCGATCCGCACCAAGACGACCGCGGCGCCGGAGGTCGCGATCGTGCTCGGCTCGGGCCTGGGTGCGCTTGCCGACGAGGTCACGAACGCGACGCGCATCCCCTACGGCGTCATCCCCGGGTGGGAGCGCAGCACAGCCCCCGGTCACTCGGGCGAGCTCGTCGTCGGCACCCTCGCCGGGAAGACGGTCGCGGTGATGAAGGGCCGCCTTCATTACTACGAGGGCTACGACATGGCGGCGGTCGCGTTCCCGGTGCGGGTATTCGCGGCGTGGGGCATCGGGACGATCATCCTCACGAACGCCTGCGGCGGGCTGAACCCGGCCTACAAGGCAGGTGACCTGATGCTCCTTTCGGACCACATCAACTTCATGCCGGCGAACCCGTTGCGCGGCGCCAACGACGAGACGCTCGGTCCGCGATTCCCGGACATGGTCGGTACCTACACCGAGGAGCTCCGGACGATCGCGAAGGCTGTGGATGCGGACCTCCGCGAGGGCATCTACGTGGGTGTCTCCGGTCCGAACTTCGAGACGCCGGCCGAGCTGCGGATGCTGCGCGGCTTCGGCGCGGATGCCGTCGGGATGAGCACCGTGCCGGAGGTCATCGCGGCCCGGCATCTCGGCATGCGCATCCTCGCGATCGCCACCGTGACCGACATGGCGACCGGGATCCCCGGTCAGATCGAGCACGTGACGGGCGAAGCGGTGCTCGAGGTCGCGAATCGCACTGGCGCGCGCCTCGGCGCGCTGGTCAAGGGCGTGGTCGCGAAGCTCTGATGCGCACGGCCGAGCTCATCGAGAAGAAGCGCGACGGCGAACGCCTCACGACAGCCGAGATCTCGTACCTCGTCGACGGGTACACGAAGGACACGATCCCCGATTACCAGATGGCCGCGTTCTGCATGGCGGTCGTATGGCGCGGCATGGACCGGCGGGAGACCGCGGACCTGACGGCGGCGATGGTCGCATCGGGTACGCGGCTCGATCTCAAGCGGTTCGGCCGCGTGGTCGACAAGCACTCGACCGGCGGCGTCGGCGACAAGACGACGCTCGTCGTCGCGCCGATCGTTGCCGCATGCGGTCTCCCGGTCGCCAAGATGAGCGGGCGAGGTCTCGGCTTCTCGGGTGGCACGCTCGACAAGATGGAGTCCATCGCGGGATACCGCGTCGACCTGTCGACCGCGGAGTTCCTGGCGCAGCTCGAGCGCATCGGCATCGTGCTGACCGGGCAGACCGCCGACCTCGCACCGGCCGACGGAAAGCTCTACGCGCTGCGGGACACGACGGGGACCGTTCCATCGATCCCGCTCATCGCGTCGAGCATCATGTCGAAGAAGATCGCAGCCGGAGCGAACGCGGTCGTGCTGGACGTGAAGGTCGGCCGTGGGTCGTTCATGAAGGACCTCCACTCGGCGCGCGAGCTCGCACGAACGATGACCGCGATCGGGAAGGCGCACGGCCTTCGCGTCACCTGCGAGCTCACCGACATGGACCAGCCGCTCGGGCGCGCAGTGGGGAACGCGCTCGAGGTGGAGGAGGCGATCGCGACGCTGCGTGGCGACGGCCCGCCCGATCTGCTGGCGCTCGCACGCCTCGCCGGCGCGGAGATGCTGATCCTCGGGGGCGAGGCGGCCGATCGCGCCGTGGCACTCAAGAGGATCGACCGGGCGATCGCGGACGGCAGTGGATTCGCGAAAGTCCGTGAGCTGGTGGCGGCGCAGGGCGGCGACGTGCGATTGGTCGACGAACCCGGCCGGCTGCCACAGGCCCCGCACCGGGAGGCACTGCTCGCCCCGAAGACCGCCTACGTGCGCTCCATCGCGGCGGATGAGATCGGCCACGCGTCGGTCAGGCTGGGCGCGGGACGCGAGAAGAAGGGCGAAGCGATCGATCACCGGACCGGCATCGTTCTGCACGCGAAGATCGGTACGCGTGTCGAGCGGGGGGCGCCCTTCGCGACGGTGCATCACGCCGGACGGCCGGGCGACGCCCTCGCGATCCAGCAGGTCCGCGATGCATTCGCGTGGAGCGCTCGGCCGGTGGCGCCCCGGACGCTGGTGCTTGGCCGGATCGCGACCTAAGCGACCACAGACCCGGGCCGGAATCGTAAGGGTCCGGTCAACGCGCGGACAGACCAGGCCAATAGACTCGACCCGTGATCGGACGCGCGTCCCGAGGGTCCGGCGGGGGCTACAACCCGATGCTTCTGATGGGCCTCGTGCTGCTGGTACTTGCCTTCGTCCAGGGCAGTCTCTTCGGGCCGATCCAGGGAGTTCTTCGCAACCCGACGTCGGACGACGCGTGGATCCAGTTCATCGGATTCGTCGTCGCGATCGTTCTCGGGATCACGATCCACGAGTTCATGCACGCGTACGCGGCCCACCGACTCGGGGACGACACCGGGCGGTTGATGGGCCGGCTGAGCCTGAACCCGGCTGCGCACTTCGACTTCTTCGGGTCGCTGCTGCTCGTGCTCGCCGGATTCGGCTACGGGAAACCCGTCCCCTTCAACGAGTCGCGCCTGCGGGGTGCTGCAGGCGTGAGCATCGTCGCGGTGGCTGGCCCCCTATCCAATTTCGCGGTCGCGGCGCTTTGCGCGTTGCCGTTGCGTTTCGGGGGCTTCGACCCGCTTGGCGGTGTGTATACCGAGATATTGACCCTCGTGGTGTTCATCAACTGCGTGCTCGGCATTTTCAATTTGATCCCGATCCCGCCCCTCGACGGCGCGAACGTCGTCTACGGCCTCCTTCCTCCGCGCCAGCAGTACTCGTGGCGCCAGTACCAGCAGTACGGTCCCTTGTTGCTGCTGGCACTCTTTTTCTTCGGCGGTCGCATCCTCACGCAGCTCGTCTTCGGTCCGGCGGCCGCACTCGCGAACAGCCTGATCGGGCATCGGCTGTTCTGATGCTCCACCGGCCCCGCCAGACGCTCCGCTTCATCACGGCGGGTCCGACCGGAGACGCGCGTCACGCGGAGCGGACCGCCGAGATCCTCCGTGGACTTGGCGCTGACGAGGAGCTGGTGCAGGCCGGTCTTCTGCACGACATCGCGAAGCCGGCGACCACACAGCTCTGGCATCGCATCGCGGGGGTGCTCCTCGAGCGCTTCGCTCCTCGCGTGCGGCGCGAGCTCTCTCGCGGCGATTCGACGCTCGCGCGCTACCTCGATCACCCACGCCTCGGCGCGGAAGAGGCTCGCCGCCTCGGCGCGTCGGACCGTGTCGTCTTCCTCATCGCCGGCCATCACACGGTGCCGCGCAGCGACGACGCCCGGCTGCTCGCGCACGCGGACCGCGAGGCGCTGCCGTGATGCCCTCTGGGCCGCGCCCGCCAGAGGTGACCGTCGACGGCTTCGAGGGCCCGCTCGACCTGCTCCTCGAGCTCGTCGAGGACAAGAAGCTGGACATCTTCACGGTCCGGCTCGGTGACCTCGCCGACGAGTATCTCGTGCGCGTCCGCGCGATGGCCACGCTCCCGGCCGACGAGGTCTCGGCGTTCCTGTACATCGCGTCCCGCCTCGTGCTGCTGAAAGCCCGCAGCCTCTTGCCGTCGCTCGTGCCGCCGTCGGATGACGACGAGGTCGACACGGAGGCCGAGCTGCGCTTGCGGCTGATCGAGTACGCGACGACGAAGGACCGCGCCGCCGCGCTGGGCGACCGGATGCGCGCCGGCGAGCGCGCGTTCCATCGCGAGGGCGGGTCCGTCATCTTGCCGCCGAAAGGCGGCGATCCGGATGCCCTCGCCGCCGCGTGGCTCAAGGTCCTTGCCCTCACGCGCGAGACCCCTGAGGAGGTCGAGGTCCCCGGCGAGCGGTACTCGGTCGAGCAGCGCACCGCGGAGATCGAGGCGCTCATCGCGAAACAGCCCTCGGTCACGTTCGTTACGCTCCTCGGTGAGCGGCCGACCCTTGGCTACGCGATCGTGACCTTCATCTCGCTGCTGGATCTGTACCGGCGGCTGGTCATCGACATCACACAGGACGAGCTGTTCGGCGAGATCCGCATCGAGCGAAAGGTGCAGCGCATGGAGGAGCTTCCGGAGTGACCCGCTCGACCATCGCCGCGGCCATCGAGGCTGTGCTCTTCGTCGCCGAGAAGCCAGTGAGCCGCTCTGAGCTCGCCAAAACGATCGGCGCGGGCGCGAAGGCCGTCTCCGAGGGACTCGTCGAGCTTGAGGAGTGGTACCAGGGCACCGGACTGCGGCTCCAGCACGAGGGCGACGACTGGCAGATCGTGACCGCACCGGAGCAGGCGCCGTTCGTGGCCGCGTATCTCGGCGCGGACCGGCTGCGGTTGTCCGGCGCCGCGCTCGAGACGCTCTCGGTCGTCGCCTACCGCCAACCGGTGACGCGCGTGGAGATCGAATCCATCCGCGGCGTGAATTGCGATCAGACGATCTACACGCTCATGCAACGCCGGCTCATCGAGGAGCTCGGCCGGCGCGAGGCGCCGGGCAGCCCGTTCGAGTACGGGACGACGTGGGAGTTCCTCGAATGCTTCGGCCTCACGTCACTCGACGCGCTTCCGACCGTGCTGTCACCCGACGGTGTCCGCAGCGGCGAGCCGGTCCCGACCGAATGAGCATGCGGCCGCCATCCGACCGCGCGCGGCCACGGCGCGCCGAGGCGCGCACGACCGCGAGACCGGTTCGTGGCCCGGGCGCAACACCCGCGCGCCCGGTACGCATCGCGGGATCGGCATCCCGGCCGATGCGCGGCGGCTCTATCGCGCGGCCGGTCCGCGGACCAGGGCGCGCGCCGGACCGGCCGCTGCAGCGTCCCGCGCGCCCGACCGGCCGGCGGTCTCCCTCGCGCGCCTTCGACGCACCTCGTCGCCCTGCGACCGATGCCGGGCGTCCCGCGCGACCTGCGCGCGCTGCCGCACGTCCGGTGCAACGGCGCGAGCGTCCTGCGGCGGTGCCCGCGCGCCGGCCGCGTCCCACGGGCCGACCCCAAGGCGTCGTGGCGCCGGTCCCACCGCCGGCGAAGGGCACCGCCAAGGTGCACAAGATCCTCGCCGAGCGCGGTGTCGCGTCGCGCCGTCACGCGGAGGAGCTCATCGCCGCCGGTCGGGTCACGAGCCGCGGCCGCCCGGTACGGGTGGGTGACCGTCTCGGCCCGGACGTGCCGATCGAGGTGGACGGCTCGGCGGCCGCGACCGCCGTCGCCCGCCGCTACGTCATGTTGAACAAGCCGGTCGGCGTCGTATCGACAGCCCGTGACGAGCGCGGACGCGCGACGGTCGTGTCGATGGTCGGCGCGCGCGAGCGGTTGTATCCCGTCGGCCGCCTCGACTCGGACTCCGAAGGCCTGCTTCTGCTGACGAACGACGGTGCCTGGGCCGAGCGCGTCCTCCATCCGCGCTTCGGGCACGAGCGCGAGTACGAGGTCGACGTCGAGCCCGAGCCCACGAGCGCGCAGCTGTCGGCGCTCGGGCGCGGGGTGCAGCTCGAGGAGGGCGTCGGCGAGCTGTTCGGACTCAAGGTCGTGGGCAGCGGCCGCGTGCGGCTCGTGTTGCGCACCGGGTGGAAGCGGCAGGTTCGCCGGATGTTCGCCGCGGTCGGTCTCCGGGTGACCCGTCTGCGTCGCGTGCGGATGGGTCCACTCGCGCTCGGATCGCTGCCACCGGGCACATGGCGCGAGCTCACCCAGCGCGAGGTACGCGACCTGAATGTCCACATTGCCTCACCGGCCGGCAAGCAGCGAAAGGGCAAGAAGTAAGTGGCGATGCCCCGGACGATCGCGATCGACGGCCCTGCGGGGGCGGGAAAGAGCACGATCGGCGCGCTCGTCGCCGAGCGCCTGGGGTACCTCTTCCTCGACACCGGCGCGATGTACCGCACCGTCGCGCTCGCCGCGCTTCGCAAGGGGATCGATCCCGATGACGCGGCGAAGCTTGCCGAGCTTGCACGGACCGTGAAGATCACGATCGGCCCGCCGACGAAGCAGGATGGCCGCGCGTATACGGTCCTCCTCGATGGCAGCGACGTGACGTGGGAGATCCGCTCCGCGGACATCGACCGGATCGTCTCCCAGGTCGCGCGCGTTCCGGCGGTGCGCGACGCGCTGGTCGAGCAGCAGCGGGTGCTGGCAGGCAAGAGCCGCGTCGTCATGGTGGGCCGTGACATCGGGACGGTCGTGCTGCCGGACGCCGAGAAGAAGATCTTCCTCACCGCATCCGCGGGCGAGCGCGCGCGTCGCCGCGAGGAAGAGCTCGCGTCGCGCGGTGAGCGCCGGCCGCGGCAGGATCTCCTGCACGAGATCCTGCGCCGCGATCAGCTCGACACCGAGCGGGCAGTGTCGCCATTGAAGGCGGCACTGGACGCGCTCGTCGTCCAGACCGACGGGCTCTCGGTGAAGGACGCGCTCGAGCGCGTGCTCGGGGCGATCTCCCAACGGACCTGATCCGCGTCCTCGGTGGCCCGACGTGGCCGCAGTCGCGACTCTGGGTCTGGCAGCTGCTGTTCCCGTCCGTCCGGTTCTTCGGACGGCTGCTCTACCGCATGCGGCTCGAGGGCCGCGAGCACATCCCGAAGCGTGGCGGCTACATCGTGGTCGCGAACCACACGGACTGGAAGGACCCGCCGGTGATCGAGCTGTCATTCGGGATCTGCATCCGGTTCATGGCGAAGATCGAGGCGTTCGGCATCTTCTTCGTCGGCGGGCTCATGCGCGGGAAGGGCTGTTTCCCGGTCCGCCGTGGAGAGAGTGACCGGCGCGCGCTCACGACGTCGCTGCAGGTGCTGAAGTCCGGCAACCCGCTCGGATTCTTTCCCGAAGGTACCCGCAGCCTCGACGGCCTCCTGCGACGCGGACATCCCGGGATCGCGTTCCTCGCGAGGCGTTCGGGTGCCCCGATCCTGCCGGTCGGCGTCACTGGGACCCGCCAGGCGAAGCTGCTGCGCGCCGACATCACCGTCAGGGTCGGTGCGCCCTTCACGGTCGCGGACCTCGAGTTGCCGGATGGCGCGACCGACCAAGAGACCGCTGACGCGATCATGCGGCGGATCGCTGCGCTGCTGCCACAGGACATGCGCGGGCAGTACTCGGAATAGGCCCGAACGGGCGTTTCGGCCCGTACACTGAGGGTCGATGGAAGTGCTCCTTGCGCGTGAGAACGGGTTCTGTTTCGGGGTCAAGAAGGCGGTCGAATTGACCGAGGCCGCGGCCGAATCGGGTCGACCGGTCTTCAACCTTGGCCAGATCGTCCACAACCCGAAGATCAGCGAACGGCTCGCCGCGCGCGGGGTCACGGTCATCAAGGACCCCGCCGACGTCGGCCCCGGCATCGTCGTCATCCGCGCCCATGGGGTCCCGCCGGCGCTGCGCGCGAAGATCGCGGACAGCGGCCACGAGTGCATCGACGCGACGTGCTCGCTCGTGCTCCGGGCGCAGCGTTTCACCAAGCAGCTTGCCGACGAGGGCTACCGCGTGATCATCCTTGGCACCGCGGACCATCCCGAGGTCATCGGCCTCGTCGGGTTCGCCGGCACCGACTACACGATCGTCGAGACCAAGGAAGCGTGGGAGAAGCTCCCCAAGATGAAGCGGGCCGGCGTGGTGTCGCAGTCGACGCAGCCGCCCTGGGCATTCAAGGAGCTGGTCGGTCACGTCGCCGAGATCAGTCAGGAGCTGAAGGTCTTCAATACCGTCTGTCCGGTGACGATCAAGCGGCAGCACGCGGCGACCGAGCTCGCCGGCGAGAGCGACATGATCGTCGTCGTCGGCGGCAAGAACTCGGCGAACACCCGCGAGCTCGTCAATCTGGCACGCATGCAGGGGAAGACCGCGTATCACATCGAGCATTCCACGGAGCTCGAGCCCAAGTGGCTCGAGGGCATCGATCGTCTCGGTCTGATCGGCGGGTGCTCCACACCGATGGAAACGCTGCTCGAGGTGAAGGAGCGCGCCGAAGCGCTGGTGAGCTAGATGGCGCGCGCAGTCGTCGCTATCGTCGGCCGCCCGAACGTCGGCAAGTCCACGCTCTTCAACCGTCTCGTCGGCGAACGGGTCGCGATCGTCGAGGACCTTCCAGGCACCACCCGCGACCGCATCTACGCGACGGCGGACTGGCGCGGGCGCGAGTTCGCGCTGGTGGACACCGGCGGTCTCTCCGATCCGAAGGCCGGCCCGATGGAAGCGGCCGTGCGCGCGCAGGCCGAGACCGCCATCGACGAAGCGGACGTCGTCATGTTCGTGGTGGATGCGAAGGCGGGCATCCTGCCGGTCGAGCACGACGTCGCGGACCGGCTTCGCCGTAGCCGCAAGCCGGTGCTCATCGTCGCGAACAAGAGCGACTCGTGGCGCGGCGAGGCTCAGGCCGCTGAGTTCTACGCCCTCGGCCTCGGCGAGGTCCACACCGTGTCGGCGATGCAGGGGACCGGCACCGGCGATCTGCTCGACAAGCTGGTCGAGGTCCTCCCACCGGCCGAGGAGTCCGAGGAGAAGTTCGACGCGAAGATCGCGATCATCGGCCGGCCGAACGTTGGGAAGTCGAGCTTTCTCAACGCGATCGTCGGTGAGTCGCGCGCCGTCGTGAGCGAGATCCCCGGAACGACCCGCGATACCGTTGACACGGTCATCGAGCGCGATGGAAAGCGGATCCTGCTGGTCGACACCGCGGGCATCCGCCGCCGCGGCAGCATCGAGCAGGGGATCGAGCATTACGCGCTTCTCCGGACGGTCCGGGCGATCGAGCGCGCTGACGTGGCCATCCTGCTCGTCGACGCCGTCGAGGGCATCGTGGACCAGGACGTCCACAACGCCGGATACGCCCTTGAGGCGGGTGTCGGGCTGGTGCTGGCCATCAACAAGTGGGATGCTGTCGACCGCGGCATGGACACGACCGAACGCTTTCGGGCGGACGTCGCCCGCGAGTTCCACTTCGCTCCCTGGATGACGCATCACTACGTGTCCGCGAAGAACAAGCGCAACGTCGACGAGGCGCTCGCGGACGCGGTGCGCGTGGTCGAGAGCCGGCACGCGCACGTGCCGACGTCCGAGCTGCACCGGATCCTCGTCGAGGCGCTCGGGTCGCACCCGGCGCCGACCGTTCGCGGCAAGGAGGTCCGGTTCCATCACGTGACCCAGGCCGACACCCACATGCCGACCTTCGTGTTCTTCGTGGACCGGCCCGACCTGGTGCACTTCTCCTATCAGCGCTACCTCGAGAACAAGCTGCGTGATAAGTTCCCGTTCGCCGGCACGCCCATCCGGCTGCAGTTCCGCGGGGCGCGCGACTGATGGATCTCCTTCGCATCCTCGCGTGCGGGGTGATCGGGTACGGCATCGGCTCCATCTCGAGCGGGTATCTCGTCGGCCGCCTGTACCGGAATGTCGACCTGCGGAAGGTCGGGTCAGGGTCGACGGGCGCGACGAATACGTACCGCACGCTCGGCCTCGGGGCGGCCCTCCTCGTCGCGGTGCTCGACATCCTCAAGGGCGCAGCGTCGGTATGGATCGCGACCGTGCTCGTCGAGGGTCCGGGTGACCAGCGCAGTATCGCCGCGGCGCTCGCCGCGGTGGCGGCCGTCGCCGGGCACTGCTGGCCCGCATTCCTTGAGGGCCGTGGCGGCCGCGGCGTCGCGACCGGCTTTGGCGCGTTGCTGTTCATCGCGACGCCGGCGTGGCTCGGCGCGGTCGTGGCGTTCATGCTCGCGCTCGCGCTCACGCGCATGGTGAGCGTGAGCTCGCTGGCGGCGGTCGCTGGCGCCGTCATCGGCTACGCGATCTTCGTCGAGACCGGGTACCTCCAGTTCCACCCGGCGGTGCTCGCGTTCATCCTCATCGCCGGCGGCATCGTGGTGTTCCGCCACAAAGCGAATATCGACCGGATCCTGCGGGGCCAAGAGCCGCGCCTCGGGCAAAGCGCATCGCAGCGGACGTAGCCGTCCTCCAGGCGGGGTCCTGGGGTACGACGCTCGCGACGATCATGGCCCGCGACGGCGGCCGGTCGGTGGTGCTCTGGACCAGGGACCCGGGCCGCGCCGAGGAGATCGCCGCCCGCCGCGAGAACACCCGCTACCTGCCGGGCGTGAAGATCCCGGACAACGTCCTCGTGACCGCCGATCTCGGCCGCGCGCTCGAGACGGACGCCATCGTGATCGCCGCGCCGGCTCAGGGTGTGCGCGCGCTCCGCGATAGCCTTCAGCCGCTGCTCCGGCCGGGCCATCTGCTGTGCTCGGCGACGAAGGGCCTCACCCCGGACGACTCGCGGCGCATGAGTGCGGTCTGGAGCGACGTTATGCCGGCGGACCAGATCGCCGTCCTGTCCGGTCCGAACATCTCGCGGGAGATCGCGGCTGGCCTGCCGGCGCCGACGGTCGTCGCCTCGACGGGGCGGGAGACCGCCGTGACGTTCCAGGAGCTGATCGGGACACCGATGTTCCGCGTCTACACGAATGACGATGTCGTCGGTGTCGAGCTGTGTGGCGCGCTCAAGAACATCGTGGCGCTCGGCGCGGGCGCCATCGACGGTATGGGGTACGGCATCAATGCGAAGGCCGGCTTCATGACCCGGGGACTCGCGGAGATCGCGCGCTACGCGTTCGACAGCGGCGCGAACCCGCTGACCTGTGCGGGGCTCGCGGGCTTCGGCGACCTCATCGCCACCTGCACGAGCACGCACTCGCGCAACCGGTCGGTCGGGGAGATGCTCGCGAAGGGTCTGACCCTCGCGGACATCAAGACGCGGCTCGGAGGACAGGTGGCCGAGGGCATCGGCACGACCGAGGCGGTCAACGTGCTCGCGGCGGCGAAGGGCATCGAGATGCCGATCGTCGCCGAGACCTACCGCGTGCTGTTCGAGGGAAAGCCCGTCCGGCACGCGATGCGCGGTCTCATGGAGCGCGAGCGCGGGGAGGAGCTGTCCGGCCCGCTCGCGGACGTATCCCGGCTCCTCCGCGTCACCAGGGGAGAAGCGCGGTCAGCTGATTGACCAGCCCCTGCGCCTCGGAGCCGGCCCGGACGGCGGCGATGTGCAGATCCAGCGGGGTCGGCGTCGCGCCGATCGCGGCCATCAGGACCGCGCCGACGACCAGGAGCACCAGCCCGATGGCGATCAGTTCGCTCTCCATTTCGGTCTCCTCGCTTCCGTTCGCTCTGTACTTCATTCACGATGCGAGGCAGGAAAGTGACAGCGATCCGTAACGTCCGTGTGAGATCTCTGGCGATAGCGGCCGTACTGCTCGTTGCGTGCTCGGCGCAGCCCCCGACCGTCGTCCCTCCGGCGTCACCCGAGCCCCGGCAGCTGCGGGTCATCGCGGCCGGTGCGGACGGTCCGGTCGCCGGCCTCCGCGTGTGCGCCACGACGATCGGTGGCGCCCAGACCTGCGCGCCGACCGGACCGGATGGCATCGTGGCGTTCCGTCTCGCGCCGGGCGCGTACCTCATCCGCTCCGAGACGCCCGCGAGCCAGCGGCGGCTCGGCGAGCTCGTCGGGGCCGACCTGACGGCGGGCGATACCTCCGTGCGGTTGGAGTTCCAGAAGATCCGCCGCATCAGCGGCACCATCCGGGACAGCGCGGGCAAGGCCGTTCCGCTCGGTCCGGTCTGCGCCAATCCGCTGTCGCTCGCCGCGACCGTCTGCGACAAGAGCAAGGCCGACGGCACGTGGGCGATCGACGTCACGCCCGGGCTGTACAAGATGAGCTTCGACGGTGCGCCCGGTCTGAAGCTGCTGCCGCAGTGGGCCTACGGGCGCGTGTCGAGCGGCGAGGCCGACGTCGTCGACGCGCGGTCCGCCGACGCGCCCGGGATCGACGTGACGCTGCGCCCGGGCGTGACCCTGTCCGGCACGGTCACGGCCGTCGACGGACATCCCGTGAAGAAGGCCCAGGTGTGCACGCACCGCTTCAGCGAGTCGCTGCCGTGGGATTGCGAGCGCACCGACGACCACGGCCACTACGTTGCGCTCCGTGAGCCGGACACCTACTGGGTCTGGATGATCCCGCCTGACGATGACCCGCTCCTCATGCAGTGGTACGACGACGCTCCGACGGGCGTCGGCGCGCGCTCGGTCGACCTCTCGCGCGATCGCGCGATCGACCAGGT
>JBBRQB010000037.1:0-25298 GCA_038227105.1 Candidatus Limnocylindria bacterium | reverse complement strand
GTCGCTATGCGATAGTCGAGCGCACATCTGATGCCGAAACCGTTGATGGACCATGCGGGACGTCGCGTGCGCGCTGCGGCCCGCTCCAGCGAGGCCGGCGCCGCGGCGATCCTCGTCGCGCCCGGGTCGGATCTCACATACCTGACCGGCTACCGCATCTTCGGCAGCGAGCGGCTGACCTGCCTGGTCCTCGCGAACGACGGCGCCGCGACGTTGGTGCTCCCCGCGCTCGAGGCGCCCCGGGCGACGGCCATCGCGCCGGACCTGGCCCTCGCGACGTGGGGCGAGACAGAGGACCCCTACGCGCTCGTCCGCTCGCGCATCACGCAGCCCGGCCCCGTTTTCGTGTCCGACCAGATGTGGGGCGCGTTCGTCCTGCGTCTCCAGGCGGCCCTTCCGGGCCGCGCGTTCCAGGTCGCGTCGGAGCTCACGCGCGAGCTTCGGATGCGCAAGGATCCAGCCGAGCTCGAAGCGCTGCGCGCAGTCTCGGCGGCCGCCGACCGCGCGTACATCCGCACGCTGGACATCGAGTTCGCCGGCCGTACCGAGAACGACATCGCGGCAGATCTCGCCGCGCTGCTGCGCGACGAAGGCCACGACGAGGTCATGTTCACGATCGTCGCCGCGGGCGAGAACGGCGCGTCGCCCCACCATCACACCAGCGACCGCCAGATCCGCAAGGGCGACACCGTCGTGCTCGACTTCGGCGGCAACCGGCTGGGATACGGATCGGACATCACGCGGACCGTGCACGTCGGGCGCGCTCCGAGCGACGAGGTGATCCGCGTCCACGACACGGTTCTCCGGGCGCAGGAGGCGGGATACGTCGCCGCGCGCGCCGGCGCGACCGCGGCGTCGGTGGACGCCGCCGCGCGCGCGGTGATCGCCGACGCCGGCTACGGCGACTTCTTCATCCACCGGCTCGGGCACGGGATCGGCCTCGACGGACACGAGCATCCGTATCTGGTCGAAGGGAACGCACAGCTGCTCGAGCCAAGCATGGCGTTCTCGATCGAGCCGGGCATCTACCTCCCCAGCCGTTTCGGCGTCCGCATCGAGGACGTCGCGATCATCGGTCCCGACGGACGCAGCGAGGCCCTCAATCAGGTGGACCGCTCGCTCGCGACCGTGCGCTGATGCGCTTCGCGATCGCGATCGTCGCCGCCGGCCTTGTCGACCTCGCGGTGTTCCTGCGGATCGAGCAATGGTTCGGGTTCGCCGCGCTCCTCGCGATCGGCTATATCTTCGTCGCGTCGGCCGGCGCGGGCTTCTTCGCCGGTCGGCGACCGGCGCTGGCTGGCTCGCTCGCGGTCTTCTGCGGCGCGCTCTTCGCCGGTCTCGTGCAGTACGCGCCGCGCGCCACGTACGCGAACGACGTCGGCGTCCTATTCGGCTGGGAGCTGCAGCTCGTTCTCGCCGTGATCCCGTACGCGCTCGGCGGTGCCATCGCCGGCCAGATCGGCGGCGTCCTCCGCCGCCGCGTCGTGCCCACGCCTCCGGCGGTCGCGAAGGCCACGAAGCCGTGACGATGGCCCGCATGATCGCGTCGGTCCTCGCGACAACGACGGGCCTCGCGTTCTGGTGGGGCCTCACCGAACCGCTCCCCGTTCCGCCGGCGATCCTGTTCGGTGTCAGCGCGGTGATCCTGCTCTGCGCCGGCGTCATCGCCGGAAAGCTCGGCATCGTCGCAGCGCCATGCGGACTGCTGTTCTCGCTCTTTCTGGGAAGCATCCTCGCGACGCAGATGCACCAGGCGTTCGCGCCGTCGTTCGCGCCGGTCTCCCACTTTGGGAGCCTGCTCGTACTCGAGCTGCCGGCGATCCTGTTGCCGCTCGCGGTCGCCGCGGCCCTCGGGGCGGTCGGCGGGCTCGCCGGGGAGCGGTTGCTGCCCTCGCGCTAGCGGACGACCTCAGCGAGCGCGAGCGCGCTAACGAATGAAGGGCGCGGCGGCCTGCAGGGCCCAGCGGTACAGGCTGTCCGGGACGACGCCGACGACGACCGTGGCGAGCGCCCCGAGACCGAGACCCGTCGACAGCAGGCGGGCGTTGAGCAGCCGCGGCGCGTTCGTGTCCGGGTCGTACATGTACATGTGGACGACCACGCGGAGGTAGTAGAAGGCCGCCAGCACCGCGTTGAGCGCGATGATCACCGCAAGCCAGACGAGGCCCGAGTCCAGGACCGGACCGAGGATGAACACCTTCGCGACGAAGCCGACGGTCGGCGGGATTCCGGTGAGCGAGATGAGGAAGACCGCGAAGGCCAGGGCGCCGCCGGCGTTGCGCCGCGCGAAGCCATTGAGCTCGTCGAGCGTGGCGCCACGCGTGCCGTCGAGATCGATATAGATGAGGCAGGCGAACGCGCCGAGATTCATGATCCCGTACGCGAACACGTAGAAGAGCACCGCGGCCGAAGCCGGCGCGCCGGCCTTGTACGCGGCGACGCCCGCGAGGATGTACCCGGTATGCGCGATGCTCGAGTACGCGAGCATCCGCTTCACGTTCGGCTGCACGAGCGCGACGACGTTGCCGCCGGTCATCGTGACCGCGGCGAGCACAGCGAACACCGCGCTCCAGTCGAGGCCGAGCGGGCCGAGAGCGCCGATCATGATCCGGAGGATCGCCGCGAAGGCCGCGGCCTTCGGCGCGACGCTCATGAACGCGGTGGCCGGCGTCGGCGCGCCGTCATACGCGTCTGGCGTCCACTGGTGGAACGGGACGACGGCGGCCTTGAACGCGAGGCCCACCGTGACGAGCGCAAGGGCGACCAGCGTCGCGCCGTCGCTGAATCCGCGCTTCGCGACGGCGTCGGCGACGCCAGCGAACGACGTCGTGCCGCTGATGCCGTAGAGCCACGCGAATCCATACAGCAGCAGTGCCGAGCTGAAGGCACCGAGCAGGAAGTACTTGAGGGCGGCCTCATTGCTGTAGCGGTCCCTGCGGGCCATGCCGGCAAGCACGTAGACCGGGATCGTCATCAGCTCGAGGCCGACGAAGACCGTGATGAGATCGGTCGCGAGCGCGATCGTCATCGCACCCACCGTGGAGAAGAGCACGGTCGCGTAGTAGTCGCCCGCGGGGATGGAGCGGCGTGAGAGGTACTCGGGCGCGACCACCGTCGCGAAGATCGCGAGGATGCAGAACAGCACGCGGAAGAACGCGGTGAACGTGTCGATCACCACGAAGCCGCCGAACGCGGTGTGGCTCGTCACGGTGAACGGACCACTGAGGATCGCCCCGATCAGGCCGAGCACCGTGACGATCGGCAGCCACAGCCGCGCCGACCGGCGATCGAGGCTCGCGTCCGCGAGGAGCACCAGGCAGGCGGTCGCGGTGACGATGATCTCCGGCAGGACCGCAACGACGTCGGACCCGGTCACTTGAGCGCTGCCTGCGACGCATCGGTCGCGAACGCCAGGACCCGCTGCACGGACGGCGAGATGATCGCGATCGCCAGCTGCGGGAAGACACCGAGCAGGACGGTCAGGACGAGGAGCGGCACCGCGCACACGACCTCGAGCGGCGTGAGGTCCGGAAGGTTCCGGTACGCCTCACGGATGGTCCCGTACATGACCCGCTGGAACATCCAGAGCAGGTAGACCGCGGCGAGGATCACGCCAAGCGCTGCGGCGGGGCCCCAGAACAGGCCACCGGGACCGCTCGCCGGGTTGAACTTGAACGTACCGAGCAGCACGAGGAACTCGCCGACGAACCCGCTGAGCCCCGGCAGCCCAAGGGACGCGAGCACGAAGACGCCGAAGAACGCGGTGTAGAGCGGCCACGTGTTCGCGAGACCGCCGAGGTCGGCGATCTGCCGGCGGTGCGTCTTCTCGTACTGGATGCCCACGAAGAGGAAGAGGGCGCCGGTCACGAAGCCGTGGTTCAGCATCTGGAGCACGGCGCCGACGCCGCCCTGCTGGTTCAGCACGAAGATCCCGAGGGTCACGAACCCCATGTGGGCGACCGAGGAGTACGCGACCAGCTTCTTCAGGTCCTTCTGCACGACCGACACGATCGCGCCGTAGAGGATCGCGACGACCGACAGCAGGATGAGGATCGGCAGCCAGGCCTGCGTGCCGATCGGGAAGAGCGGCAGGGCGAACCGCAGGAAGCCGTAGCCGCCGGCCTTCAGGAGGACGCCGGCGAGCACGATGGATCCCGCCGTCGGCGCCTCGACATGGGCGTCGGGGAGCCAGGTGTGGAAGGGGACCATCGGCATCTTGATGGCGAACGCGAGCGCGAACGCGAGGAACACCCAGAACTGGAAGTTCCCGTTGAAGCGGCCGGGATGTGAGAGCAGCTCCGGCAGCGACAGCGTCCGGTTCCCCACATCGCCGCTCGCGAGGTACACGGCGATGATGCCCACCAGCATCAGGAGCGATCCGGCGAGCGTGAAGAGGACGAACTTCAGCGTGGCGTAGACCTTCCGTGGCCCGCCCCAGATTCCGATGATCAGGTACATGGGCACGAGCATCAGCTCGAAGAAGACGTAGAAGAGGAACAGGTCGAGCGCCATGAAGACGCCGACCATGCCGACCTCGAGCAGAAGGAATGCGGCCATGTACTCGCCGATCCGCATCTTGATGGAGCCACCAGTCGAATACAGGACGGCGATGAAGGTGAGGAGCGTCGTCATCGGGATGAGCAGCACCGAGATGCCATCGACCCCGAGCTCGTAACGGATGCCGAAGCTCGGGATCCAGGGGATCGACTCCACCATCTGGAAGCCGGCCTCGCCGACGTGGAATTGCGCGAGCATCACGAGCGATACGACGAGCTCAACGAACGTCGTGATCACGGCGACCTGCTTGACAGCGCGTACGTCGCGCATGAAGAGGACGAGCGGGATGAGGCCCACGATCGGCACGAGGACCAGCAGCGTCAGCAGGTGATCCATCAGCGTGCCAGCCAGCCGGTCGCGTAGCCGCCGTAGACGGCGAGGATCACGAGCAGGCCGGCAACGATCGAGAGCGCG
This sequence comes from Candidatus Limnocylindria bacterium, assembly GCA_038227105.1. Lineage (GTDB taxonomy): Bacteria > Chloroflexota > Limnocylindria > P2-11E > P2-11E > UBA4735. Next base: position 20,327 of record JBBRQB010000037.1, on the reverse strand, counting down.
TAGTTGCCGACGACGCCCGTCTGCACGCGCCGGAGCGCGCCGCCACCGAGCGTGATGGCCCAGCCGAGGCGGTTCACCAGCCCGTCGATGATGTGGATGTCGAAGGCCCACGCCGCGCCGGCGAACGCCTTCCCGAGGTCGACAAGGCGGCGGTCGTACATCTCATCGACGTAGTACTTGTTCACGAGGACGTCGTAGTACGGACCTGCTGCGCGCGACACCGCAGCCGGGTCCGGACGGCCGCGCGCGTACATCGAGAGGCCGAGCAGGATCCCGGCGACGCCGATGGCCGTCGAGATGGCGGCGAAGATCAGGAACTCGCCCCAGTTGGTCGTGTGCTCGGCCGCGCCGTGCGCGGTTTCGACCGCGGGGCCGAGGAACGCGTGGATGAAGCCGTTGTCCGGCGGGAAGCCGATGAACCCGACGAGCACGCTGCCCGCCGCGAGCACGAGCAGCGGGACGCTCATGATGCGTGGGGACTCGTGCGCGTGATCGAACAGGTGACGATCGCGAGGCTGACCGTGGAACGTGAGCCAGATGGCGCGGGTCACGTAGAAGGCGGTCAGCCCGCCGGTGATGACGCCGACGCCCCAGAGCAGCGGATAGCCGTTCTTGAACGCCGAACCGAGGATCTCGTCCTTTGACCAGAAGCCCGCGAGCGGCGGCAGTGCGGCGAGCGCGCCGCCGGCGATGACCATCGTCCAGTAGGTGATCGGCATCTTCGCCCGGAGGCCGCCCATCCGCCGCATGTCCTGCACGTCGCCGATGCCGTGGATCACCGAGCCCGACCCGAGGAACAGCAGTGCCTTGAAGAACGCGTGTGTGATGAGGTGGAACATCGCCGCGATCGGCGCGCCCACGCCGAGGGCCAGGAACATGTAGCCGAGCTGACTCACGGTCGAGTACGCCATGACGCGCTTGATGTCGAACTGCACGAGCGCGATCGTCGCGGCGAAGATCGCGGTCAGCGCGCCGACGCCACCGACGCCCGCGAGGACCGGGCCGGCCGCTTCGAACAGCGGCGTCGAGCGGGCGACCAGGTACACGCCCGCGGTGACCATCGTCGCCGCATGGATGAGCGCGGAGACCGGCGTCGGGCCCTCCATCGCGTCCGGCAGCCACGAGTACAGCGGGAGCTGCGCCGACTTGCCGGTCGCGCCGAGGAAGAACGCGAGGCTGATGAGCGCGAGCACGCCCTGCGCGGGCGGATCCTTCGCGACGCGGTCGAAGACCTCGACGAAGTTCATCGAGCCGAACACCAGGAACGTCGTGATCATCCCGATGGTGAAGCCCCAGTCACCGATCCGGTTCATGATGAACGCCTTCTTCGCGGCGCCGCTCGGCTCGGGCCGCTCGAACCAGAACCCAATGAGCAGGTAGCTGCATAGCCCGACACCCTCCCACCCGATGAACATCACGAGGTAGTTGTCGCCGAGGACGAGGATGAGCATCGCGAACACGAAGAGCGGCAGCCACGAGAAGAAGCGCCAGAACCCATGGTCGTGCGCCATGTACCCGATCGAATACACGTGCACGAGGAACGACACGATCGTGACGACGAGGAGCATCGCGGAGGAGAGCGGATCCACGAGCGCCGCGACATCCACGTGGAAGTCGCCGACGCCGATGAACTCGTAGAGCCGGACGATCGTCCGCGCCTGCCCACCGTGCACCTCGAGGAAGACGCCGATCGACATGACCGCGGACGCCGCGATCGCGAGTGCGGCGAGCGGGCCAGTCCAGTGCTTGAGCCAGCGCCGCCCGAGCGACACGTTGATCAGGAACGCGAGCAGCGGGAAGGCCGGGATCAGCCAGACGTTCTGGATCATCCTTTCATCTCGTGGATGTCATCGACATTGACCGTGGGCCGGTTGCGGTACGCGGCGAGGATGATCGCGAGGCCGACCGCGACCTCGGCTGCGGCGATGACGAACACGAAGACGACGAACACGCTGCCGCGCTGATCGAGGGGATTGCCCGCACCGAGCTGACCGGCGCGCCGCGCGAACGCGACGAGCGCGAGGTTGCTCGCGTTGAGCATGAGCTCAACGCACATGAGGATGACCACGGCGTTGCGCCGCACGAGGACGCCGGCAGCGCCGAGGAAGAACAGCGCTGCGGACACGGCAATGAACGCGCCGAGCGGCACGGTCACTGCTCGTCCCGCTTCACGAGGACGATCGCGCCGACGAGGGCCGCCAGCAGGAGCACCGAGGCAACCTCGAACGGGAACGCGTAGTCGGTGAACAGGCTGCTGCCGAGCGGGACGAGGTCGCCGCCGCGTGGCGACGGCGTGGCCACATCCTTAAACGAGAACGCCAGGACGATGACCGGCAGCGCGACCACGGCGGCGAGGCCCGCGGCGAACGGCGCCTGGCGCTGGAAGAACAGCGCGTAGTCACTCTCGGACTGCTTCGTGAACATGACACCGAAGAGGATGAGGATCGTGATCGCGCCCACATAGATGAGCACCTGGAAGAGGGCGATCGTCTCCGCACCGAGGAGCAGGAACATGCCGGCCATGCACGCGAACGTGAACGCCATGAGCAGCGCCTGCGCGGTGATCCGCCGCAGCATCACGACGGCCGCACCGGCGCCGATGATGCCGACCGTGAAGAGGACGAAGAAGAATGGCTCGAGGAAGTCGAACATCTAATCGAGCATCGGGGGCGCGAGGAGCGCGTCGCGCATCGCAACGGACTCGCGGGTGCGCGACCGGAATCGCAAGAGCCGCCGCCGTTGCGTGAACGGCAGGCCGACCACCAGCGCGGCGACCAGTAGCCAGTTCACGACGGCGATGGGCAGTCGCGGGTCGGGGAAGGCGAGGATGAGCCCGGCGGTGAGCAGGATGTTCACCAGCGCGAGCGGGATCAGCACCTTCCAGCAGAAGCCCATGAGCTGGTCGATGCGGAGCCGCGGCAGCGTCGCGCGGATCCACATGAATAGGATCACGAAGACGTACGTCTTGAGCGTGAACCAGAGCACACCGAGGATCGGCAGCGCGTCGACGCCCGGTCCGTGCCAGCCGCCGAACCAGAGCGTCGCCATGATCGCCGAGACCACCGTGACCTCGCCGTATTCGGCGAGGAAGAAAACGCCCCAGCGCATGCCGGAGTACTCCGTGAGGAACCCTGCGACGAGCTCCGATTCGGCCTCCGGAAGATCGAACGGCGCCCGGTTCGTCTCCGCGAGCGCGGCGATGAAGTACGTCACGAACGCCATCGGGAGGATCAGGACGTTGACCAGCGGACCCGGCTGCGCGTTCGTGATGTCGACCATCGAGAGCGATCCGACATAGAGCACGACCGTCACGAGGCCCAGGATCTGCGGGACCTCGTACGAGATGAGCTGGCCGGCCGAGCGCAGGCCGCCCATCAGCGAGTACTTGTTGTTGGACGCCCAGCCGGCGATCACCACGCCGAGGACGGTCATCGAGCCGAGGGTCGTGAGATACAGGAGACCGACGTTCAGAGGCGCCCCAACGAAGTCAGGCCCGAACGGCAGCACGACGAACGAGGCGACCATCGGGCTGAACACGATCGCGGGGGCGGCCAGGAAGAACGGCGCGTCGGTGAGCTTGGCTCGGATGTCCTCCTTGCTCAGGAGCTTGATGGCGTCGGCGAAGGTCTGGAGCAGCCCGAACGGACCGGTGTGATATGGACCGATCCGGTCCTGCATCACCGCCTGGACCTTGCGCTCGAGGAAGATCTGGACGAGCGCCCCATTGAGCACGAGGAACACCGTGAGGCCCACGGCGATCAGGAGCCGGAGGACGGCCCAGATCGTTGGATCGATGCCGAAGGGTCCGATGGGCATCGCTCAGCCTCCGCGCGCGTCGCTTCGCGGCGGAAGGAAGCTCTTGCGCAGCGGATGACCGGGGAACGACTCCTCGAGGAAGATCCGCCGCATATCGGGGTGGCCATCGAACGTGATGCCGAACATGTCGTAGGTCTCGCGCTCGCACCAGTTCGCGCCCGGCCACACGCCGGACAACGTGGGTATGCGTGGGTCCATCTCTGAGCAGACGGTCCGCAGCATGACGAAGACGTGCGTCGTGATCCCGCGGACGAACGTGACGGAGCGAAGCTCGGCGCCGGTGTCGACGCCGGCGTTCGTCGAGTAGAGGTCGCATTTCGTCAACGGATCGTCCCGCACGAGCGTCGCGATCTCGACGAGGTGATCGCGCTCGGTGTCGATGACCACCATGTCGTGCAGGATCGAGACGCGAGCGCGCGCGCCGATCTTGGCACCGAGCTCGCGCGCCACCGTCGCGAGATCGATCGTCGGGCGCGGCGCGGCTAGTACCACCGCAGGACCTGCTTCCGCCAGGCGTAGTAGAGGCCGACAACGAGGATGGCGATGAACACGACCATCTCGATGAAGCCGTTCCACCCGAGCGAACGGAACAGCACGGCCCACGGGAACAGGAAGATCACTTCGACATCGAACACGACGAAGAGCAGGGCGAAGATGTAGAAGTGGCTCGGGTAGCGGCCCCACGCTTGGCCGACGGGCTCCTCACCCGATTCGTAGGTCCGCGACTTCTCCAAGCTCGGCTTCCGCGGCGCGATGAGCCGCGAGAGGGTGAGCAAAATGGTGACGAAGCCCGCGCCGACCGCGAAAAAGGCAAAGACATAGAAATAGGAGAGGTTGTAGTCGGGCACCGCGACGTAGCGTACGGAGGCCTCTAGAACGTCGCAAACCGCGGTGCGATCGGCCCCCGCCGGGCCAGGCAGGACCGGACCATCGTCCTTGTTTCCGTAACGTCATGGGCCCGTTGTGCGGTTGACACATCGATGAGCCAGTTGGTACGGTGCGACTGTTCCCGTACGGTCAGTACGCAATGCGTACACGCCTTTTCGCTGGGGAGTGGAGCTTCGGGGATCGGATCCGCGGTGATCCGTGCGTTCGCCGCCCGTGGCGGTGTCCGCTGTGGACTTGAGGGAGGACAACGGTATTGAGGACGAAGCTGACGGGCAGGCCGGCCGGCATGCTGGCGCTCATCACTGCGTCACGGCTCGGTCGCAAAGCTCTGATCGTCGTCGTCAATCTCCTCGTCGCGTCGATCGTGATGTCGCTCCCGTTCATCGCGAGCTCCGCCGCCACCCCGGTCGCGCAGCCATCCTTCAACTCGGCAGTCGGCTCGACGAGCCTTGCGCCGGTCGATGGCGAGCCACAGGTCTCGCGTGTCGCCCCCGCAGCTCGTGGCGGCACGATCGCAGCGGGGCGTAACCCGGTCACGACCCAAGCGCAGGGTGTCCGGCCGATCGGCCAGTACACGCTCTCCACCGAGGACACGCTCTGGTCCATCGCGAACTTCTATGGGATCTCCGCCGAGGCCGTCGCGTTCGCGAACGGCATCAGCGATCCGTATCACCTGCAGGTCGGGCGGCAGATCATGATCCCGCCGCTCGAAGGCGCGCTGTACACCGTCGCCGACGGGGACTCCGTCGAGTCGGTCGCATCGCGGTTCAAGGTCGATCCGGCCGCCATCAAGGACTACAACCGCCTCTACTTCGAGCCCGAGCACTTCGCGCCGGGCCAGCTGATCTTCGTGCAGAATGCGGTGCTCCCGACCCTGCCCCTGCCGACGGAAGAGCCCGCGCAGCAGACCAGCAGCGTTATCGCCCGCGCGGCCGCGCCGGCACCCGCGATCAAGACCGGCGGCGGCTATCTCGCGTGGCCGGTCGCCGGCGTCATCACCCAGTACATGTGGAGCGGACACACGGGCGTCGACGTCGCCGCGCCGTACGGCAGCGGCCTCGCGGCCGGGGTCAGCGGGGTCATCAGCGAGAACGGCTGGGTCGCCGTCGGCGGCCTCCACATCTGCGTGACCAGCGGCAATCTGCAGGAGTGCTTCTATCACATGAGCGCCGCGTATTACGGGGTCGGCACCGCGGTCTCCGCGGGTCAGGTGATCGGCGCGATCGGGCTCACCGGCGTGACCACGGGGCCGCACGTCCACTGGGAGACCAAGATCAACGGGCGGTTCGTGAACCCGCTGACCGTGCAGCCGTAGCCCTCCGGCGACCACCGCTCTTTGGAGGCCGGGGTGATCCCCCGGCCTCTTCTCATACTGGGTCGGTGCTGCAGGCAGTCCATAGCGATCGCTCGGGCCGGGTCGTCGTGTCGGCCGACTACGGCGCGGCGGCACTCGATGGCGACACGCCGGTCGCGCTCGATCGCGCCGTGCCGCTACCGGCGGACGCGCAGCTCGTGCCGCTCGCGGATCGCGCCGCCATCGGCATCGATCGCCGCGGTCTGCCCCGGCCGCTCGGACCGGCCCGCTGGGCACTCGCCGCGGTCCTCCGCCCTGGACACCTTCGCACCCACCTGCCCGCGGCGGACCCGGCGGCGGACGTCTCCCCGCTCGACCCGCTCCCCTACGCCGCCGTCGCCGCCGACCTGACCGGCGAGATCGTCGTCGCGGCCGTCCCGCTCGGTCCGGCGCGACCGGCCGCACCATCAACGGATGACCTGGCGTCACGCGTCACCGAGCGCCTCCGCAGCGAGCCCTCGAACCGGCTGCTCAGGCAGCTCGCCCGCTGTGCGCGCGAGTACGCGTGCCCGGCCGCGCGGAACGCGTTCCTCGGCCGTGGCGAGTGCGCGCTGCCGCTCGGCGCTTCGGCGAGCGACCAGGCCGGCCCGATCGTCGCCCTTCGCCGGCGCGAGGAGCGCGCTCCACTCGAGCCGTCGGCCATGCTGGTGACCGCGGCGGATGCGGCCGCCGTCGCGAACGCGCACTTCGCGGCGGGCGGCACGAGCGTCTCGTTCGGCCACGCGTGCGAGGGGGACCCGCTCGGGCTGGTACGCGTCGTTGCCGATGCCGCGGCGCTCATCACGCGCCCGGCCGGCCGCGAGGTGATCCTGCGGACGAGCGCGTCGTCGGCGCCCGCGATCGCGCGCGCCGCCGATGCCGGCGTCGACCGCATCGTCGTCGCGCTCGCGTCCGCGCATGGACCGACGTACGAGCGCGTGCACGCTCCCGTCGGTCACCGCTGGACCGACGTGCGTGCGGCGTTGCGCGAGGCCGCGTCGCGCAAGCTCGCGTTGACCATCGAGCTGCTGACCTTTCCGGGCCTCACGGATCGCGAGACCGAGGCGCAGGCGCTCGTCGCGCTGCTCGGTGAGCTTCCCGCCGGCTCGGCGCTCACGCCGATCGATCTCGCCGCGGATCCCTACGCGCTGCTCGCGCGCCTGCCGAAGGCCGGAGCGACCACCGGCATCGCGGCGCTCCTCGAGCGCCTGCGCGCGGACGCCGCGCACGTCCGGCTGGCGGCGTAGGTGTTCCTCGATCGCGCGCACATCGTGGTCAAGGGCGGCGATGGCGGCAGCGGCATCATCTCGTTCCGCCGTGAGGCGCACGTCCCGCGCGGCGGGCCCGATGGCGGCGACGGTGGCCGAGGCGGAAGCGTGGTGGTGCGCGTCGATACCGGCATGACGACGCTCTCCGACTTCCGGTTCCGCAAGACGCTCGCGGCGACGAACGGCGGCGATGGCGGCGGGAAGAACAAGAGCGGCAAGGCGGGGACCGACCTGCTGCTGCGCGTGCCGCAGGGCACGATCGTCGTCGACCGCGCGACCGGCGAGCGCGTCGCCGACCTCATCGCGCCCGATGAGGAGATCGTGATCGCGAAGGGCGGCCAGGGCGGGCGCGGGAACGCGCGGTTCGTGTCGAGCACCCGGCGGATCCCGCGCATCGCCGAGGACGGGCAGCCGGGCGAGTCCCATGAGCTCGACCTCGAGCTGAAGCTCATCGCCGATGTCGGTCTGGTGGGCCTGCCGAACGCCGGGAAGTCGTCGCTCCTCGCCGCGCTGACCCGCGCGCACCCGAAGATCGCGGACTACCCGTTCACGACGCTCACCCCGAATCTCGGCGTCGCGCGGCTCGACGAGCGGGAGATGGTCATCGCGGACATCCCCGGGCTCATCGAGGGCGCGAGCACGGGCGCCGGGCTCGGCGAGGAGTTCCTGCGGCACATCGAGCGCACGCGGCTGATCGTGCACGTTGTCGATCTCGCGCTCGATGACCCGATCGCGGACATCGCGGTCGTTGACAAGGAGCTCGCGGCGTACGGCCGCGGCCTCATGGAGCGGCCGCGGATCTTCGCGCTCAACAAGCTTGATCTCTTCGAGGCCCGCGAGCGCGCGCCAAAGATCGCGAAGGCGCTAGGCAAGGATGCGCTCGCGATCTCCGCGGCGACGGGTGAGGGCGTGCCGGATCTGCTGAAGCGCATCTGGGCCAGGACCCCCGACCGCGAGGTCGTCGAAGCGAAGCCGCCGGGCGAACGGCGCATCGCGTTCTCCGGTGGCGGCCGCGACTGGACCGTTGCCCGCGAGAACGAGGGGTATCGGGTGAAGGGCGGGCGAGTCGAGCAGCTCGCGCGCGGCCTCGATTGGGAGAGTCCCGATGCGGCCGCGTACTTCCAGCGTCTTCTGCAGCGGCAGGGCATCGAGAAGGAGCTGCGGCGCCTCGGGGTGAAGGACGGCGACACCGTCCGCATCGGGGCCAAGGAGCTCGAGTGGACGGAGAGCGGCCCGCGATGAGGGTCGGGATCTTCGGTGGCACCTTCGACCCGGTCCATGTCGGTCATCTCGCCATCGCGAACGCGGCGCTCGAGTCGGTCCCGCTCGATCGCGTCGTGTTCATCCCCGCGCGGCGCGCGCCGTTGAAGGAGCGGGGGCCCGTCGCGGACGCGGCCGAGCGCTTCGCGATGGTCGAGCTCGCGGTGGCGGGCGAGCCGCGCTTCTCGGTCTCTCGGATCGAGCTCGATCGCGAGGGTCCCTCGTACACGGTCGACACGCTCGAGCGGCTCGCAGGCGTGGACGAGCTGTTCCTGATCCTGGGCGGCGACGCGCTCGCGGCGCTGCCCCGGTGGAAGGACACGGACCGCATCGCGCAGCTGGCGACGCTCGTGGTCGCCGAGCGACCGGGCGCCCCGGAGCGGACGGGCAACGCGACGATCGTGCCGTTCGACGCCCCGCGCCTCGACATCAGCTCGCGCGAGCTTCGCGCGAGGGCAGCCCGAGGCCGGTCGCTGCGGTACCTTGTTCCAGACGCGGTCTGGCGACACATCGAGGCGCGCGGCCTGTACCGCGCGGAGGCACCATCGTCGGGAACGATCTGAGCCCGCGGGAGCTGGCCGACCTCGTGGTCGAGGCAGCGAGCGACAAGAAGGCCGAAGACATCCTCGTGCTGAACGTGTCCGAGGTCACGTCCATCGCCGACCTCTTCATCCTGTGCAGCGGCCGCGGTGAGCGACAGGCGCAGTCGATCGCCGATGGCATCGTGGAAGCCGCGAAAGCCGTCGGCCGCGCACCGGTCGGCGTCGAAGGCCACAGCGGCGGTCGCTGGATCCTGGTCGACCTCGGCGACGTCGTCGTTCATGTGTTCGTGCCGGAAGAGCGCGAGCTGTACAACCTCGAGCGGCTCTGGGGTGATGCCCCGGTCGTCCTGAAGATCGAGTAGCTGCACCGTGCCTCGGCGAGCCGAACGCAGCTCCCTGTCTTGGCCTCCCCGCCGCCGAACCCTTAGTCTTGAGGCACTTGGACACGCGTCGCCCCGGGCTGTGTCTGCCGACCAGCGTTCGCTCGCGAGCGCTCGCTCACGCGTCGGCAGCATCCCCAAAAGCGGCGCAGCCGCTTTTGGGGCTGTAGCTCAGTTGGTAGAGCGCTTGAATCGCACTCAAGAGGTCCGGGGTTCGAATCCCCGCAGCTCCACAAGACCTAGGAGCCGGCCGGTGGGAGCTTGCTCACACCGAGCGGCGACGACGGTCTTGGAAGGCCCGAAGGGCCTTACGCGCGTACGTACATGAGCAGCTTCAGCAGCGATCCCGATCGCCAGGCGAACATCGCGTTCGCGCTCATCGTGTTCGGGATCATCTTCGTCGGCGGCCTCACGATCTGGCTCTTTTACGGAGCGCAGTTCTAGGAGCACCGCGCGCGAGTCATAAGGGGGACGCGAGATGGCCACACCGCACCTGCAGAACTACATCGACGGCCGCTGGACCGATGCCGCCAGCGGCGAGGCGTTCGAGGACCTCGATCCCGCGACCGGCGAGGTCATCGCCACCGCGACGCGCTCGACGAAGGCCGAAGTGGACCGCGCCGTTGATGCCGCACGGCGCGCCGCCGACGCGTGGCGTCTCTATCCGGCGCCGAAGCGCGGCGAGATCCTCTATCGCGCCGGCGAGATCATGCTCCAGCGCAAGGACCAGCTCGCCCGCGAGATGACGGTCGAGATGGGCAAGGTCCTGGCCGAGGCCCGTGGCGACGTCCAAGAGGGCATCGACATGACCTACTACATCGCCGGCGAGGGGCGCCGCCAGTTCGGCGACACGGTCCCGGCCGAGCTGCCGAACAAGTGGGCGATGTCGACGCGGCAGCCGCTCGGCGTGGTCGCCGCGATCACGCCGTGGAACTTCCCGTTCGCGATCCCGACCTGGAAGATCATGCCGGCCCTCATCCTCGGCAACACCGTCGTCTTCAAGCCGGCGTCGTACACCCCGATGCTCGCCGTCCGGCTCGTCGAGATCCTGGTCGAGGCGGGTCTGCCGAAGGGCGTGCTCAACCTCCTCCTCGGACCGGGCGGCGAGCTTGGCGACGCGCTCGTGACGCATCCTGGCGTCGATCTCGTGTCGTTCACCGGTTCGAGCGACGTCGGCGCGCACATCAGCGAGATCGCGGGCAGGCAGCTCAAGCGCGTGTCCGCCGAGCTCGGCGGCAAGAACGCGATCGTGGTGATGGAGGACGCGGACCTGGACCTGGCGCTCGAAGGCATCGTGTGGTCGGCGTTCGGCACCTCGGGTCAGCGTTGCACCGCGGCGTCGCGCGTGATCACGGACCGCTCGGTCGCGAACGAGCTCATCGACCGCCTCGTGGGTCGCGCGAAGAAGCTGAAGATGGGGCACGGCCTCGACGCCGGAACCGATCTCGGTCCCGTCATCTCGAGCGAGGCGCAGCAGAAGGTCCACAGCTACATCCCCATCGCCGAGAAGGAAGGCGCGACCGTCGCCGCCGGCGGGCGGATCCCAACGGACGGCGCGCTCGGCAAGGGCTTCTTCCACGAGCCCACGGTGCTCGTCGACGTGAAGCCGAACATGCGCGTCGCGCAGGAGGAGATCTTCGGCCCCGTCACCGCGGTCATCGAGGTGAAGGACATCGACGAGGCCATCCGAGTCGTGAACTCGACGAAGTACGGCCTGTCGTGCTCGATCTTCACGAAGAACGTCAACAACGCGTTCCGCTTCATGCGCGACGCGGACACCGGACTCGTGTACGTGAACGCGGGGACGATCGGCGCGGAGATCCAGCTCCCGTTCGGTGGCACCAAGTCGACCGGCAATGGCCACCGCGAGGCCGGACGCGCGGCGCTCGACGTCTATTCGGAATGGAAGTCGATCTACGTCGACTTCTCGGGCAAGCTGCAACGCGCGCAGATGGACGACCAGAGCTCGCCCGGCTAGGTCGACCCCGCGGGCAGGGTGAACGTGATCACGGTGCCCTGACCCGCCACGCTCTCCGCGCGGATCGTCCCGCCATGAGCCTCGATGAGGCCCTTCGCGATCGCCAGCCCGAGGCCGGCGCCCGGCGAATCGGTCGATTTGCTGTATCGCTCGAACACGTGCGTGAGCGCCGCCGGAGCGATGCCCGCACCGGAATCGCGGACGCGCAGGGTGACCATCGTGCCGGTGGTCACATCGATGGCGATCGTGCCGCCCGCCGGCGTGTACCGCAGCGAGTTCCCGACCAGATTGGACAGCACCTCGCGGATGCGCATCGGATCAGCGTCGACGACCGCTGTCCCCGCCGCGACGGGGACGAGCTCGACCCCCGCCTGCCTCGCCCGATCCGCGTGCGCGGCCAGGACATCGCGGGCGAGATCCGTCACGTCAACGCGCTCGCGGACCAGCGTGAGAGCGCCGGCCTCCGCGAGCGACAGCGTGCGCAGGTCTTCGATCAGGCGGCCGAGGAGCTTGCTCTCCTCGAGGATCAGGTCGAGGTGTGCGGTGTCGGTGGGGTGCACCCCGTCGATCAGCGCCTCGATGTTCCCCTGCATCACGGTCAGCGGATTGCGCAGCTCGTGCGTGACGTCGGCGAGCAGCTGTTTCCGTTGTGCTTCGTTCGCTTCGAGCCGCGCGGTCATGGTGTTGAACGCTCGCGCGACCGACCGCATCTCGCGCGGACCCCGTTCGGGCACCCGCGCGTCGTAGTCGCCTCCCTCGACCCGGCCCGCCGCGTCGATCAGGTCGCCCACCGGCATCGCGACACCGCGGAAGACGCGTCGGAGGACCGACCCGCCCGCGAGGATCGCGAACAGCACGAAGATGCCGACCGGCCACGGTCCACCCTGGTGGTCGGGCGGCGGCCCGCCCGTCCACTCGGTCCAGGCGCTCGTCAGCCACGAGAACACCGCGACCGCGCCGACCAGCGCCAGGATGATGAAGGTCACGAACGCGAGGAACATGCGGCGCATGGCGCGCGGCCGCATCGACATCCGCGGTGCCAGGCCCTGGGCGGGAAATGGCTCGCCCTCGGGCCACCACAGGGGCCGCTCGCGATAGCGGCCGGGGCGATCGTGCCGGCCGAGGCCGGTCATCGCTCATCGTCGCGGAAGCGATACCCGACGCCGTGGACGGTCTGGAGATACTGCGGATCCCGCGGGTCGGCCTCGAGCTTCTTCCGGATGTTCTTCACGTGCGCGTCGATCGCCCGCTCGTATGACTCGAACGCGACGCCGTGCACCGCATCGAGAAGCTGCGAGCGCGTGAAGACCCGGCCCGGATCGCGTGCGAGGGCCGCGAGGAGCTGGAACTCCGTCGCAGTGAGCTCGACGTCGCGATCTCCTGCGGTGACTCGCATCCGGGGCACGTCGAGCGTCACATCTCCGGCGTGAATGACGTCGCTGACCGGCGCCGGCCGTTCCACGCGCCGGAGGACGGCGCGCACGCGGGCGACCAGCTCCTTCGGGCTGAACGGCTTCGTGACGTAGTCATCGGCGCCGAGCTCGAGGCCCACGAGCTTGTCGCTCTCGTCCGACCGGCCGCTCAGGATCACGATGGGGACGCCCGAATCGCGCCGCAGCGCGCGGGCGACGTCCAGCCCATCGAGCTTCGGAAGCCCGAGATCGAGGACCACAAGATCCGGCTTGTCTGCGCGGGCACGCATGAGCGCCTCCGAGCCATCGGAGGCGCTCACGACCGCGAAGCCGGCGGCCTCGAGGTAGTCGCGGGCGAGGTCGACGATCTTCGGTTCGTCGTCGACGACGAGGATCGTCTTCATGCCGCGCTCATGCTACTGACGCGGTGTCGCGGGACCGCTCGTCGACGTGCCACCACTGTGGGAACGCGTGTGCCACTCGTCGAAGCGGCTCGGCACGGCGCGATCGCCGTCGGCGTACCACCCGCGGTGACCCCAGCCCCTGCCGCCACCGATGATGGCGCGCATGAGACCGAAGAACAGGAACAGCCCGAGCAGCGGGAACAGGAACCCGAACGGGTTGAAGCCGTAGCCCCAGCCATAGGGGCGCCCGTAATACGCGACGGCCGGTGCCGCACCGACCGTTCCGGGAACGCCGGGGGCGGCCGGTGCCACCAGCTGGACCGGGACCTGCGCGATGCCGCTGTTGATCCCGGCTTCGTACGCGCCGGCCGCGATCGCGCCGCCGACGAAGAGAACGAGGATCGCGATGAAGAACGCACGCATGTCATTGAGCTCCTCTTGTCATCTCCTGGATGCGCCGCTCACGCTGGACCGCGGGTGTGGATGAGATGTGAACGGGATCCGCGCTATTGGCGGAGGACGCTCGCCAGCCATCGGGCCGCGGCATCGATCGCCTCGGCCTCGTGTTTCCCGTATTCGTGCGCGGCGCCACGCAGGACGACGAGATCGATGCGCGGGTTCTGCCCCGCGATGCGCTCGAGCACCGCGAGCGGTCCGAGCTCGTCGTGATCGCCTTGCACGACCAGGGTCGGGCAGCGGATGCCGAGGAGCGCGGCTTCGTCAGCGGGTCGCGGCCGGCCGGGAGGCGAGATGGGATGGCCGAGGATGACCAGCGCGTCGGGTGGCTCATCCGCGGCCAGGAACGCGCACATGCGTCCGCCGTACGACCGGCCGATGAGCGCGATAGGACTGCCCGCCTTCGCGACGACGGCGTCACGCGCGGCGCGAAGCTCGTCCTTCTCGGTGATGTACCCGCGGCTGGGCCGTTTCGATGAGAACGTGATGCGCGACGTTGCGACACCATCGGCTTCGAGCCGCGTGGCCAGCCGTTTCAGCAGTGGCTGCTCCGCCGTGCCGCCGTATCCGGGTACCAGGACCGCCGCGGTCACGGTCTCGAGCTCTTCCTGACCGTCTTTTTCGCGGCGGTCTTCTTCGTCGTGCTCTTCTTCGCTGCGACAACGGCCCTCGTGGCCTTCACCCGTGGCTCGGCCTTCGGATCACCGGTCGTGAAGACCGTCGCCGGCAGCTTCTGCCGCAGCTTGAGCATCGGCTTCAGGAGATCGCCGACCTTCTCGAGCCGCGCCGGCAGATTCATCATCGTGAACGCGTCGGGCCGGCCGAGTCCGGAGATCTCGTCCCAGCGGAGCGGCGCGCTCACCGGGGCGCGCCGGATCGGACGGACGCTGTACGGACCGGCGGTCGTCTTGCCGCGCACGTTCTGCAGGTAATCGATGTAGATGCCCCGCCGCTCCTTCTTCGCGAATGTGAGCGTGACGAGCTTCGGCGCCCTCTGTTGCGCCGCCCTTCCGATCTGCTCGACGAACCCTCGGGACTCGTCGAACGTGTAGATGGGCGCGATCGGGACGAGGACGTGGATCCCGCGCGAGCCGGTCGTCTTCGGGAAGCCCTCGATGTCGAGCCCGTGCAGCACATCGCGCACGATGAGCGCGGTCTCCTTCACGTCGTCCCACGTCGCGCCGGTGGACGGATCGAGGTCGATGATCGCGATGTCGGGCTGGTCCGGCGTGTCGGTGCGGGACAGCCAGGGATGGATCTCGATCGCGGTGTAGTTGGCCATCCACACGAGCGTCGCGAGGTCGTTGCCGAGGATGTACTCGATGCCGCCCTCGCGGTCGGCCCGGTGGTCGGTCCAGGTCTTGATCCACTTCGGAGTGAAGCTCGGCTTGTCCTTTTGGTAGAAGCTCATGCCGCTGATGCCGTCGGGGAACGGCTTCAAGGTGAGCGGCCGGTCGCGGATGACCGGGATGAGGTACGGCGAGACATCGGTGTAGTACCTGATGAGGTCCGCCTTCGTGTAGCCGTCCTCGGGGAAGAGGACCTTCTCGAGATTCGTGAGCTTGATCAGGTGGCCGTCGATCTCGAGGGTCGCGGGGGTCCGCTCCTTCGCCGCCGGCAGCACCTCCGACACGGGCTCGCTCCGCGCGGCCCGGTCGGCCTTGCGCAGCGCCTCCTTGGCGGACGCGGCGGTCTCCTGCCCGGTGCACTCGAGCGGATCGACGTCGTTCCGGAGCCCGAGGTACGTGGGATGACGCAGTGTCCCGTCGCGCGTCATCTCCGCGTAGCGGACCTCGCAGACGAGATCCGGGAAGCACCACGTCGCGGGCTGATTCACCTTGGGTGGCACAGCGAACGGCGACTCCGGCGCCTGATGCTCCTTGAGGGTCGCGAGCAGGTCGCGCAGCGTGCGGTCGTCGAACCCGCTCCCGACGCTCCCGACGGGCACGAGCTTTCCCTCGCGGTACACCCCGACGATCAGCGCACCCAGCGTGTTGTGGCGGCCGCCCTGGCCCTCCGTCCAGCCGCCGATGACGCAGTCCATGGACTTGAACGATTTGATCTTCACCCACGCAGCCGACCGGCCCGACACGTACGGTGCGTCGAGCCGCTTCGCGACGATGCCCTCGAGGCCCTGTTCCTTCACCGCGTTGAAGAGCGCGACGCCGCTGCCGGGGAAGCCCTCCGATAACCGGACCGCGCCCATCGGCTGCAGCGCGGCCTCGAGCCGACGCCGTCGCTCGCGCAGCGGCTGCTTCGTGAGGTCCTCGCCGTCGAGATAGAGGACGTCGAACACCTCGTAGATCACCGGAACGCTCTTCCGCAGCTTGCTCACCGCGCTCTCGTCCGCCAGATGCATGCGAGGCTGGAGCCGCTGGAACGAGGGCACGCCCTTCTCGTCGAACGCGACGATCTCCCCATCGAGGATCGCCTGATACGCGCCGGTCAGCGCCTCAGCCGCGCCGTGCGCCTCGGGATACTGCTTCGTGCAATCGAGGAGGTTGCGGGTCTGCAACCGCACCTCCCCGCCGTCGATGAACGCGAGCGTGCGCACGCCGTCCCACTTTGGCTCGTACGTGAACAGCGGCGAATCGAACGGCTCGTCCGCGCTGCTGGCGAGCATCGGCTCGATCTTGCGTGTCAAAGGATCGTCCTGCGGGGGCGTTCCGTGCATGATCATCAGCCAGTCGCGACCCTCATGCGCCGTCGTCTGCACGATCACGTACTCGCCGGTGAGCCGCTTGCCGTGGAACTGGATCTTGTACTCGCCGCGCTTGTCGCCGGTGCCCGGTTTCTCGAGCAGCAGGTCGTACGTTCCCTCATCCCAGATCGTCATCGTCCCCGCGCCGTAGCCATCAGGGATCACCCCGTGGAACGTGAGGTACTCGATCGGATGGTCCTCGGTGTGGACCGCGAGCCGGCGCTTGCCCGGAACGAGCGGCGGCCCCTGCGGCACGGCCCACGACGCGAGCACCCCGTTCATCTCGAGGCGGACGTCCCAGTGCAGACGCGTCGCGTGGTGGCGGTGCACGACGTATCGTGGCCGCGCCGGGGCGGGCTGGACCTTGCCTTCTGGCTCAGGGGTCCGCTCGAAATCCCGCTTCCGCTGGTACTCGGTAAGACTCACGGTCTACGCATTGTCAGGGGAGGACAGCATGTCGTCGTTCACCGACCTCACGGAGACGTTCCTCAAGGAAGAGTTCGCGGAATCGCCGGTGCTGGCGAGCAGCCTCGGCCTGACCGAGTACGACGAGAAGCTCGACGACCTGTCCGCCGACGCGTTCCGCCGCCATGAGGAGCGGTCGTCTGCCTGGCTCAAGCGATTCCGTGCGCTCCCAGACGATGCGCTGAGCCCCGCCGAGCGCATCGACCGCGATCTCGCGGCGTCGATCCTGCGCGGCCGGGAGATCACGGCCCCGCTCCGCATGTGGCAGAAGCAGCCGGCCACGTACCTCAACCCGGGACTGCAGGGCGTGTTCAGCCTGTTCCTCCACAAGATCCGTCCCGAGAACGAGCTTGCCGATGCTGCGCGCGCCCGTCTCGCGGAGGTCCCGCGCGCGCTGCGCCAAGGAATGGACAACCTCGACTTCACCATCGTGCCGCGCATCTACGTCGATCGCGCGATCGGCCAGGCCAAGGCGGCCGCGACGTACGCGCGCGAGCTCGTCGCGCAGGAGGTGAAGGACCAGACGAAGCGCGAGCAGCTCGCCGCCACGGGCGGGGAGGCCGGCGACGCATACGACGCGTTCGCCGAATTCCTGATCGAGAAGAAGGAGAAGGCCAGCGGTACCTACGCCATCGGCGAGGCGACGTACTCCGCTCTCCTCCGGGAGAAGGAGCTGCTCCCGTACGACGCGCGCGCGCTGCGTGAGCGCGGTCGCGAGCAGTACGACCTGCTCGCCGCGGAGCTACGCCGCCTGTCGCAGGAGATCGCGGGCACGGACGATTGGGTCGGCCTGCTCGAGAAGCTCAACAAGATCCACGCGCCGACGCCCGAGCTCATGCGCGCGGAGTACGAGGAGTGGACCGAACGCGCGCGCTCGTTCCTCCGCGACACCGGACTCGTGACGCTGCCGCCCGGCGAGGTCTGCACGGTCGAGCCATCGCCGCCGTTCCAGCGCCCGATCCTCGCGGTCGCGTCGTACAACCGGCCGCCGGCGTTCAGCGATTCGCTCGCGGGCCACTTCTTCGTGCCATACCCGCCGGACAACACCACGCCCGAGGAGATCCAGAAGCGCCTCGAGGGGAACTGCAGTGCCGGCATCCCCACCACCGCCGTCCATGAGGCGTATCCGGGCCACCACTGGCATCTCGTGATGGCGCACTTCAACCCGTCCAAGCTCCGTCAGGTCTTCAGCACGTCGTACTTCTCGGAGGGCTGGGCGCTGTACGCCGAGCGTGTCATGCGCGAGCAGGGCTTCTTCACCGATCCGAAGCACCAGCTCTACCAATACGAGGCGACGATCTTCCGCGCGGCGCGGATCATCGTCGACGTCAGCCTCCACCTCGGGGAGATGACCTTCGACGAGGCCGTGACGTTCATGGTCGAGAAGGGCAACCTGAGCCAGCCGAACGCGCGCGCCGAGGTGGGCCGCTATTGCTCGTGGCCGACGCAGGCCTCGTCGTACCTCACGGGCATGCTGGAGATCGTCGACCTTCGGACACGCTGGCTCGCACAGAACGGGAAGAACGGTGTGCCCGCGCTGCGTGAGTTCCACGACAAGCTCACCGGAAGCGGCGCCATGCCGACGAGCCTCGCGGAGCGCGCCATCGCGATCTAGTGGAGGCGCTCATCGCGGCTCTTGCGATCCTTGTCCTCCTCTGGCTCATCCTGGTCATCGCGCTGGTCGCATTCGGGAAGCGCGCGCTCGCGCGGGAGATCGCGGCGCTCGTGCCGAACCTGGTGCGGCTCTTCAGCGGGCTCATACGAGACCCGCGCGTCCCGCGGCGCGCGAAGGTCGTCCTCGGAGCGACGGTGCTCTATCTCGCGATGCCGATCGATCTGGTGCCCGACTTCATCCCGGTCGCCGGTCAGCTGGACGACGCGATCGTGGCGGCATTCGCCCTGCGCTATGTGATCGGGACGACGCCGCGCGAGCTCGTCGCGGAGCACTGGCCCGGCGATCCCGAGACCCTGCGCCGCATCCTCGCGATCGCCCGTGCGTAAGGTTGAAACCGGTTGACTCGGGGGTGTACGCTGCGCGCGGCGTGCCGCGCGAAGGAACGGTAGACCCCTGGGAGGTGCTCCATGCCACGGTCCATCTGGAAAGGCTCGATGCAGTTCGGGATGGTGAACATCCCGGTCGCGCTGTACGTGGCGACCGAGACCACATCGAAGGTGTCGTTCAACCTGCTCTGCCCCGACCACAAGACGCGCATCAAGAACAAGCGCTGGTGCCCGGTCGGTGAGCACGAGGTCGCCTCGACCGTGAAGGGGTACGAGTATGAGAAGGGGCAGTACGTCATCTTCGACGACGACGACCTCGAAAAGCTGCCGCTCAAGTCGAGCAAGACGATCGACATCGCGGGCTTCGTCCAGGGCGAGGAGCTTCCGGGCGAGCTCTACTACCAGAACGCGTACTACCTCGAACCGGACAAGGGTGCGCAGAAGCCGTATGCGCTGCTCATGAAGACGCTCGAGAAGACCGGCCGCGTCGCGGTCGCCAAGTTCGCCCTCCGCGAGCGGGAGCGCCTGGTCTCGATGCGCGCGCACGAGAACGTCCTCGTCCTCAACACGCTGCACTGGCCGGACGAGATCCGGTCTGCCGAGGATCTCAACCTTCCGGACGACATCAAGGTCGCGCCCGCCGAGCTCAAGATGGCCGAGAGCCTCGTCGAGATGATGGCGATGGAGTTCGACCCGAGCGAGTTCCGCGACGAGTACAAGCAGGCGTTCGAGCAGATCGTGGACGCCAAGGTCAAGGGCCGCGAGGACCTGGTCGAGGCGCCCGAGGCGGAGGCCGAGACCACGGTCGTCGACCTCATGTCCGCGCTCAAGGCCTCGGTCGCGCGGGCGAAAGAGGAAGAAAAGAAGGGCAGCCGCTCCGGTCGCGGAGGGCACGAGTCTCTCGTGCACGCGAAGTCCACGGCAAAGTCCGACAAGAGCAAGACCGCGCGCAAGAAGGCGTCGTAGCGGAGCGATAGCGCACGGGCGGGCCGCATACTCGAACGATGCCGAGAGCAGCCCGCGCCGGGTCCGAACATCCCACGCTCATCGATCCGGAGGCCGCGCCGGCGTCGCTCCCGCGCGATCTCTCCCCGATGCGGCCGCGGCTCGCGGCGGAGAGCTTCAACTCGCCGGACCATCTCTTCGAGCTCAAGTGGGAGGGCATCCGCGCGCTCGTCTCATCCGATGCGGCGGGGCTGCGGGTCGTGGATCGCAACGGCGGCGACCTGCAGCCAGCGGTCCCCGAGCTCGCGTCCCTGCGCCTCCCGGCCGGCACGCTGCTCGACGGCGAGATCATCGTCTGCGACTCGCGCGGACGGCCGAATTACGACCTCCTCGTGGGGCGGCTCGGACCCAAGGCGTCGAAGCGCGGCCGCGGACCGCTGTTCGTCGCGTTCGATCTCCTCTATGACGAGGGCAAGCC
>JBBRQB010000036.1:0-25400 GCA_038227105.1 Candidatus Limnocylindria bacterium | reverse complement strand
GCTGCGCATCGTCGATCTTGCCGACGTGGACCCGCGGCTCGCGCGCGAGACGGCCGAGGACGCGGATGCCATCCTCGCCATGGACCCGACCCTCGAGCGCCCCGAGAACGCCGGGCTGGCCGCTGGCGTCGAAGCCTTGTGGCGTCGGTATGCCCTCGCGTGAGAGTGATCGCAGGGGAGGCGAAGGGGCGGCAGCTCGTTGTCGCCAAGGGCGGTGGTACTCGCTCGGCGACAGATCGGATCCGCGAGACGCTGTTCGCGATCCTGGAGCCCGTGCTCGACGGGGCGGTGGTGCTCGACCTGTTCGCCGGCGCCGGGACGCTCGGCATCGAGGCACTCTCCCGCGGCGCCTCGCGAGCGACCTTCGTCGAGCAGGCTGCGCCGGCGATCGCGGCGCTCCGGAAGAACCTCGAGGTCACCGGCTTCACCGCCCGGTCGACCGTCGTTCGCGCGGACGTCCTGCGTTTCCTCGACGGCCCGGTGACCGCGGACATCGCGTTCTGCGACCCGCCGTTCGCTGACGTCGACGCGCACTCGGCGGCCCTCGCGAAGCTCGCCGCGCCGGGCCGTCTGGTCGTCGCCCGGGCCCTCCGGAAGCACCTGCCGCGCATTCCGGACACCCTCCGGGTCACGCGGACCAAGGAGATCGGGGAGGAGACGCTCCTGCTGCTCGACTACAGTGGCAAAGCGCCGGGAGGGTAAGTCGTGGACATCCAATTCCTCGTCGAGCGGCTCGAAGCCCTCGTCGTCAACGCTCGAAAGCTGCCCATGACCAGCCAGGTCATCCTCGAGCAGGCCGCCGTGCTGGACCTGATCGACCAGATGCGTGTCGCGATCCCCGAAGAAGTGAAGTCCGCACGCCGCATCGTCCAGGAAAGCGACCGCGTCGTGCAGAAGGCCCGCGAAGAGGGCGAGCAGATCATCGGTGCCGCACAGGAGCAGGCCGCGATCCTTCTGCAAGACCAATCGATCATCCGCGAGGCGGAGCTACAGGCGGGCGAGATCGAGAATGCGGCGCAATCGAAGGCCGACGAGACCATGCGCGGCGCCGATCAGTACGCCTCCGATGTGCTGATCCGCCTCGAGAGCGATCTGGTGAAGACCCTCTCCATCGTGAAGAAGAGCCTCGAAGTGCTGGACGAGCGGCGCCCCGAGCCCGTTCGCGAGCCATAGGTGGCATCCGGTGGACATCAACATCGCACCCCTTCTCAAGCAGCCGTTGGGCACCAAGGTCGACCTCGAGGTCGCCGAATCGCCGATCGATCCGCGCGGGGATAACGCGGGCCTCCTCGACGCCTCGATCGTCGACATCGACGCGAAGCTCCACGCGACGCACACCAACCCCGGCCCGTTCTTCGAAGGCGCGGCGGACGCGCACGTCGCGGCGACCTGCGTCCGCTGCCTCAAGCCGATCGACGCCCCGGTCCACGCCGACTTCGCCGAGCAGTACTACGCGACGATCCCCGTCGACACCGGCGTGCCGGTCATGGCGCCGCCGCTCGATGCGAAGACCATCGGCTCCGACTTCACGGTCGACCTCACCGACCTGCTGCGCGAGGAGCTCATCCTCGTCACGCCGCTCGCACCCCTGTGTCGTGAGGACTGCGCGGGCCTCTGCCTGGTCTGCGGCGAGGATCTGAACGAGCGGCCTCACACCCACACGGAAGCGGTCGACGCTCGCTGGTCCGCGCTCGAACGTCTCAAGGACCTGACCACCGAGGAGTAGCGAGGTGCCTCGACTACCTACAATCATTCAGGAGTATTAAGAGGGAGTCCCGAATTGGCCGGCGAACCGAAAAAGCGAACCCCGCACGCGGCGCAGGGCGACCGCCGCAGCCACCTCCGGCTGAAGGCACAGAACCTCGTGCCCTGCCCGCAGTGCAAGAGCCCGAAGCCCTCGCACCAGGCCTGCCCGCACTGCGGCATGTACCGCGGCCGCCAGGTGATCAAGATCCGCGCACGAAAGCGCACCGCCGCCTCCTAGGCGGAGCCGATGCGCATCGCGGTCGACGCGATGGGTGGTGACCACGCCCCGGACGAGATCGTCCGGGGCGCGTTGCTCTACCGGGCAGACGGCGGCTCCGCCGACATCGTCCTCGTGGGGCGCGAGGAAGCCGTCCGGCCGCTCCTCGGGTCCACGCCGCCTCCCGGCATCACCATCGTCGATGCGCGCGACGTCGTCGAGATGCACGAGCACCCATCGTCCGAGCTGCGGCGCCGCACCGACACCTCGATCGGCGTCGCGACCGAGCTCGTGAAGCGCGGCGAGGCCGATGCGGTCGTGAGTGCGGGGAACACCGGCGCGACCATGGCGTCGGCCGTGCTCATCCTGAAGCGCATCCCCGGCATCGACCGGCCGGCGCTCTGCGGCATGCTTCCGACGGTCAAAGGCGCGCCCGCGTGTCTCATCGACGCCGGGGCGACGATGGATGCGAACGCCCAGAACCTTCTCCAGTACGCGCAGATGGCGTCACGGTTCATGGAGCGAGTGCACGGCGTCCAGCGCCCGACCGTCGGTCTCATGAGCGTGGGCGAGGAGTCCGGCAAGGGTGGCGAGCTTCAGAAGGAGGCGCACGCCCTTCTCTCGAGTGCCACCGACATCAACTTCTACGGGAACGTCGAGGGCCGCGACCCGCTCCGCGGGACCACCGACATCGTCGTCTGTGACGGCTTCACCGGGAACGTGCTCGCGAAGGGGATGGAGGGCGTCGTCGACGTGTTCCGCGACGGCATCCGGAACGACATCTTCGGCGGTGTCCTCGGCAAGATCGCGTATGTCGTTGCCATCGGCGGCGTCCGGAAGCTGCGGGGCAGACTCGACTACGACGAGTACGCGTCCGCTCCGCTGCTCGGGGTCGCCGGGGTCTCGGTCGTGACTCACGGCCGAGCGCGCGCCAACATGCTCCGTCACGCGATCGCGGTCGCTGAGCGCTCGGTCGCGCAGGGACTCATCGCGGCACTCGGCCAGGGCAGCCGGGCTGGGGGGGCATGAAACAGCGACCCGAGCGGGCCGGCCGTCACCCGGCGCGGCGTGTCGCGCTCCAGACGCTGTTCGAGATCGACTTCAACCGCGGCGACCCGCAGGACACCTGGACCCGTGGCGCATTCCGTGCGGGCCTCACCGAGGAGGCCGCGGCGTTCGCCTGGGACCTCGTCCAGGGCGTGCTCGCGAATCGCAAGACGCTCGACGCGGAGATCGCGATGCTGGCGCCGGAATTCCCGATCGAGCAGATGCCCAAGATCGACAAGAACGTCCTGCGCATCGCCCTCTACGAGCTCCGGATCTCCGCTGATGCCCCGCCCAGCGTGATCATGGACGAAGCGGTCGAGCTGGCGAAGCTCTTCGGCTCGGAGGCCGCGCCGAAGTTCGTGAACGGTGTCTTGGCGTCGGCGGTCGGTGGTAGGACCGGCGCGTCCGAGCCCCCGATTGACGGGTGAGCACCGCAACGGCGACACTTTGCCGGACGCCGGGGGCGAAGCCGGCGCGGGAACAGGAAGTTTGGGGCACGGAGGTAGCCGGTTGGCGGACGCGAAGATGTACGAGCGCCTCAAGAAGATCGTCGTCGAGCAGCTCGGCGTCGATGAAGCGGATGTAAAGCCTGAGGCCTCGTTCGTCGATGACCTCAACGCCGACTCCCTCGATCTCGTCGAGCTCATCATGAGCCTCGAGGAAGAGTTCGGGATGGAGATCTCGGACGAGGATGCCGAGAAGATCAAGAGCGTCGGCGACGCTCAGGAGTACATCGAAGAACACGTGTCCTGACGATCCAGCGCGAAGCTGAAAGAGCGACCAGGGGAGGCAGCGGCACGGAGCCGCTGCCTCTCTGTTTGTGAAAGGGGTCATGGCAGACGAAGACATCGGCGGGTACCGGTTCCGCGATCCGTCGCTCCTCGCGACGGCACTCACGCACAGCTCGTACCTGCACGAACACTCCGATCAGAACATCGAGGACTTCGAGCGGCTCGAGTTCCTCGGTGATGCGGTCGTCGATCTGGTGATCGGCGAGCTCCTGTATCAGACCCACCCCGAGGCGCCCGAGGGCGAGCTGACCTCGATGCGTGCCCAGCTCGTGTCCGGCCCGCCGCTCGCCCAGCTCGCGCAGCAGCTCGGCCTTCCCGAACGCGCGCGGCTCGGCCGTGGCGAGGCGGAGACCGGCGGCCGGCTTCGGGTCGGCCTCGGCGCGAGCCTCTACGAGTCGGTGCTCGGCGCGGTATACGTGGACGGCGGCTTCGCTGCCGCGCGCGACTTCGTCGTGCGGACCATGCGCGACCTCATCATCGAGGCGGACGCCCAGCCGCGCCGCTCGCCCAAGACCGAGCTGCAGGAGTGGGCTCAGGGCAACGGCCTCCCGCTCCCGGCGTACGACGTGACGGAGACGACCGGCCCCGAGCACGCCCGCGAGTTCGTCGTCGACGTGACCGTCGGCGCTCTCCACGCGCGCGGCGCGGGGCACTCGAAGCGCGAGGCCCAGGAGAACGCGGCGGCGGCGTTGCTGGAGACCGCGCGATGACCGACGACCTCGAAGTACTCGAGGGCGGCAACACCGGGGCGAACGCGGTACTCAAGACGCTCACCGTCACCGGCTTCAAGAGCTTCGTGCACACGACGACGCTCGAGTTCGCGCCCGGGATCACGGCGATCATCGGCCCGAACGGGTCGGGAAAGTCGAACTTCGCGGACGCGATCCGTTGGGCGCTCGGCGAGAACAACGCGCGGGTGCTGCGCGCGAAGAGGAACGATGAGCTGATATTCGCCGGGTCGGAGACGCGCCGGAGCCTCGGGATGGCCGAGGCGATCATCCAGCTGGACAACTCGTCTCGGCGGCTCCCCATCGAGTTCAACGAGATCGAGGTCGGCCGCCGTCTATACAAGAACGGCGAGGCGGAATATCTCGTCAACCGCGCGCGCGTGCGCCTGCGCGACCTGCAGGACCTCCTCGCGGGGGCGAACCTCGCGGACAATCCGTTCGTCGTCATCGGACAGGGCCTCATCGATCAGGTGCTCGCGCTCCGTCCAGCGGACCGGCGCACCGTCATCGAGGAGGCCGCGGGTACCCGGCGGCTGCACCTGCGGCGGGAGGACGCGCTCCAGCGCCTCCGGCACGCCGAGGTCGAGCTGGTTCGCGTCATCGACATCCTTCGCGAGATCGGCCCCCGGGTCGAGCTCCTCAAGGAGCAGGCGGCGAAGTGGACCGAGTACGAGATCATCCGCAACGACCTCCGCCGCCGTGCGCTGCGCTGGTACCGCAGCTCGTTCGGCACCACCGCAGCGCAGCGCAACGAGCTCCTCGCGCGTCTCGTCGGTATCGACCGTGAGATCGAGCGCCTCGCCGATCACGTCAACGAGACCGAGGGTCTCGCCACCGGGACGGACGAGCAGCTGCGGGACGCGCGCGAGGAAGAGGAGCGGCTGCGTCTCGCCTCAGCCGATCTCGCCAGTGCCGAGTCGTCGCTCCGCGAGCGCAGCGCCGCCCTCGCCGCGAGCCTCGAGGCGATCGCGAGCGAGCGCGACCGGAGCCGCGCGACCCTCGCGTCGCTCCCCGCCGAGCTGACCGCCCTGCGCGACCGGCGCGGCACGGTCGAGAACGAGAACGCGGAGGCCGCGCGCCGGGCGCGCGACTCCGCCGACGTCGCGCGTGCGGCGGAGGAGGAGATGTCACGGACGCGTATCGCCCTCGCCGAGGCCCAGGCCGCGCGGGTCGAGACCGAGCGGGCGCACGTGCTTCGCGAGGGCGACGAGGTCCGGCTCACCGACGAGGACCGCGCGCTGCTCGGCCGCGACGACGAGCTGTCCAAGCAGGCGGCTTCGCTGGCCGCGGAGCGCGCCGAGCGCGAACGTGAGCGCGCCCGCATCGGGCGCGACCTTGAGCGTGCGCGCGATGCGGCGACCGAGGCCGGCCGCGCGACCGAAGGTGTCGCGGAGCGCGCGGGCGCGGCACGCAACGACCTGCAGCGCGTCGACGGCGACCTGGCCCTGGTGCGTGGTCAGGCGACCGCGCTGCGCGAGGCGGTGGCCCGCGCGGCCGAGGAGCTCGCGGCGCGCGCGACCGGCACCGCGCCGGCCACACTGCCGAAGGGTCTGCGCTGGCTGCACGAGCGGCTCGAGATCCCGGCGACACTGCGGCTCGCGGTGCGCGCCGCGGTCGGCGAGGCGATCGCCTATCCGAGCGACAAGAACGGGCTCGCCGACCTGCACGCGGCGACCGGGATCACCGTCGTCGTGCCGAACGAGCGCGGTGACCTGCCGGTGCCCGAGGGCTGCACGCGGCTCGTCGATCAGCTGAAGCTCGATGACGATGTTCGTGCGGTCGCCGGCGCCCTGCTCCGCAACGTGTTCGTCGGCCCGCGCGACGCCGCGTATCGCGCGGCGTCGAAGATGCGCGAAGGCATCGTGGTGACACCCGACGGGTTGGTCGTCACGCCCGGCGCGATCCGGATGCCCGACGACCGTGTCGTCGCCGATCACAAGGCGACCGAGCGGATCACCGCGATGCACCGCCGTCTCGGCGAAGAGCTCAACGTATCCGAGCGCGCGCTCGTGCAGCTCGGGGTCGAGCGCGAGGCCGCCGCGGCCCGGCTTGGCGAGGTCGAGGCGCGTTTCGCCGAAGCCCAGCGCGACCGTGGCCAGCTCGAGGTCGCCGCCGATGCGCTTGCCGCGAGCGAGGCTGATGTGCGTGACCTCGTTCGCGCCGGGGAGGCCCGCGCAGTCGCCGTCGAGCGGGAGCGGTCCGAGCTCATCGGGCGGCGCGAGCAGCTCGCCGGCGGCCGCGACGCCGCGAAGCGCGCGACCGCCATCGCGGCCGACGCGTTCGGCGTGGCACAGGGCGCCGAGCGCGCGGCCCTCGACGCGCACGCCGCGACCTCGAAGCGCGCAGAGGACGCCCGCGTCGACGCGGCGACGAGCGAGGAGCGCCGGTCGTCCCTCGTACGCCTCCGTGACACGCTCGACGAGCAGGTCGCGGCCACCGAGAAGCGCATCGCCGAGGAGGATGCCCGCCTGCGCGCGCTCGTCGACCAGGAGCGCGACTCGAAGGCCCGGCTCGCGGCGGCGCAGGAGGAGCTCGGACGCACTGCCGCCGATGCGAAGGAGGCCGCCCGCTCCGCCGAGATCGCGCGCGAGCGCTCGCTCGCGGCCGAGGGATCACGACGCGAGTCGGAGCAGCGTCTCGCGAAGGCCCGCGAGCGCCTCGCCGAGCTGCGTGGCGAGCGGTCCAAGCTCGGCGTCGAAGAAGAGCGGGCCTCGGGCGCGCTGAAGCTCCTCGAAGAACAGGTGCGTGCCGAGCTTGGTCTGCCGGACGAGGAGCCCCTTCCCGATCCCGAGTCGATCGAGATCGACGACGAGGGCACCGATGCCGAGAAGGCCAACGCGCTGCGCGACCTTCAGCGGCTGCGGCGGAAGCTCATCGCGCTCGAGCCGGTCAACCCGCTCGCCGCGGTCGAGCTCGGCGAGGTGGGGGAGCGACACCGCTTCCTCTCCGAGCAGCGTGCTGATCTCGATAGGGCGATGGCCGACCTGCGGTCGCTCGCGGACGATCTTGCGTCCACCATCGCCGAGCAGTTCAGCGCGACGTTCCAGGCGGTGGACCGCGAGTTCAACGTGTTCTTCCAACGGCTCTTCAATGGGGGTCAGGCCTCGCTCCGCACGAGCGATGATCCCGACGAGCCGGGCATCGACATCTACGCGCGACCGCCGGGCAAGCGCATCGGGTCGCTCGCGCAGCTCTCCGGTGGCGAGCGCGCCCTGACCGCGACCGCGCTGCTCCTCGCCATCTTGCGGGTGAAGCCGACGCCCTTCTGCGTGCTGGACGAGGTCGACGCCGCGCTCGACGAGCGGAACGTCGGCCGCTTCACCGAAGCGCTACGCGAGCTCACCGACCGGACCCAGTTCGTCGTGATCACGCACAACCGGAAGACGATCGAAGCGGCGGACACGATCTACGGCGTATCGATGGATGAGGGCGGCAGCTCGAAGGTCCTCTCGATGCGTCTCTCCGAAGTCGCTGAGCGCGCCGTCAGCTAGAGCACCGCGCCATGGCTAGCGCGGCCGCGCCTTGATCAGTCGGACATCCAGATCTGCACACCACCCACTTCGCGGAAGCCCTTGCGCATGAGGATCGGTGCGTTCGTCCCGCGCTCGGCGATGACCACTGCGGTCGTCTTGCCGTCGCGGACCGCGCGGTCGAGCCGCCAGCCGAGGATCGCCGTATAGACCCCGGTCCTCCGATGCGGCTGGAGCGTTGACGCCCGGTGCAGGTACACCGTGTCGCCATCACTTCCGTAGCGCCAGGCGCCGTGCCCGACGGCGAGATTGCCGCGGTATGCCACGACGCCGCCGCCACGCCGGGTCGCACACCGTAGGTAATGCACCCGAGCTTCGAGCCGGACGCGCACCTCCTCGGATGTGCGGTCCCGCACGATCCGAATGGCATCGGCCGCCGTCCGCTCGTCCTGTTCTTCAACGAGCCGAAGGTCGTGCTCGGGAAGGCGCCGGCGGATCGGGATCTTCGCGGTCAGGATGAGCGCGTTGACCTCCTTGTGCAGGCCATTCGCGGCCAGCACGCTTGTGAGGCCCAGCGCGTCGGTGTTCGGTCCTACCTGCCACGTGAACGCGCGCCCGTGGTCACGGAACAGCGCGATGATCTCTTTCGCCCGCTCCTCGACAACGTCAGGACGCCAACGCGCGTACGAGACGCCATTGCTCCAGGGCAGCGCGTCCGCGCCGAGCTTGTAGCTGACGTCGCCGCGGTCGATGCGCTCAAAGCGCTCGCACTCGGGCTCATCGTCCAAAGCCACCCGTTCGGCCTCGTCGGCGTTCACGGCGCGTCACGCTAGCAGTCGTCACACTGGGACGCGTGAGCATCGAAGGTGGTCTCGCGAAAACGCGCGGCGGGTTCCTCTCCCGGCTGTTCGGGCGGACGAAGGACCAACCGGTCACCCCTGAGTGGCTCGACGAGCTCGAGGAGGCGCTCGTCCGGTCCGACGTTTCCGTCTCGCTCGTCGATTCCGTGATGCTGCAGGTGCGGGACGTCGTCGCCGACAAGAAGGCTGACACGGTGCCGAAGGTCCTGGACGCGGTGCGCGAGGCCCTCATCGCGGTCCTCGAGTCCGGCGATCGCGCGCTCGCGACGACGGAGCGGCGGCCGCGGGTCATCCTCGTGGTCGGTGTGAACGGCAGCGGGAAGACGACGACCGCCGCCAAGCTCGCAAAGCGGCTGCGCGACGCCGGCGAGACGCCGCTGCTCGCGGCGGCCGATACATTCCGCGCCGCGGCGATCGAGCAGCTCGAGGTCTGGGCCAAGCGCGTTGACGTACCGATCGTGAGCGGCACGCCCGATGGCGACCCGGCTGCGGTCGTATTCGACGCGATCCAGGCGGGCACCGCGCGCGGGAACACGACGGTCATCGCGGACACGGCCGGCCGCCTCCACACGAAGGGGCACCTCATGGACGAGCTCGGGAAGATCGTGAAGGTCGCGGGCCGCGCGCGCGAGGGCGCACCGGATGAGGTGCTGCTGGTGCTCGACGGGACCGCCGGCCAGAACGCCATCATGCAGGCCCGTCAGTTCACCGGCACGGCGCACGTCACGGGCATCGTCATCACGAAGCTCGATGGCACGGCGAAGGGGGGTGCGGTGTTCGCGATCGCCGACGAGCTCAAGCTGCCCGTGAAGTTCCTCGGCGTCGGCGAGAAGGCCGAGGATCTGGTGCCGATGGATCCACGCGCCTTCGTGGACGCGCTGCTACCCGTCAGTGCCTGAGCTCGTGCGCCTCGGCGCGGTCGGCTCGGACGAGCTCTCGTCCCTCCATCGCGACCTCCTGGAGCCGCCGGCGCACGCCGGGCGGCCGCACGTCGCGGTGAACTTCGTCATGACCGCAGATGGCCGGGTCACGTACGAAGGCCGCGCGGAGATCGGCAGTCGCGCCGATCGCGAGCTGATGTTCCATCTGCGATCCCTCGCGGACGCGGTCATGATCGGCGCGGGGACGCTGCGCGTGGACCCGTTCGCGCCGTCGACCAAGGGCCGCGACCCGCAGCCGATCGCCGTCGTCGTGTCCCGCACCGCGGAGCTTCCGCTCGACAACCGCTTCTTTCGCCATCCCGGACCGCGCCTCGTCGCGACGACCGCGCGCGCGACCCCGGCCGCGGTGCTCGTGCTTCGCGAGGCGGGCGCCGAGGTCGAGGTCTTCGGCGATACGGAGGTCGACCTCAAGGCGCTCCTTGTCGCGGTCCGTGCGCGCGGCGTGCGTTTCCTCCTCTGCGAGGGCGGACCGACACTGGCGGGCGGGCTGCTCGCGGCGGAGCTCGTCGACGAGCTGTTCCTCACCCACGCAACACTGATCTCCGCCGAGCCGACCGCTCGCCGGCTCATCGAGGGCCTGCGACCCGCGGGGAGGGTCAGCGTCGAACGCGTGAGCCTGCACGCATCCTCCGACGGCGAGCGGTACGAGCGGTCCCGCGTGCGCTATCGCTGACCCGCTAGCCTTTTCTTCATGTTCGAGCAGCTCTCCGACCGACTGACCGCGACGTTCGACAAGCTCCAGGGCCGGCCGAAGGTCACCGACGCTGACCTCGACGTGGCGCTGCGCGACGTGCGCGTCGCGCTGCTCGAGGCAGACGTCAACTTCAAGGTCGTCCGCCAGCTCGTCGCCACCGTCCGCGAGCGCGCGATCGGGGAGAAGGTCCTCGAGTCGGTGAGCGGCGCGCAGATGGTGGTGAAGATCGTCCACGACGCGCTCGTCGAGATGCTCGGGGGCGAGGCGGTCCCGCTCGCGAAGGCCGACCGCCCGCCGACGGTCATCGCGCTCGTCGGGCTCCAGGGCTCGGGTAAGACCACGACGGTCGCGAAGCTCGCGAACCTGCTGCGCAAGCAGGGACGGCATCCGTTGCTGATCGCGGCCGACGTGCACCGGCCCGCCGCCGTCGATCAGCTGCAGTCCCTCGGCAAGTCCCTCGGAGTACCGGTGCGCACCGTCCGGCCGGAGCACGTCGCCGACGATGTTGCCGCCGCGGTGAAGGGCGCGACCGCGGAGGGCCGCGACGTCGTCATCGTCGACACCGCCGGCCGGCTCCACATCGATGAGCCGATGATGCAAGAGGTCGAGGCGATCGTGAGCGGTGCGGCGCCGCACGAGGTGCTGTTGGCGGTCGACGCGATGAGCGGTCAGGACGCCGTCGAGGCGGCCACGGCGTTCAAGGCGCGGCTGCCGATCAGCGGTCTCGTGCTGACGAAGGTCGACAGCGATGCGCGCGGCGGCGCCGCGCTCTCGATCCGCGCGGCGACCGGCGTGCCGGTGAAGTTCCTTGGCACGAGCGAGCGCCTCGATGGCCTCGATGTCTTCCACCCCGACCGGCTCGCGGCGCGGATCCTCGGGATGGGGGACATCCTCACGCTCGTCGAGCGCGCCCAGGAGCACGTCGACGAGAAGGAGGCCGAGGCCCAGGCGAAGAAGCTCATGGAGGCCAGCTTCACATTCGAGGACTTCTACAAGCAGCTGCAGCAGGTGAAGAAGATGGGTCCGATCGGCGACCTGCTGAAGATGATGCCCGGCATGGGCGGGCTCGCGAAGCAGATGCCGGATCCGCAACAGGCGGAGCGTCAGATGAGGACGATCGAGGCGATCATCTCGTCGATGACGCGCGAGGAGCGGCAGGACCCCACGATCCTCAACGGCTCCCGCCGCAAGCGGATCGCGGGCGGCTCCGGCGTGACGGTATCGGAGGTCAACGCGCTCCTGAAGCAGTTCAAGGAGATGCAGACCCTGATGAAGCAGTTCGGCTCGATGGCCAAGCGCGGCAAGCTCCCGAAGCTGCCAGGAATGCCATTTTGAGCCTCATACCGGTATACTTGTGTTCTCCCCGCGCAGATCTTTCATGAGGAGCATCTGACTTTGGCTGTGCATATCCGTCTGCGGCGCACCGGCAAGACGAAGGCCCCGACGTACCGGGTCGTCGTCGCCGACTCGCGCTCGCCTCGCGATGGCAAGTTCATCGAGATCATCGGTCACTACAACCCGCGCACCGAGGAGAACGCGCTCGTCCTCAACACCGACCGCGCGAAGTTCTGGATCAAGAACGGCGCGAAGCCGACCTCCACCGCCCGCTCGCTCCTTGTTCGCAGCGGCATCCCGGACGCCGAAGTCCCGCCCGTCGCGCGTTGAGCAAGGAAGCGGCGCTTGTCGACCACGTCGCGAAGGCGCTCGTCGACGACCCCGCTGGCGTCGTGGTGAAGGAAGAGCAGGACGGCGATTTCCTGAAGCTGCACCTGCAGGTCGCGGAAGCCGACGTCGGGAAGGTGATCGGCCGTGGTGGCCGTATCGCCAAGGCGATCCGAGCCCTCCTGAAGGTGATGGCAACCCGTGACGGGACCAAGGTCAACCTCGAGATCGATTAGTCCGCGCGGCGGCGCCGGCGACGAGAGTCTGGTCGTCGGGGTCATCAAGACTCCGCACGGCGTCCACGGCGAGGTCACCATCGACCCCCGGAGCGACGTCCCCGGCCGGTTCCGCGTGGGCGCGGTGCTCGAGTGCGATGGCCTCGGCCCGCTCACTGTCGTCTCGCTGCGCGGCACGCCGGAAAGGCCGATCGTCGGCTTCGAGGGGTACGCCGACCGTCCGGATGCCGAGCCGCTCCGCGGCCGATTCCTCCGGGTGACGAAGGCTGAGGCGCGGCGCGCGACCAAGGGCAGCTACCTGTGGGCGGACCTCGTCGGCCTGCGCGCCGAGACGCCCGACGGCGAGGAGATCGGCACGGTGCGCGACATCATCCGCGCTGGCGAGACCGATGTGCTCGTGCTCGCGCGCGCGACGGGCGGCGAGCTGCTCGTGCCGGCGATCGCGTCCGTCGTGCGCGACGTCGATGTCGCAGCGGGCCGCGTCGTCGTCACGCCGCAGGAAGAGCTCTAGATGCGCATCGACGTCATCACGCTGTTCCCGAAGATGTTCGAGAGCCCGTTCGCCGAAAGCATCGTCGCCCGCGCGCGCGCGGCCGGGAAGATCGATCTCGCGTTCCATGATCTGCGTGGCTGGGCGGGCGATCGTCACCGTACCGTCGATGACATGCCGTACGGCGGCGGCGCCGGCATGGTGCTGAAGCCCGAGCCGCTCGTGCCTGCGATCCGTGAGACGAAGGGAAAGGACGGGCACGTGGTCCTCCTCTCCGCGCAGGGGAAGCTGTTCGACCAGGCCGCGGCG
The DNA here is from genome assembly GCA_038227105.1 of Candidatus Limnocylindria bacterium. Lineage (GTDB taxonomy): Bacteria > Chloroflexota > Limnocylindria > P2-11E > P2-11E > UBA4735. The sequence continues at coordinate 12,209 of JBBRQB010000036.1, read as the reverse complement.
AAACGGCTCGCGACGCTCGCCCACGTCGTGCTCGTTGCGGGGCACTACGAGGGTGTCGACGAACGCGTGATCGAGAGCGTCATCGACGAAGAGATCTCGATCGGCGACTACGTGGTGACCGGCGGCGAGCTGCCGGCGATGGTCGTCATCGACGCGGTCGCGCGGCTCCTCCCCGGGGTCATCGACGCCGCATCGCTCGACGAGGAGTCGCACACGAGTGGTCTGCTCGAAGGCCCGCAGTACACCCGTCCGCCCGAGTTCGAGGGCCGCAAGGTCCCGGCAGTGCTGGTCTCGGGTGACCACGCCTCGATCGCCGCGTGGCGGCGCGTCGAGGCGATCCGACGCACGGCCGAGCGCCGGCCGGATCTCATCGAGTCGGCCGACCTCACGCCCGCCGAGCGGGCGAGGCTGCCCCGGCCTGCGGCCAAGGCGCCCGTCCGGAACGCCGACCTGGTGGCGGCATATCGCTCGGGCGTCGGCTCATATCGCATCGCCGCACGGTTCGGCATCTCACCCGCGACCGTGCGCGCTCGGCTGCGCGCCGCCGGGGTGCGGCTCCGCGCCGCGCGCAGCACGCCGCGCGGCCCGACCGCGACCGAGGTCCTGCGCATGCGGGCGACCGGTCTCACGGTCCGCGAGCTCGCTCGGCACTTCGGTGTCTCCCACGTGACGATCCTCGATCGGCTCAAGAAGGCCGGTGCGAAATGAGCTATCATTCGATGACCCCGTGAGCACAACTGTTATGTCTATGCACGACGTCTTGAAGACGCTTGCCTCCGAGCAGCTCAAGGCCGACCTCCCAGAGGTCCGGCCCGGAGACACCGTCCGTCTGTCCGTACGCGTCGTCGAGGGCGCCCGCGAGCGGCTCCAGGCCTACGAGGGCACGGTGCTCCGCGTCCGCGGCGGCGGCCTCAACGCCCAGATCACGGTCCGCCGGATCGCGAGCGGCGTCGGCGTCGAGCGGACCTTCCTGGTCCACTCGCCGCGCCTCGAGAAGATCGAGGTCATCCGTCACGGTCACGCCCGACGGGCCGCGCTGTACTTCCTCCGCGACCGCGTCGGCAAGGCTGCGACCCTCCGCGAAAAGCGTCGCTGAGATAGCGACGGCGCCCGGACCGGGATAATCCGGCCGTGCCGTCGCTCCGTTTCGAGAAAGCTCTCTGGGACCAAGGCCTCATCCGCATCGTCGGCGTCGACGAGGTCGGGATGGCCACCCTCGCCGGACCCGTCGTCGCAGCCGCATGCCTCGTCACCCCTGAGGTTCGTATCATCCGCGCCGTCCGCGACTCCAAGCTGCTGTCCCGCAAGGAGCGCGAGGAGCTCGTGCCCGAGATCCGGGCCCGGGTCGCGCGCATCGGGATCGGCGCCGCATCGGTGGCGGAGATCCACCGGCTGAACATCTATCACGCGAGCCACCTCGCGATGCAGCGCGCCCTCCGGCAGATCGGCGAGTACGACCACGTGCTCGTCGACGGTCGCCGGATCCTCGACCCCGCGTTCGCGCCGGGCAAGCACACCGAGATCGTGAAGGGCGACATGAAGAGCTTCGCGATCGCAGCGGCCTCGATCATCGCCAAGGTGACGCGCGACAACCTCATGACGAAGCTCGCCGGCCGTTATCCCGGATACGGGTGGGAGCACAACTGCGGCTACCCGACCATCGATCACCGCAATGCGCTCCGCGAGCTCGGCGTCACGCCGTTCCACCGCCAGGATTTCGGCACGGTGAAGCTCATGCTCGAGCGGGAGAACCAGCTGTCCCTGGACCTCGGGACCGTGGAGCTCGTGGCGACCACGTGACCGTCGAGCTCCGGCCGTTCGTGTTCAGCGACTATGCGGTGTTCGTCGAGATCTCGAACGAGTCATTTCCCGAATACAGCTGGACGGTCGACGAGGTCCGCCACTACGACGCAGATTGGCGTCCGGATGGCTTCTTCGAACGGCGGGTCATGGCCGATGAGAACGGCGCTGTCGTCGGCTTCAGCAACGCGTTCCACTCACGTGGCCAGTTCGTGCCTGAGAACTACAGTCTCGAGGTCGTCGTGCGTCCGTCGGCTCGCCGCCGCGGCATCGGTCTGGCGCTCTACACGGACGCCGCTCGTGTCCTCACGGAGCGCCGAGCCCACTGGGCGCGGAACGGCGTGAAGGAGTCGAATGCGGACGCGGTCGCGTTCGCGAAGCGGATCGGAGCGATCGAGCTCAAGCGAGACTGGGAGTCCCGCCTCGACGTCGCGTCCTTCGACCCCGCGCCGTTCGCGGACGCGCCTGAGCGCGCGGCTGCCGCGGGGATCCGCATGACGACGCTCGCCGAAGAGATGAAGACGGACCCGGAAGCGGTGCGAAAGGCCTACGCGCTCCACGCGGCGGCGCGCGTCGATGTGCCGGGTCTTGATCCAGCCACGCCATCGCCGTACGAGCGGTTCGAGAACGAAGTACTCCGCGGGCCGGGGTCGTTGCCAGAGGCGTACTTCATCGCGCTCCGCGACGGCCGCTATGTCGGGGAATCGGCGCTCGCCAAGGAGGGCGCGGATCCGACGGTCATCCATCAGCAGCTGACCGGGGTGCTCCGTGACGAGCGCGGGAAGGGCATCGCGAGGGCGCTCAAGCTCAAGACGGTCGAGTACGCGCACGCGAACGGCTTCCGCCAGATCCGCACGTGGAACGATTCGCTGAACCGTCCGATGCTCGCGATCAACGAGGCCATGGGATTCGTCAAAGAACCAGCGTGGATCACTTTCGGGAAGGACCTGTCGGCTTAGTCGGCGGTCTCTCTGCGCTTCGTAACGGCTAGCCTGCTTGCGCGTTGGCGATACACAAGGTGCGGAGACTCTGGCTCGTCGCCGCGACGGTCCTCGTCCTCGGCGCGCTCGTGCCGCTTCGCGCGGCCGCAGCGACCGGATTCCACACTGCCTGGATCGATGAGGATCCGTGGCCGACGCTCGCAGGCGGCGCCCAGGTCAGCTACACGTTCCACTACCGCAACACCGGCACCGAGACGTGGCAGCGCGGGGTCTCCGGCCGTCAGGTGAATCTCGGCATCGCAGGCGATACGCACGTGTTCGCCGACGCGGGTATGGCGGTGAACTGGCTCGCGCCCGATCGCCCCGCGACGACGACCGAGGCGAGCGTACCGCCCGGCGGCATCGCGACGTTCACCTTCACGATCCGCGCGCCCGCTGGGCAGGGCCGCTACGTCATCCCGGTCCATCCGGTGCTCGAGGGCGTGACCCATCTCGAAGATGAGGGCGCGTACCTCACGCTCACCGTCGACTCCGGCTTCCACAGCCGGTGGGTGAGCGAATCGCCCTGGCCCAGCCTCGATCCCGGTCAGACGAGCGCGCCGGTGACCATCACCTTCCGCAACAGTGGCAACCGAACGTGGGTGAAGGGCGACGCGGCGTCGCAGGTGAACCTCGGGATCAACGGCGACGACCGCTCGCAGAGCTTCCTCAACGCCGGCTGGCTCTCGCCCGATCGAGTCGCGGCACAGAACGAAGCGAGCGTGGCTCCTGGGCAGACCGCGTCCTTCACCTTCCAGATGAAGGCACCGGCGGCCGCCGGGACGTACCAGCTGCACCTCCGCCCGGTCATAGACGGCGTGACGTGGCTGGAGGATGAGGGCGTCTTCATGGCCCTCGCGGCGCGCGGCGGTGGCACCCCGACCGTGACCGCGACGATCGTGCGCAGTGGCCTGTCCTCGCCCTGGGACCTCGCCTTTGCACCGGATGGCCGGATGTTCGTGACCGAGAAGAGCGGCAACATCCTCATCTTCGCGAGCGGCGCGGCGAACGCCGCACAGCTGTCGAACACCGGCGTGACGAACGTGCGCGCCGACGGCGAGGCCGGCCTGATGGGCATCGCGCTCGACCCCTCGTTCTCCAGTAACGGCCTCGTCTACGTCTGCGTGTCGCGGACCGACGGCGGCTGGGTCAATCAGGTGCTCCGGTACCGGGCGGCGGGGAGCACACTGACGTTCGACGCCTACGTGATCCGGACCGGCATGTTCGCGGGCGGCAATCACGATGGCTGCCGGATCCGCTTCGGCCCCGATGGCAAGCTCTGGGTGACGATGGGCGAGGTCGGGAACCCGTCCTTCTCGCAGAACCCGAACGCCCTCAACGGGAAGATCCTGCGGGTCAACCCCGACGGATCGATCCCGTCGGACAACCCGATCATGCCCGGCGCGCTCGCGCGGATCGCCGTCTACACGATGGGCCACCGCAATCCACAGGGGATCGCGTTCCAGCCGGTCACCGGCCTGCCGTTCGCGATCGAGCACGCCCACTACGTCGATCACGCCACGGGCGGCTCGTCGCACGCGACGGTCATGCGGCTCGAGGCCGGCGGCAACTACTCGTGGCCCAACGGCAGCGGCTTCGGCTACAAGGTCCCCGTGTGGCAGTCGCACGACGACCCGTACGTCGCGACGTCGGGCGGGGCGTTCGTCTCGGATCCGAAATGGGCGGGCTGGACCGGCAACCTCTTCCTTGCCGCGCTCTCCGGCGAGCGGCTGCTGCGCCTGGTCCCGAACGCGGACGGGACATTCACGACGGCGGAATCGCTCTTCGTGAGTGTGTACGGGCGGCTCCGCGGACCGGCCGAGGGCCCGGATGGCGCGCTGTACGTCGCCGGTGACAACGGCATCATCCTTCGCGTCGCGCCGAACTAGCGGCGCTGCAAGGCCCATCCGACATCACGTAGGTGCCGGATGCGCGGAGGCTGTTCGGGGACAGGGGCGAGGCCGAGGCCGCGCGTGCCCTCGAGCGATCCGGCGTGCGGATCGTTGCTCGCAATGCACGCACGCGCTACGGCGAGATCGACCTCATCGGGCAGGACCGCCGCGGGTGGGTGTTCGTGGAGGTGAAGACGCGCCGCCGCAGCTCGTTCGTCTCCGCGCACGAGGCCGTCGACGGCAAGAAGCTGGCGCGGCTCCGAAGCCTGTCGCTCGCGTGGGCCGGGGAGCATCGCGTGCGCGGCGCTATCCGGATGATGGTCGCGGCGGTGACGGTGGATGGCGAGCGCGCGATCGTCGACCTCATCGAGGTCGCGAGCGAGTCGGGTTAGAGCGGACCGCCGCTCGCGAAGATCTGCGCGCCGGCGGCGAACATCGCGCCGAACGTCGCCGCGATCGCGACGAGCGCGACGGCGATGCGCCGCAGTGCGAATGACTGGTCGCTCGTGAGGCGATGGCGCGTGGCGGGCGCCGCGATCGCGAGCGGCCGCGCCGCCGGCGGTGCGAGCAGGATGTTCGCGTACGAACGCTCGAGGATGGCCGCGTCGAACGCGCCACGGGCCTCGAGGCGGGCGATGAAGCGCGCGTATTCGGCGCGGGCGCTCTCGCGGTCGCCGGCCACCGCATAGGCGGCTGCGAGACGGCGATGGGCGGTGCGGTCGTCGGGAGCGAGGCCGATCGCGGAAATCAGCGCCGCGATCGCGGCGATGCGGTTGCCGGCGCGGCTCAGCGTCACGGCGCCGTTCAGCAGCGCCGCAAGCTCGTCCGTGGTCGTGCGCAGCTCGCCCAAACCCTTGCCGCTCCCCTCGGCGACCGCCCGGTCCCGGTCTGCACCCGGATTCGGTCGCCGAGGCCGAACGGTACGCGCAGCCGGAGGCTGTGGTCAATGGCCGGTACGGAGGTCATGGTCAGGGGTCCCATCGCCCGCTCGGCCGCTGCTACGAAGGATGGGCGCGGTGGGCGCGGTCGCGAAGACGCTGGGCTGCGCCCTCTGGGGCCTCGAGACCGCGCTCGTCACGGTCGAGGTCGATGTCGCGAACGGCCTCCCGCATCTCGCGATCGTCGGCCTGCCGGACACCGCGGTCCAGGAGGCACGGGAGCGGGTCCGCGCCGCCATCCGCAACGCCGGCTTCGAGTTCCCGCTGCGCCGGGTCACCGTGAATCTCGCGCCTGCCGAGCGAAAGAAGGAGGGCGCGGGGTTCGATCTCGCGATCGCCCTCGCGATCCTCCGCGCGACGGGCCAGCTGCGGGCGGATCCCGACGGCCTGTGCCTTGGCGAGCTCGCGCTCGATGGCGCGGTCCGGCCGGTGCGCGGCGCGATGCCACGGGTCCGTCGCGCGCTCGCGGCCGGCATCACGCGCGCGTATGTCGCGGCGGAGAACGCCGGTGAGGCGGCGGCCCTTGGCGCGGAGGCGATCCCGCTCGCATCGCTCCGCGCGGCCGTCGATCACCTCGATGGGTCTTCGCGGATCGCTCCCGTTCTGCCACCGCCGCCTGGTCGCCCGCCCGCCTGGCCGGTCGATCTCGCTGACGTCGTCGGGCAGGAGACGCCGAAGCGCGCGCTCGAGATCGCGGCGGCCGGCGGACACAACATCCTGTTCGTCGGTCCGCCGGGAACGGGCAAGACGCTGCTCGCGCGCGCACTACCCTCGATCCTGCCGCCGCTCGACCCCGATGAAGCGATCGAGGCGAGCGCGGTCCACAGCGTCGCGGGACTCATCGACCCCGAGCGGCCGCTCCTGGTCAGTCGTCCGTTCCGCGCTCCGCATCACACGGCCTCGCGTCTCGCGCTCGTGGGCGGAGGCACGCCACCGCGGCCGGGCGAGGTCTCGCTTGCGCATGCCGGTGCCCTGTTCCTCGACGAGCTCGGCGAGTTCCATGGCTCCGTGCTCGACACGCTCCGTGAGCCGCTCGAAGAAGGAGCGGTCACGATCTCACGCGCCGGCGGAGCGGCTACCTACCCGGCGCGTTTCGTCCTCGTCGCCGCGATGAATCCGTGCCCGTGCGGTCACAGCGGCGATCCGGGTGCGGAGTGCACGTGTCTCCCCGATGCCGTCGACCGCTACCGCGCGCGCATCTCCGGACCGCTCCTCGATCGCATCGATCTCCGGGTCCACGTTCCGCGTGTCCCGTACGAGCGCCTGCGCGCGGACGAGCGCCGCGAGCCCTCCGCCGCGGTGCGCGAGCGGGTGTGCGCCGCGCGCGCCCGGATGGCAGCGCGCGGCTACCGCACGAATGCGGAGCTCACGGTCGCCGGCGTGCGCATGCACTGCCCGCTCGATGCCGCGGCCGATGCGCTGCTCAGCGACGCCATGCGCATGCGCCGGCTGTCCGCGCGTGGCTACCACCGGTTGCTGCGCGTCGCGCGGACGGCCGCGGATCTCGAGTGCCGCGATGCCATCGGAGCCGATCACGTGGCGACCGCCCTCCTGTTGCGGGCGCTGCCATGATCGCGCTCCACCCGTCCGACGATGCGTATCCCGCGGCGCTGCGCGAGCCGGGACCCGGACCCGACCCGCTGTGGGTCGACGGCGACACGGCTGTCTTCGACCGGCCGAGCGTCGCCATCGTGGGGACGCGCCGCATGAGCCCGTATGGCGAACGGATGGCCCGCGAGCTCGCCGCCGCGCTCGCGTCCGCCGGTGCGGTGGTCGTGTCCGGTCTGGCGCCGGGCATCGACTGCGCCGCGCACGCGAGCGCGATCGACGCCGGCGGATCGAGCGTCGCGGTCCTCGGTGAGGGCATCACGTCGTTCCTCGCGAATTCGGGCGGCCGCCGGCGCAGGCTGGCTGCGCGTCTGCGTGAGCGCGGCGCGCTCGTGTCGGCATATGCGCCGGTCGTGCCGGCGCAGGGCTGGATGTTCGCGAAACGGAACGCGACGATCGCGGCGCTCGGCCGCGCGGTCGTCGTGGTGGAGGCGCCGGTCGGATCCGGCGCCCTCATCACCGCGGCCGACGCCGTGCGTCTCGGGCGACCGCTCTTCGCGGTCCCCGGACCCGTGGGCGGCCGGTGCTCAGAAGGGACCAACGCGCTGATCGCCTCCGGCGCCGCGCGTGCGTGCCTCGGTCCGGATGCGGTGGGCGAGGCCATCGGCGTCACGGCACCGAACGTCGTTGCCTCCGGTGATGTGGTGCTCGACGTGCTCGCCGCCGGGCCGCTCGACATCGACGAGCTCGCGCGGCAGACGCGTATCGAACAGGGAGCGCTCCGTGCCCGGCTCGTCAGCCTCGTGCTGTCAGGGGCGGTCGCGGATCGCGGCGATGGCCGCTACGGCCGGTGTCGCTAGACGTCGGTGTTGGTGCGGCTCGCCTTCGCGCGATAGAGCTCCTGGTCCGCCTCGCGGAGCGCGTCGTCGGGATCCATGCCGCGACGCCAGACCGCGATGCCCGTGCTGATCCCCGTGCCGAGGGCCGCCACGCGCTGGCGGATCCGGTACGCGACCTTCACCGCCTCGGTGCGGTCCGCCTCGGGCAGCAGCACCACGAACTCATCGCCGCCGGTCCGCACGGGGACGTCTTCCGTGCGCAGGACCGCGCGAAGCCCGTCGGCGATGCCGCGCAGAACTGCATCGCCTGCCGGGTGCCCCTGGGAGTCGTTGATCGACTTCAGGCCGTCGACGTCGAGCGAGATGATCGCGAACGAGCCGTCGCGGCGGGTCGCGTGCGCGGTCATGCGCCGCAGCTCCTCGCGCATGTAATAGCGGTTGTAGAGGCCGGTCAGCTCGTCGGTCACGGCCATCTGGAACGCCTCCTCGCGCTCGGTCGCGAGGGTCTCGGTGCGCTCCGCGAGCGCCCGGCGAGTTACGCCGGTCGCCCGCGCGGTCGCCATCGCGAGGAACGTGATCGTGCCCAGCTCGAACAGGCGCGTGACCGTCAGGTCGCGGAGCGCATCGCCGCGGGCCGGATCAGCCAGCACGAGCCCGACCAGGCCGGTCGCCGCGAGCGTCCCGACCACGAGGGTGTGCCGGATGCTGCCCGACAGGATCATGACCAGGACCGGGAGGAGGTAGTACGCGAAGAACACCGAGGGCGCGCCGCCGGTCAGCCCGAGCATGATCGTCATCACGCCCTGGGCGATCGTGCACGCGACGAGCATGCGGCGGCGACCGAAGACCTCACGGCTGATGACCAGGAACCAGACGAGCCCGGTCACGATCACGAGGCCGGAGCTGAACAGAAGACCGGCGCGGTCCACCGGGTGCGTGGTGGGAAGGATGGCGCTGACCGCGAGGATCCCCGCCAGCCCGAACACGATCGCGACGCTCGCCGACCGCACCCGCTTCCGGTAGGCGGCCTGCGCCTGCACCGCCTCGCCCCGCGCGGCCACCGTCTCGACCATCGGGGCTACTGCGGTCCGATGCGGACGATGCGGTCACCGGAGCCGTTGCTCGTCGTCACGTATAGCGCCCCATCGGGGCCGAGGACGACGGACCGGAGGCGGCCGTACTTCTGATCGTAGAGAACCTCCTTCGGGACGACGGTCGTGCCATTGACCTCGAAGCGGCGGAGGTCCTGCTCTTTGAGCGTCGCGATGAAGAGCGAGCCCGACCAGGAGCCCCACTTCGCACCCGACACAAAGGCCGCTCCGCTGGTCGCATAGGTCACCGTGCCCGTCGTCCAGATGGGATCGGTGAAGCCGCGGGCGCCGCCGCCGGTCCCTTCCTGGTCGGGCCAGCCGTAGTTCTTCCCCGGCGCCAAAATGTTGATCTCGTCGTTGGTCGTGGCGCCGTGCTCGACCTCGTAGACCACGTTCGTGCCCGGCTGGATGGCGAGACCCTGCGGATTGCGATGCCCCATCGAGTACGCGAACGTCCGAGCGGCGGCGCCCGGGAGGATCGGGTTGTCGTCCGGGACCGAGCCGTCGGTATTCAGGCGGAGGACCTTGCCGTTGAGGCCGTTGGGATCCTGCGCGAGCTTGCCACTGCCGTTCTCGCCCATCGTCGCCCAGAGCTTGCCGTCGGTGCCGAATGTCAGGCGGCAGCCGTCGTGGATCGAGGCCGCGCGGATCCCATTCCGGATCACATAGCCGTCGAACGCGATCGTGTCGGCCGCCGCCTTGTATCGCAGGATCTCATTGCGCCATTCGCCGGTGTCCATCCTGGATGCGCAGACATAGAGGAAGCCGTTCGTCGCGAAGCCCGGATCCAGGGTGATACCCATGAGCCCCGCCTCGCCCATCGAGTGCACGTCGATCCGCAGCGAGCCCAGCCTCTTCGCGTTGGGCTTCCCGCTCTCGAACATGAGGATGGTCCCCATCCGTTCGGTGACGAAGAGCCGGCCATCCGGCGCGAACGCGAGATCCCACGGCACGGAGAGGTTGGACTGGATGACCGTGTCGGTGAGCGTCGGTGCACCGACCGTCGGGGCGTCGCTCGGTCGGCCGGGTGCGGCCGCGGCAGCGCAGCCGCTCAGGAGAACGCCGAGCAGCGCCACGCGCGCGATACCGCGGATCCCGCTCACCACGCACCATTGTGACAGTGGAGGTGCGACACTCCTCCCTCTTGAGAGTGAGTGCCGCGTGAGAGAAGAGCCGCGGCGGATCGCCGAACGCCTCGAGGCGACGCTCCGGATCCCGGACGAAGCCCCCAGGGGTATCGCCGTCGTCAGCCACCCGTTACCGACCCACGGCGGGACCATGCGGAATCCGCTGGTCGCCGCGATCGCGCGAGCGATCGCCGCGAAGGACCTCTACGCACTGCGGTTCAACTTCCGCGGCGTCGGCGGGAGCGCCGGTACGTGGACCGGCGGCATCGCCGAGACGGAGGACCTGGCGCTCGCCATCACTGAGGCGCGGTCCATCGCACCGGGCCTGCCGCTCGCACTGTCCGGCTTCAGCTTCGGGGCGGTGACGACGCTCCGCTGGCTGGCGAGCGGTGGTCGCGCGGACGCGGTCGCGCTCGCCGGCGTGCCGCTCCGGTCGGTCGCGTTCCAGCGGCAGGAGCTGCCTCCGGTGCCGGACGGCACCTTCATCGTTGCGGCCGAGCACGACCAGTTCGGCACGGCTGACGAGCTTCGCGCGGCGTACCCGCGCGCGATCGTCGCGCAGGTCCTGGGTGTGGACCACTTCTTCGTCGGGAAGCACAACGAGGTCGGTGGTCTCATCGCGGATCGGATCGCGGCGGACCTCCGGCTAGACTGACCCTTCCGATGACCATTGAAACGACCGCGCCCGCGTCCGCGACCGCGATCAAGAAGACGCGGAAGCGCATCCTCACGGGCGATCGCCCGACGGCGAAGAGCTTCCATCTCGGCAACTACTACGGGACGCTGGCCAACCGCGTCCGGCTGCAGGACGAGTACGAAAGCTTCTTCCTCATCGCCGACTACCACATGCTGACGACCCGGATCAGCGATCTCGAAGAGATCGGCCGCAATATCCGCGAGCTCGTGATCGATTACCTCGCGGTGGGCATCGACCCGGACAAGACCACGATCTACCTCCAATCGCTGATCCCGGAAGTGACCGAGCTCTTCCTGTACTTCTCGATGCTCGTGACGGTGCCTCGGGCGGAGCGGATCCCGACGCTCAAGGACCAGATGCGGAATCACAGCCTGAAAGAGCCGACGTACGGCCTGTTGGGTTATCCGATCCTGCAGGCCGCCGACATCCTGATGGTCAAGGGCGACCTCGTCCCCGTCGGTCGGGACCAGGAATCCCACGTCGAGCTCACACGCGAGATCGCGCGCAAGTTCAACGACCTGTTCCGACCGGTGTTCCCGGTGCCTGATGCGCTGATCCCGGAGATGGGCATGCTTCCAGGGATCGACGGCGCCGGGAAGATGGGGAAGAGCCTCGGCAACGCGATCTTCCTGACCGATGACACGGAAACGGTCACGAAAAAGGTCATGGGCATGTTCACGGATCCGACACGGATCAAGGCGACCGATCCCGGTACGGTCGAAGGCAACCCGGTGTTCGCCCTGCACGACGCGTTCAATCCGGACAAGGCCGAGGTCGACGACCTCAAGGAGCGCTCCCGCGCGGGGAAGGTCGGCGACATCGAGGTGAAGCGCACGCTCGTCGCGGCGCTCGAGCAGTTTCTCGGGCCGATCCGCGAGCGCCGGGCGCGCTATGCGGTGGAGCCGAAGAAGATCGACGAGATCATTCATGCCGGGAGCGCGCGGGCGCGCGAAGAAGCGCGGCGCACGCTGCACGAGGTCCGCGCGGCGATGAAGCTCGACTACTTCGGCCTTTAGCGGCGTGCCAAGGCTCTACGCGCTCATCCTTTCCGGCGGCGCCGGGACTCGGCTCTGGCCCCGGTCGCGGCGGAAGAAGCCGAAGCAGTTCCTCGAGCTCATCGGCGAGCGCACGATGCTCCAGGACACGGTCGACCGCATCGCTGAGGTCATCCCAAGCGAACGCATCTTCGTCGTCGCGCCGCCGGAGCACCGTGCGCTCATTCACGAGCAGCTCCCGGAGCTGCGCACGGACCACGTCGTGATCGAGCCGTACCCGCGTGGCAACGCGGCCGCGATCG
>JBBRQB010000035.1:0-25858 GCA_038227105.1 Candidatus Limnocylindria bacterium | reverse complement strand
AGCGCGTGTTGGTCCGGATCGGGCACGACGGGCCGCCATTCCAGGGTTACAGCGGCCCGGTCGATGGCCCGCGCGAGCTGTACGACGCCATTCGCGCTGAAGCGCGCTGCACCTCGGCGATCATCGATGGCGTGCTCGTCGAGGACTGGGCGGACGACCGCGATCTCGAGGTCGACCCGGACGGCAACGCGTATGTCCGGACCCAGCAGTCCCGGAAGATCTTCAGCGCCTTCGATCTGCTCGAGGTCGACGGGGAGTCGCTGCTGGAGGTCCCGCTGCTCGAGCGCAAGCGACACCTCGAAAGTCTCATCGTGCCGAGCGTGAACGTCCGGCTCACGGCGTACGTGACGCGCGGCCTTCGTTCGTGGCGCGATACGCTCGCCGGACTGGGCTTCACACGCGTGGTCCTCAAGGACTGGAACAGCACATACTCGCCAGGACAGACCAGCCCGGCGTGGCTGGTCATCGACAAGCTCAATCCGCCCAAGATGAAATAAGAGAGATCGGGAGACTCACCGCATGACGTCCGCAGCCACCATCGATCACACCCAGCGCGACCCCTGGGAGGTCGCCATCGAGCAGTTCGACACCGCCGCCGACAAGCTCCACCTCGACCCGAACATGCGAGGCATCCTCCGGGAGTGCCAGCGCGAGCTGACGGTCCATTTCCCCGTCCGCATGAATGACGGCGCGGTGAAGGTCTTCACCGGCTACCGCGTCCAGCACAACACCTCGCGCGGCCCCGGGAAGGGCGGTATCCGCTATCACCCGAGTGCCACGATCGGCGAGGTCAAGGCCCTTGCGATGTGGATGACGTGGAAGTGCGCCGTGGTCGGCATCCCCTACGGCGGCGCGAAGGGCGCGGTCATCTGCGATCCCAAGCACATGACCCAGCAGCAGCTCGAGACGCTGACGCGCCGGTACACGACGGAGATCGCGCTCCTGATCGGACCGGACCGCGACATCCCGGCGCCCGACGTGAACACCAATGCACAGACGATGGCCTGGATCATGGACACGTACTCGATGCACGCGGGCCACACCGTGCCCGCGGTCGTGACCGGCAAGCCACTCTCGATCGGCGGGAGCGAGGGCCGCAACGAGGCGACCGCCCGGGGCGCCGTGTACACGGTCATCGAGTCGGCAAAGCACCTCGGCATGGACCTTGAGGGTGCGCGCGTCGTCGTGCAGGGCTTCGGCAACGCGGGCTCTTTCTCGGCGAAGCTCATGCACGAGCTGGGCGCGGTCATCGTCGGCCTCTCGGACACCCAGGGCGGCATCCACAACCCGACGGGCATCGACCCGAACAAGGTCGACGCCTACAAGCGCGAGACCGGCAGCGTCATGGGGTTCCCCAGCGCCGAGAAGGTGACCAACGCGGAGCTCCTCGAGCTCGACTGCGACATCCTCATTCCGGCGGCCATCGAGAACCAGATCGGCGAGCACAACGCGCCGAAGATCAAGGCCAAGATCGTTGCGGAGGCCGCGAACGGTCCCACGAGCCCCGAAGCCGACCGGATCCTCTACGACAAGGGCGTGTTCCTCATCCCCGACATCCTCTGCAACGCCGGCGGTGTGACGGTCTCGTACTTCGAGTGGGTCCAGGATCTCCAGAACCTGTTCTGGCGCGAGGCGACGATCAACGCCCGCCTCAAGGAGGTCATGGTCAAGTCGTTCAACGACGTCCTGCAGATGTCGATCAAGCACAAGGTCAACATGCGGACGGCCGCGTACATGGTCGCGGTCGCGCGCGTGGCCGAGGCGACGCTCACGCGAGGCATATACCCGTAACAGCGCGCCGCTCCACCACAGGTGGGGCGGCCTAGATCGGCGAGCCCCTGCAAGAGCTCATCGCGGTCGACCTGGAGACGACGGGATTCGATCCGGAGACGGATCGGATCATCGAGATCGGCGCGGTACGCGTTCGCCTGACGCCCGACGGCGCCGAGCCGGGCGAGCGCTTCAGCACATTCGTCGATCCGGGTCGCGACATCGGCTCGGTGATCACGCGCCTCACGGGCATCCGGGATCAGGACCTCATCGGAGCGCCGGGCGCGGCCGACGCGGTCGCGCGCTTCGCGGCGTTCGCCGGCGACGCGACGTTCGTCGGCCATAACGTCGGCTTCGACCTCGCCTTCCTCGAGCAGAACGGCTTCGCGCCCGGCGCCCGGCGCCTCGACACCGCCGACCTCGCGTCGATGCTCCTGCCGACCGCGCCGTCGTACGCGCTCCAGCGCCTCGCGGCGGATGCCGGCATCGTGCCCGACGCCGCGCACCGCGCGCTCGACGACGCGCTGACCTGCGCGGCGGTCCTCGCCGGTCTCGCCGCGCATGTCCGCTCGCTGCCCGCGCCGATCCTCGACGAGGCCCGCAGCTACGCCGAGGTGCTCGGGCCGGCCGCGGTCCGGTTCTTCGAGGACGCGCTCGCAGGTTCGATCAAACATGCGTGGGATGGCTTCGCCGTCGCTGGAGGTGCGCCGCGACGGCAACGGACCCTGGTCGGTGTTCGGCCGGTGATCGATGCTGCGAGCGCGCTCGCCGTCGATGGACCGCTTGCGAAGGCGATCCCTGGCTTTGAAGATCGTCCGGAGCAGCGACAGCTGGCGATCGAGATCGAGCGCACCTTCGCGACCGGCGGGGTGCTCGTCGCGGAGGCCGGCACCGGAGTGGGGAAGTCCGTCGCCTACAGCCTCCCGGCGATCGGCCGCGCGCTCGCTGGCGAGCGGGTCATCGTCAGCACCCACACGCTGCCGCTCCAGGACCAGCTCGTGCGGAAGGATCTGCCGGCGCTGCAGGCGGCGCTCGGCACGGACGTCCCGGTCGCGGTGCTCAAGGGCCGGTCCAACTACCTGTGCCCGCGGCGGTGGCAGCAGTTCCGCACCCAGGTCTCGACCCGCGAGGAGGCGCGTCTTGCGCTGAAGACGCTCATCTGGCGCACGACGACGACGAGCGGCGACCGCTCCGAGCTGAACCTGCTCGGCGGCGAGAGCGGTCTCTGGTCGCGCGTGTCGGCGGATGACGAGACCTGCACGACGCGCCGTTGTGCCGCGACCCGCGGGGGCTGCTACCTCGAGCGCGCGCGAAGCGCCGCGGCCGCGGCCGGCATCGTCGTCGTGAACCACGCGCTGCTGCTCCACGACGCGCGCGGCGGCGGCAACCTCCTGCCCGAGGCGGAGCACGTCGTCGTGGACGAGGCGCATCACCTCGAGGATGTCGCATCGGACGCGTTCGGGTTCAAGCTCGAGACGTGGCGGACGCGTCGCGATCTCGATCGCATTGCGCACTCCCCGCTTGCCGTCAGTGCGCTCAGGTCCGACGACCCGGCGCGCGTGGACGCCGCCCAGACGCTCCGCGCGGAGGTCGTCCGCGCCGGCGTGGTGGCTGATGAGACCTTCGCCGCGCTCGGCACGTTGCTACCGGAGGGGACCGACCGTTTCCGCATCACCAGCGGATTCCGCGCGAGCGATGGCCGGTGGCTTCCGATCGAGCTCGCAGCCGAGCGTCTCTCCGACATCTTCACTGGCATCCGCGCGGCGGGCGACCGGCTGTCGACGCGGGGCGGCGACGAGGACGAGCTCAGCGAGCACGAGAGCGCGATGAAGGAGCTCATCGGCGAGCAGGGTGCGATCGAGCACGGCATCCACCAGCCGAAGCAAGGCGAGATCGCCTGGCTCACGCGCGACAACGACGGCATCGGTCTGTACGTCGCACCCGCGCACGTCGGCGGCGCGATCCGCAGGACGCTCGTGGACACGCACCGTTCGGTGATCCTCACCTCGGCCACGCTCGGTGTCGCCGGGACGATGACGTTCACGATGGACCGGCTCGGCGTGTCGGATCTCGCCGGTACGCTTCGTGTCGGATCCCCGTTCGACCATGCGAACCAGTCGGTCCTCATCGTGCCGTCGGACATCCCGCTCCCGCACGACGACCAGTTCCCGCTCGAGGCGGCGATGATCATCGGTGACGTCGCACGCGCCCTGAACGGAAAGACGCTCGTCCTGTTCACGTCGCACAACGCGATGCGCGAGGTGGGGGCGCAGCTCGCCGGCCTCGAGGAATATGGGATCGCCGTCCTGACCCAGGGCATCGACGGGTCGCGGCGCGCGATCCTTGAGCGGTTCGCCGCGGGCGGCTCCGTCCTGCTCGGCACCCAGTCGTTCTGGGAGGGCGTCGATCTGCCCGGCGACCAGCTGCGCTGCGTGATCATCGCGAAGCTGCCGTTCCCGGTGCCCGACGACCCGCTCATCCAGGGACGGTCGGAGCGCTACGACGACCCGTTCCGCGAGTACCAGCTACCGCTCGCCGCGCTGCGCCTCCGCCAGGGCTACGGGCGGCTCATCCGGACGAAGACCGACCGCGGCGCGGTCGTCCTGCTCGACCGTCGCGTGATCCTCCAGGACTACGGGCCGACGTTCCTCGCGTCGCTCCCGGCGGTGCGGGTCCACCGGATCCCGAGCGACGGCATCGGCCTCATCGTCGCGGAACATTGCGCCCGCGGCTAGATTTCCCCCGTGGAGCCCGGGTCCGCACGCCTCGTCCGCGCCTGGCTCGACACGGTGCCGGTGGAGACCCGCTCGCGGCTCTTCCTCCTGCTCGAGGAGCTGTGCGCGGGGATCGACGTGTCGCGGCACAACCAGTTCGGCTTCCTGCGCCTCCGTGCCGAGTTCGAAACGTCGGGTGAGCTCTTCGGCTGCACCCTGCCCGAGCTGCGGGACGCGATCGCCGAGACCCTGGATGACGTGTCGGCCCTTCGTCCGGCGCGGCCGGCGAGCCCTCTGGAGGAGCTCCGGAGTGAGATCGGGTCGCGGGGTCACCCCGATTTCCGCTAGGTGGAACCCGGCCGTCGCGTGTCCAGGGGGTGCCAGCCAAAGGTCCCGGTACCCGAACGGGTCTTGCCTGATCGTTCGGCGTTACTAAACTTTGGGCAAGGCAGCACATGTCTGCCCCGCCCACTCGGGATGAAAGGAGCTAACGGTGCTTGCATTCTTCCGTGACGACGAAGGCCAGGGACTGGTCGAGTACGCCCTCATCATTGCTGTTATCGCCATCGCGGTCATCGTCGCCATGATCTTCCTCCGCGGTCAGCTGCAGAACATTTTCAGCAACATCGGCAACAACCTCACCTAGTCGACGTTCGACGAACGACAGAGCCCGGGCTTCGGCCCGGGCTCTTTGTTTTCCGCCCGCGTTCGGCACGACCTTCCCGGCTCATGTGGCGCTCCGACCGTATAGTCCGGGCGACCCGCCCAGGCGGGTCGATGTGGAGGACAGCGTGCGTTCACTGTTCATCGTCCGTCGATCCCTATTGTGCTGCGCCCTGATTTCAATGCTGCTCGCGGCCTGCGGCGGCGCGGCCGCGCCCGCCGCCGAGTCGGAGAAGACCGACATCGTCATGGGCTTCGTGCCCTCTCGCGATGTCAACCAGATCCAGGCGAGCGCCGACGCGATCGCTCAGTACCTCAGCAAGGAGACCGGCTACAAGGTCACGTCGAAGACGCTCACGAGCTACGCGGCGGTCGCCGAGGGCATGACGTCGAAGCTGATCGACATCGGCTGGGGCGGACCGTTGGACTACGTGACCACCCACAACCAGAACGGCGCGTACCCGATCACCGCTTCAGTCCGCAACGGCGTGAAGGGCTACAAGGCCTTCGTCGTCGTGAAGTCCAGCAGCTCGATCCAGGGTCTCAAGGACCTCAAGGGCAAATCGTTCGCCTTCGGCGACACCCTCTCGGCCTCGAGCAATCTCTATCCGAAGGCTGCGATGCTGAAAGAGGGTCTCAATCCGGACAGCGACCTCAAGGCGACGAAGATCAGCAACCAGAGCGCGATCGCGATCGCCGTCTACCAGGGCCAGGTCGATGCCGGCGCCTTCTACGACGACGCTCGCACGAACAAAGAAGTCGTCGGCGTATTCCCGGACGTGCTGACGGCCACCCGGATCATCTGGACCAGCCCGCTCATCCCGGCCGACCCGCAATTCGTCCGCAAGGATCTCAACAAGACGAGCGTGGACAAGCTCCGGGCCGCCATGCTGAAGCTCAGCTCCGACGCGCAGGGCAAGGTCTGGCTGAAGGACCTGTTCACCATCGACGCGCTCGTCGAGGCGACCGATGCGGATTACGACGGGCTTCGCGACGTCGTGAAGAGCGTCAACCCGGCATTCTTCGCGTCGCCCTCACCGACCTCGAAGTGATCCAGCGCGCGTGACCCGCGCGTTCGTGGAGGTGCGGGGCCTCCGGGTCGTCTACCCAGGCGGTACGGAGGCCCTGCGCGGCATCGATATCGACATCGCGGAAGGTTCGTTCGTCGCCGCTGTCGGGCTGTCCGGGGCGGGGAAGTCGTCGTTCTTGCGGTCGCTCGACCATCTCGTTCGCCCGACGGGCGGCAGCATCCTCGTGGGCGGGCGGCAGGTCGTCGGTGCTCGCGGCGGCGAGCTGCGCCGTGTCCGCCGCGAGACCGGCATGGTCTTCCAGCAGTTCAATCTCGTACGCCGGATGAGCGTGCTCGGCAACGTTCTGGTCGGCCGGCTCGGCTACCACGGAGGCCTCGGCGCGGTGTGGCCGCGGTTCACCGCCGAAGACCGTCAGATCTGCCGCGCCGCGCTCGAGCGGGTCGGGCTGGCCGACCGGGCCGGATCGCGCGCCGACCGCCTTTCAGGAGGGCAGCAACAGCGGGTCGCGATCGCTCGGGCCCTGGCGCAGCAGCCGCGGCTCATGCTGGCGGACGAGCCGGTCGCGAGCCTCGATCCCGAAACGAGCCTCACCGTGCTGAGCCACCTGCGGGAGATCAACCAGCGCGACGGCATCACGACGATCACCGCGTTGCATCAGCTTGACCTCGCGCAGCGGTTCGCCGATCGGGTTGTCGCGTTCCGCGACGGACGCATCGTCTACGACGGTGCCCCCGGTGGACTCGATGAGGAGGTCTATGGCCGTATCTACCGCACCGACAGCTGAGCCCGGCCGCCCGCTGCGGGCGATCGGCACCACGCTCGGGGTCGTGATCGCGATCGTGGCGGTGCGCCAGCTTGGCATTGACACCGAGGTCGACGTGCCGAAGTTCCTCGACTACGCGCCGAACATGTTGCGCATCGGATCCGGCGTGTTCAACCCGGACCTCGAGGTCCTGCCGATGCTCGGCAAGTACGTGCGCGAGACCATCGAGATCGCGGTGCTCGGCACGCTCATCGGCGCGGTGCTCGCGATCCCGGTGAGCTTCGTGATGGCGCGCAACCTCATGCGCCGAAGCCTCCCGACCACCGGGGTGTACTACGCGGTGCGCGCCGCCCTCAGCGTGGTCCGCACGGTACCCACGCTGCTGTGGGGTCTGCTGTTCCTCGTCGCCGCAGGTCCGGGCCCGTTCGCCGGCGTGCTGGCGATCAGTGCCTTCACCGTCGGACTCCTGGCCAAGCTCTACTCGGAAGCGATCGAGTCGATCGACTGGGGGCAGATCGAGGCGGTCACCGCTGCGGGCGGCACGCCGGCCCACATCGTGCGCTTCGGCGTCGTCCCCCAGGTGTTCCCGTTCTTCGTCGCGCACACGTTGTACGGGTTCGAGGTGAACACGCATTCCGCGTTCGTCCTCGGATTCATCGGAGCCGGCGGGATGGGATTCATCATCCTCGAGTTCATCCAGCAGTTCATGTATCGGGCCACCGGCACGGCGCTCATCGTCGCGGTCGCGATGACCCTCGCGATCGACTATTCCAGCGCGTGGCTCCGCGCGCGGATCCTCTGATCCGAGCCGGTCCTCCCCGATCGCGCCCATACACCCGCGCCGAGCGTGTCCGTTCTTGGTACACTCATCCACGGATCGGGGTCATTCCCGATACTTCGCACGCTTCATGAGATCCCTGCGTCGCCCCTCCGGGTGCGGCGTGGCCGTGGGGCGGAGGCATCAAAGGGAGAACCGCGTTGGCTGTCGTCACCATGAAGCAGCTCTTGGAGTCGGGCGTCCACTTCGGACACCAGGCTCGCCGTTGGAATCCGAAGATGAAGCGCTTCATCTTCATGGAGCGCAACGGGATCCACATCATCGATCTGCAGCAGACCCTCGTCCGCGTCGAGGAGGCCTACGCCTTCGTGCGCGAGCTCTCGGCGGATGGCGGCCAGGTCCTCTTCGTCGGCACGAAGAAGCAGGCCCAGGAGTCCATCGCCGAAGAGGCCAAGCGCGCCGGCATGCACTACGTCAACCAGCGTTGGCTCGGCGGCTTCCTGACCAACTTCGTCACCATCCAGAAGCGGATCCAGAAGCTCAACGAGCTCATCGAGCGCAAGGAGCGCGGCGACTTCCTCACCATGCCGAAGAAGGACGCGCAGCGCCTCGAGGACGAGCTCCAGCACCTCGACCGGTACTTCCAGGGCGTGCGCGAGCTGCGCCGTCCGCCGAGTGCGCTCTTCGTCGTCGACCCGCACCGCGAGCACATCGCGGTGGAAGAGGCGCGCCGCCTCGAGATCCCGATCGTTGCGATGGTCGACACGAACTGCGACCCTGACCTCATCGATGTGATCATTCCGGCGAACGACGACGCCATCCGCGCCGTCAAGCTCATTTGCCAGAAGATGGCCGACGCGGTCATCGAAGGCCGCACCCAGCTCGACGCCTCGTCGAAGGAGGCGACCCCGGAAGACATGGGCTACGCGCCGGCCCCGGCGGATGCCGCAGACGGCGAGGTCGGGCTGCCGCGCGCGAAGCGCACCCCACGCGTCTACGAGCCGGAAGAGGACGAGTACCCGATCGGCGGGTATGAGGAGGAGCCGGCCGCCGAGGCCGGTGAGACCGCACCTGCCGGCGATGAAGCGATCGCCGCACCGGCGGCGGACGCGTCAGGCACCACAGAGGAGAAGTAGTCATGGCAACCGCATCGGACGTCCAGCGCCTCCGCGCGGAGACGAACGCGGGCGTGATGGACAGCAAGAAGGCGCTCGAGGCCGCGAACGGCGACTTCGAGAAGGCGAAGGCGATCCTCAAGGAGAAGGGTCTGGCGAGTGCCGCGAAGCGCGGTGACCGCGAGGCCAAGGAAGGGATCATCGAGGCGTACATCCACTCGGGTGGCCGCATCGGCGCCCTCGTCGAGCTCTCCAGCGAGACCGACTTCGTTGCGCGCAACCCGGAGTTCCGCGACCTCGCGCGCGCGATCGCGATGCAGGTCGCTGCGATGCAGCCCAAGCACGTCGCCTGGGAGCTGCTGAAGGACGACGAGATCAAGGCGCTCCTCGCGGAGCATGGCGACGAGAAGACCGCGAAGGCCGCGGCCGTCCTCATGCACCAGCCGTACATCAAGGACCAGTCGAAGACGATCGGCGACCTTGTCACGGCGCTCGCCGCCTCGACCGGCGAGAACATCCATGTCCGCCGCATCGCCCGTTTCCAGCTCGGCGAGGGCGCGTGACCGCCGACACCCCCAAGTACCACCGCGTGCTCCTGAAGCTCTCGGGTGAGGCGCTGCTCGGCGATCAGCCCTTCGGCATCTCGCCCAAGTACGTCGGCTATCTCGCTCAGGAGATCCGCAAGGTCCACGAGCTCGGCGTCCAGATCGGCATCGTCGTCGGCGGCGGCAACTTCATGCGCGGCGCCGCGGTGGCCGAGCACGGCATCGAGCGCGCGACGGCCGACTACATGGGCATGCTGGCGATGGTCATCAACGCGCTCGCGCTCCGGTCGCAGCTCGAGGCCGTCGGCGTGCCGACGCGGGTGCAGACCGCGCTCGCGGTCAACGAGGTCGCCGAGCCATACATCCGTCTGAAGGCGATCAGCCACCTCGAGAAGAACCGCGTCGTGATCTTCGCCGCCGGCACCGGCAACCCGTTCTTCACCAGCGACACCGCCGCCGCGCTGCGGTCCGCGGAGATCGACGCCGAGGTCATCCTCATGGGGAAGAACAAGGTCGACGGGGTGTACTCGAGCGACCCGCGCACGAACAAGGACGCCACAAAGTACGACGATCTCATGTACCGCGACCTCCTCGAGAAACGGCTCGGTGTCATGGACGCCACGGCCGCGGCGCTCGCCGAGGACCGAAAGATGCCGATCATCGTGTTCAATGTCGATGAGAAGGATGCGATGCTGCGGGCCGTGCGCGGCGAACACGTCGGCACGCTCGTGCACGCGGGGTAGAAGATGGCGCTCGAAGAGGTCCTCCAGCAGACCGAGGCGAAGATGAAGAAGGCGATCGAGGCCATCCGCAAGGAGGCGCAGTCGGTCCGCACCGGACGCGCCAGCCCGTCGCTCGTCGAAGGCCTCGAGATCGACGCGTACGGCACACCGACGCCGCTCATCCAGCTCGGCCAGATCAGCGCTCCCGAACCGCGGCTCATCGTCATCCAGCCGTGGGACAAGAGCCTGCTGAAGGCCATCGAGAAGGCGATCATCAACAGCGACCTCGGCCTCACGCCGAACAGCGACGGCGCGCTCATCCGGCTCCAGATCCCGGCGCTCACCGAGGAGCGGCGCAAGGACCTGGTGAAGCAGCTGCACAAGAAAGTGGAGGAGGGCCGGATCGAGGTCCGCTCGCTCCGCCGTCACGCGCAGGACGAGCTCCGCACGAAGTCGAAGGGCGCGGGCATCTCCGCCGACGACGAGAAGCGCCTCGAGCAACAGCTCCAGAAGCTGACCGATGCGTACATCGCGGCGGCCGACGAGATCGGCACCGCCAAAGAGAAGGAGATCCTGGCGGTATAGCCAGTGACCTCCAATAACGCCGTCCCTCGGCACATCGCGATCGTCATGGACGGCAACCGCCGCTGGGCGCGCGACCGCCACCTGCCCGTCATCGCCGGACATCGCCAGGGCGTGGAGACCATCCGCCGCACGGTGAAGGCAGCGCGAGACCGCGGCGTCGAGTTCGTGACCCTCTATAGCTTTTCGACCGAGAACTGGAAGCGCGATCCCGATGAGGTCGGCGGGCTCATGCGGCTGCTCGAGGAGACGATCCGCCGCGAGACGCCCACACTCGTGAAGGACGGCGTGCGCCTGCGCATCATCGGCCGGCTCAGCGAGCTCTCCGACGGCGTGCGCCGCGCGATGAACGACTCCGCGCGTGCGACGGACGCCGGCAAGAACGGCACGATGACGATCGCCTTCAACTACGGCGGCCGCGCCGAGATCGTCGACGCGGTCAAGCGCCTGGTCGGTGACGGCATTCCGGCCGAGCAGATCGACGAGGCCGCGATCGCCGCGCGGCTGTACGCGCCCGAGCATCCCGACCCCGACCTGCTCATCCGCACCGGCGGCGAGTTGCGCGTATCCAACTTCCTGCTCTGGGAGGTCGCGTACGCGGAGATGTGGGCGACCGACGTGCTGTGGCCGGACTTCGCGGTCGAGCACCTCGACGCCGCCCTCACGTCGTACGCCGGCCGCGAGCGCCGGTTCGGCAGGTGAGGGACCTCCGCCGCAGAACGATCACCGGTCTCGTGTACGCCGCTGTCGTGCTTGCGGCCGCATTCGCTCCGTCCGGTGTGTTCTTCGCGCTTCTGCTGGTGATCACGGTCGTCGGCGCGGTCGAGTTGGGGAGGCTTCGGAGCGCAGGCGGACCGGCGTTGTTCCTGCTGTTCCTGCTCGTGGCGGGCATCGCGGCTCTGCTGTTCCTGGACATCCTCGGCGACACCCGGGCTGCGCATCCGGTCGCGAAGGGGATCCCGGTCTGGCTCCTTCTGGCCATCGGTGCGACCTGGGCGGCCGACGTCGGCGCCTATGTCGTGGGCTCGCTCGCGGGACACCGAAAGATCGCGCCGACCATCAGTCCCGGCAAGACGTGGGAGGGCACGTTCGGTGGATTCGGCTCGGCCGCCCTCGCCGTACTGGGGATATCCGCGCTATTCGGACTCGGAAGACCGGACGCCGCGATCGCGGCGGTGACGATCGGTCCGGTCGCGTTCGGGGGAGACCTGCTCGAAAGCTGGGTGAAGCGTCGGGCTGGCGTCAAGGATTCCGGTCGACTGTTCCCGGGGCACGGTGGGATGCTCGATCGCATCGATTCGCTCCTTGCGGTCGCAGTTCTCGTCGCAGGCGTGTCGCTTGCGTTGCATCTGGGATGATGGACAGGTGAGCCAGCCGACACGCATCGCGATCCTCGGCGCGACGGGTTCGATCGGCCAGCAGGCCCTCGAGGTCGTCGCGGCGCATCCGGACAAGCTGCGCGTGACCGCGCTCGCCGCGCGTACGCGCGGCGAGGCGCTCAAGAAGACGGCGGCCGGTCTGGGCGTCACCCGCGTCGCGACGGGTGACGACGACCTGACCGAGCTCGCGACCGCTGACGACGTGGATCTCGTGCTCGTCGCGACCCCCGGCATCGCCGGCCTCCGGCCGACCCTCGCGGCGCTTGCGGCCGGCAAGGACGTGGCGCTCGCGAACAAGGAGGTCCTCGTCGTCGGTGGCCACCTCGTCCGTGCCGCGAGCGGTGGGGCGGGCAAGCGCCTGCGGCCGGTGGACAGCGAGCATTGCGCGCTCTGGCAGTGCCTCAACGGGATCGCGCCGGAGCGCGTCCGCCGCATCGCCGTCACGGCGTCCGGCGGGCCGTTCCGCGACCGGCCGCTCGGGTCGTTCGCGTCGATCACCGCCGACGAAGCGCTGCGCCACCCGACCTGGCGGATGGGTCCCAAGGTGACGATCGACTCGGCGACGCTGACGAACAAGGGGTACGAGGTCGTCGAGGCGCACTGGCTCTACGGCACGCCCTATGACCGCATCGACGTCGTGCTGCATCCCGAGAGCGTGATCCACGCGATGGTCGAGCTCGTCGACGGGAGCGTCATCGCGCAGATCGCCGAGCCCGACATGCGCCTCCCGATCCAGTACGCGCTGCTCTGGGATCACGAGAAGTCGCCGGCCCGGCGTTTTGACTGGACCGCCGCGCGCGCGCTGCACTTCGGTGACGTCGAGTCCGAGCGGTACCCGTGCTTCGAGCTCGTGCTCGCGTCCGCTCGGACCGGTGATCAGGGCGCGATGGTCGGCCTCTCCGCCGCGGACGAGGTCGCGGTCGCGCGGTTCCTCGCCGGCGAGATCAAGTTCACCGAGATCCCCAGCCTGCTCCGCCGCGGTGCCGAGCTCGGTCTCGGCGCCGGACCGGCACCGAGCCTCGAGACGATCATCGCGATCGACGCGCGCGTGCGCCGCGAGCTACAGCCGGCCGAGGCACGGGCCTAGATGTTCTCCATTTTCAGCGACGTCCGTACGCTCATCGTGTTCCTCGCGACGTTCACCCTGATCGTCGCGATCCACGAATTCGGTCACTTCGCCGCAGCCCGACTGTTGGGGATGAAGGTCCTGGAGTTCGCGTTCGGCTTCCCGCCGCGGCTCGCCGGCATCCGTCACGGCGAGATCGAGTACACGATCAACTGGATCCCGTTCGGCGGCTTCGTCAGGATCCTCGGCCAGGACGACTTCTCGATCAAGCAGGAGGGCACGGGAGACCCGCGGGCCTTCACGTCGAGGCCGTGGTGGGCGCAGGCGATCGTCCTCGCCGCCGGCGTGTTCATGAACTTCGTGCTCGCGCTCGTGATCCTGACGGCCGCGTACATGGTCGGCGGCGCGACCGCGCCGACCGGTGACGTGCGCGTGTTCGACGTGCGCCCGAACTCGCCGGCGGCGGTCGCCGGGGTGCAGCCGGGCGATGTCGTCGTTGACGTCGATGGCACCGCGATCCACACGTCGCGCGCGATGGTCACGATCTCCACCCGCGCCGCGACGAAGGGGCAGGAGCTCACGATCGACCTTCTGCGTGGCGACAAGCAGTTCGCCGTCAAGGCCGTGCCGCGCGCCGACCCGCCCCCGGGCGAGGGTCCCCTCGGGATC
This sequence comes from Candidatus Limnocylindria bacterium, assembly GCA_038227105.1. GTDB lineage: Bacteria > Chloroflexota > Limnocylindria > P2-11E > P2-11E > UBA4735. Next base: position 12,061 of record JBBRQB010000035.1, on the reverse strand, counting down.
CAGCTCGAGGAGGTGCAGGTTCCGGTGTCGCTCGGCCCGCCACAGGCGTTCGGGCAGGCCACCAAGCTGATCGGTGAGGTCGTCGGACAGATCGTCGCGCTGCCCGGCCAGCTGCTGTCGCAGCGCGCCGCGCCGTCGGGTGGGGCGCCGGTGGTCGGCGGCCCGATCGAGATCTTCCGCGTGACCGGCCAGGTCGCGGCGCAGGGTCTACCTGCCGTGCTGCTCCTGATCGGCGTGCTGTCGGTGAACCTCGGGGTCATCAACATCATCCCGTTCCCGGGCCTCGATGGCGGCCGCCTGTTCTTCGTCCTGCTCGGTGCGATCACGCGGCGCCGGCTCTCGCCGCAGGTCGAGGCAGTGATCCACGCCGTCGGATTCGTGCTTCTCATCGGCCTGCTCATCATCGTGAGCATCGGCGACGTCCGGAGAGCTGCGGGCGGCTAGAACGTCGCGGAGTTGACGCTCGCGCCGCAAGCTCCGTGCACTACGCTCCCCGCTCGATGAGCGACAGAGTCGTAGACGTCCGCGGCCTCGAGAAGACGTACAAAGTGCACGAGCGAGCCACCGGCGTCGGCGCGACCATCGGCTCGCTCTTCAAGCGCACATTCAAGGACGTCCGCGCGGTCGCGGGCATCGATTTCGGCATCGCCTCGGGCGAGGTGGTCGGGTTCCTCGGTCCGAACGGGGCGGGGAAGACCACGACGCTCAAGATGCTCTCTGGCCTCCTGTATCCGACCGGCGGCGACGCGACCGTGCTCGGCCACACCCCATGGAAGCGCGACTACGCGTTCCTCCGAAGGATCGCGCTCCTCATGGGCAATCGCACCCAGCTCGTCTGGGACATCCCGGCGGCCGACTCGTTCCTCGTCCTCAAGCAGATCTACGGCGTCAGCGACGCGGACTACAAGCGGCGCCTCGACGAGCTCGTCGAGCTGCTCGAGCTCCAGCCGCTCATCCACAAGCCGGTCCGCCAGCTGTCGCTCGGAGAGCGCATGAAGGTGGAGTTCGCTGCCGGCCTGTTGCACGGGCCCGACGTCGTGTTCCTTGACGAGCCGACTCTCGGGCTCGACGTGTCGATGCAGGCGCGTATCCGCTCGTTCGTCGCCGAGCTCAACAAGCGCCACGGCGCGACGATCCTTCTCACCAGCCATTACATGGACGACATCGTCGCGCTCTGCAAGCGAGTCATCGTCATCCACCACGGGAAGCTGTTGTACGACGGCGGGCTCGCCGATCTCCATGAGCGGATGGCGCCGTACAAGGTCGTCGGCGCGACGCTTCGCGACGGCGCGGCGAACACGGACCTGTCGCGCTACGGCGAGCTCATCTCCAAGGATGACGCCGGGCGCGTGAAGCTGAAGGTGCCGCGCGCCGACGCGCCGGCGCGCACCGCGCGGCTGGTCGCGGATCTGGGTGACGCGATCGCCGACCTGTCGCTCGAGGATCCGCCGATCGAGGACGTCATCGACCGCGTCTTCTCGGGAGAGCACCCGCTCGGCGCGGAGGCCGAGCCGGCCCTGGCTCGATGAGGGCTCAGTGACACTCGTCGCCACGTACCGCGCGCTGTTCCTCGCGGCATTCCAGTCGTTCGCCGCGTACCGGATCCAGTCGCTCCTCTGGATGCTCTTCGCGATCGTCCGCCCGGTCATCTTCCTCGCGGCATGGGTCGCGGTCGCGACGGCCCAAGGCGGCACGGTCGGCGGCTACACGATCGGCGACTTCGCGGCGTATTACGTGGCCCTCACGTTCGTGAACCAGCTCGTGCTCGCGTGGAACTCGCAGGAGTTCGAGTGGGAGGTCAACCAGGGCCGGCTTTCGGCGAAGCTCCTGCGGCCGCTGCACCCGCTCCACTACGCCGTCGTCGACAACATCGTCTTCAAAGCCTCGACCCTTCCGGTCCTGGTCGTGATCCTGATCGCCATCTCGATCTCGTTCAACGCGCACTACGAGACGCAGCTCTGGCACATCCTCGTCTTCATCCCGAGCATCCTGCTGGTCGCATCGCTGCAGTTCGTCTTCAACTGGATCATCGCGTCCCTCGCGTTCTGGGCGACGCGCATGAACACCGCGAACACGCTCTGGAACCGCGCATCCTTCGTCTTCGCCGGACAGATCGCGCCGATCGCTCTCATGCCCGGCTGGCTCCAGGCGATCGCCTACGCGCTGCCCTTCTGGTACATGCAGGGCGCCCCGACGGAGATCTTGCGGGGCGGCGTGACGCCGGAGCGCGCCGCGTTCATCCTCGCGGGTCAGGCCGCATGGCTGGCGGCCTGCTACGTCGTCTTCCAGGTCGTCTGGCGCCGCGGCGTGCGGGCGTACTCGGCTGTAGGTGCTTGACCGATGAATCGGTCACGCGTCCTGCTACTCACTGCTTCGCAGTTCGGAGTGGGCGCATGATGCGATACGGCCGCATCATGCGGACCTTCCTCGTTGCCGAGGTGAAGAACGAGCTCGCGTACCGGCTGAACTTCTTCCTTGGCATCCTCGAGATGCTCCTGGTCATCGGCACGAGCATCGGCGCTGTCCTCGTGCTGTTCACCCAGACCACGTCGCTGAACGGCTGGAGCCTGCCGCAGATGATCGCCCTGACCGGCGTGTACTACCTCGTCCAGGGTGGCGTGAACATCGTGTTCGCCCCGTCGTTCGAGAAGCTCATGGAGCACGTGCGCCTCGGGACGCTCGACTTCACGCTGCTCAAGCCCGCGAACAGCCAGATCCTCGTGAGCACGCGGCACTTCCGGATCGTCCGGCTCGTCGATCTGCTGTTCGGGATGAGCGTGGTCGTCGTCGGACTTGTCATGCTCGGCGCCGCGGTCACGCCGTGGTCGGTATTGACGTTCCTCATCACGCTCGCCTGCGGCGTCGCGTGCGTGTACGCCCTGCTGCTCACGCTGGTGACGCTGTCGTTCTGGTTCGTCCGGGTGGACAACATTCTCGCGATCTTCTGGGCCTTCACCGACGCCGGCAGGTTCCCGATCGACCTCTACCCCGGCTGGCTCCGGTTCACCCTTGCGACCATCGTGCCGATCGGGATCGCCGTGACCGTGCCTGCGGAGGCGATCTCGGGCCGCATGTCGCTCGAGACGTTCCTCGGGATGCTCGCCGGCACGGCGTTCTCGGTCGGCTTTGCAACGTGGTTCTGGCGCAAGGGCCTGAAGTCCTACACCGGCGCGAGCGCGTAGCGATGGCCGGCGATCAGAACAGGAACCTCATTGCGGAGTTCCATCTCAAGCACGGCAGGGGCATCGGTCACTTCGGCGACCGGCTGCTGCTGCTCGCGACCAAAGGCGCAAAGAGCGGCCGGGCCCGGCTCGTGCCGCTGGCGTACCACCGCGATGGGGAGCGGTACGTCATTGCCGCCTCGAACAGCGGCGGGCCTACGAACCCCGACTGGTATCACAACCTGGTGAAGCACGGACGCGCGACGGTGGAGGTCGGCGACGACCACTTCGACGTCAGGGTCACGCCGATCGCCGATGGACCCGAGCGCGATCGCCTCTACGAGGCGCATGCGGCGTTGATGCCGGGCTTCCGCGACTACGTCAGGAAGACGAAGCGGGTGATCCCCGTGGTCGTGCTGGAACCGGTCGTATCCGCTACGGGGTGATGTGGAACGAAGCGACGATCGCGCGCAGGTCGGCCTCGGTCGCCGCTGACGGCTTCCAGTCCGGCGCGTCGACCTTGTAGCCGACGACGAACATCCGATCGCGGTCCTGCACGTAGTACGCGACCGAGAAGCGCGGTCCATTCGTGACCTTCGTCGCGACGTGCCCGTCGATGACCGCGCTCTCGACGACCTGGCCCTTGGCCCATCCCGCGAGCAGGGGATCGGTGGCCCAGGCGAGCGCGGTCCACTGCGCGGGGTCGCGCCACTGCTCGACGACCGCGACGTATGACCATGCTGCACCCGGACCCGGATCGTTGAGGACGCCGGACTCCTCGGCGGTGCTGCGGATCGTGAACACCTCATGTCCGAGCTTGAGGTTGCCGTTGCGCACGAGCGCCGAGAGGACCGTCGAACGGCGCCACGATCCCGGCAGCTGCACCTCGTAGCCGAGGGTCTGGCTGACATAGGTCGTCGCGAGACCCACCGGTCCGTGCGTCGCTGCGAGCGCGGTCGCGCCGAGCACGGCGATGCCGATGACGACGGCGACGAAGCTGGCGATGGGCGCGAAGCGTCTCACCGGCGGTCCACCAGCCAGAACACGCCCTCGTCCTCCATCCACGTGATGCCCTCGATGACCGGCCGCAGGTAGAGGCGGTAGATGCCCGGCGTCGCGGGTCCGCTGAGATCGAACGGATAGCTCGCGACCTCGCCCGGGCCGACCGCGGGCTGGCTCTGGCCGACGCGGTTGGTGCCGGTGAGGACGCTCGCCTGATCCTGCTTCGGCTCGGGTCCGAACGTGCCGATACGCGAATTCGCCTGTGACCAGCTGTCCCAGCCGGTGTTGCGCCACAGGCCGGCGGTCGGGTGGTGCTCGCCGTCGCCGAGGACGACCCACTCGCTGCCCCCGACGTACGTGGCGGAGAAGCGTGGACGGTTCGCCGAAACGGGCGCGGATCCGGCAGCGGGCTCACCGGCCTCGTCGAAGCGGATCTGGACGGAACGCATGACCGAGACGCCATCCGGCGGCGTCGGCTCGACCGCGAAGTGGAGGTGGTCGCCCGGGTTTCCACACACGATGCCCGCCGCGCCGGCGTCGGCGATCGGGTGCCCTTGCGCGATCGTCTGGCCGGGCGCGACCGACGCCGAGCCGTAGCTGATGTGCCAGTAGATCGAGGAGTACCCGTCGCCGTGGTCGAGGACGATGTAGTTCGCGTCGTTCCGGAAGGCCGGATCGCACGAACCGTTCCCGAAGCCCGCGACGTAGCGGATGACCGTGCCGGCATGCGCCGCAACGATCTGGTCCCCGATGTGGAGGCCGAAGTCATACGCCCAGACGTCGTTGCCGACACAGTGGCTGCCGCCCGGGCAGCGCTCGTACGCGCCGGGCGTCTGCGTGACGACGTACGCCCGACCCGGCGGGTAGGGCAGCCGTAGCCCGCCGTAGGCGGCCTGGGCGGGCGCCGGGAGCAGCGCCAGCCGCGTCAGAATGCAGACCGCGACGAGGAGGCCACGGAGGAGCGTGCTCACGTCGGGTGAACGGTACGGCCCGCGTGCCGCTACGGCATCGATGCCCGTTCGCACACATCCAACGGGTACCCTTAGAGCAGATGCAGGCCCCGATGACCGTCGATCTGAACCTCCCCGAGGACAAGGTCGGCCCGCGCGTGCGCCGACCAAGCAAGCGGGTCTGGGTGGGTGGCGTCCCGATCGGCGACGGCGCTCCGATCGCGGTCCAGTCGATGTGCACGACGCTCACGCACGACGTCGACGCCACGATCCGGCAGATCGAGGGCCTGCAGGAGGCCGGCTGCGAGATCGTCCGCGTCGCCGTCCCCGATCGCCGGGCAGGGGAGGCCCTCAAGGACGTCGTCCGCCGGAGCATCCTGCCGGTCGTCGCCGACATCCATTTCGACTACAAGCTCGCGCTCATGGCGCTCGACGCGAAGGTCCACAAGCTCCGCCTGAACCCGGGCAACATCCACAACAAGGACGGCGTGCGTGAGGTCGTCAAGCGGGCGAAGGAGCAGGGCACCCCGATCCGCATTGGCGTGAACTTCGGCTCGATCCCGGACAAGGTGCCCGGCGACCTGCGCGACGACGCGCAGCGCATGGTCGACCTCGCGCTCAGCGAGATCAAGATCCTCGAGGAACTCGACTTCGACAACATCATCGTGAGCGTCAAGGCCTTCGAGGTCCCGAAGATGATCGCCGCGTACCGCCGGCTGGCAAGGGCCGTTCCATATCCGTTGCACCTTGGAGTCACCGAATCCGGCACCCTCGTCTCCGGCTCGATCCGCTCGACCGCCGGGATGAGCGTGCTCCTCTACGAGGGGATCGGCGACACGATCCGCGTGTCGCTCTCGGAGGACTCGGTGATGGAAGTGAAGGCCGCGTTCGACATCCTCAAGTCGCTCGAGCTGCGCGACCAGGGCCTCACGCTCGTGGCGTGCCCGTCGTGCGGCCGCGCGGACATCGACCTCATTCCGCTCGCGAAGGTCGCCGAGGAGCGTCTCCGCGCGCTGCCCGTCCCGATGAAGATCGCGGTGATGGGCTGCGAAGTGAACGGACCCGGTGAGGCGAAGGACGCGGACGTCGGGATCGCCGGCGGCGTGGGGAAGGGCGCGATCTTCCGCAAGGGCAAGGTCGTCGGTGTGTACCCCGAGGCCGAGCTCATGGACGCGCTGCTCGCCGAGATCGACAAGATCCTCGTCGAAAATGGCAAGGAGCCGTACTCGCAGAAGGCGCCGAAAATGACGCACGAGGGCCAGCTCACGCCGGGCCGGTCCGTTCCCGCGGGGACACGGACATAGCACTCAACCTCGACGCCTCCAGCGGCGTCGTCCACATCCGGCGCGCGACGATCGAGAACGTCGACTTCCGCAAGTCCGCGTTCTCGCGGTTCACACCCGACGCCTGCACCTTCGTGAACTGCGACTTCCGCGGTCTCGTATTCGACCGTAAGTGGCAGCCGCTCTTCTCGAGCCCGGTGCAGAGCGTGTTCCGCAACTGCCGGTTCGATGAGGCGGATCTGTCGAAGGCCGACCCGGGCCAGACCCGCTTCGAGGGCTGCACGTTCGCCGACTCGCATCTCGAGAAGTGGCAGGCCACCTGCGCCGAGTTCGTCGGCTGCACGTTCGCCGGCCCGATCACCAAGTGCCGCTTCTACGGCCGGCCGTGGGGCCTCGCTGCCCAGCACCTCGATCCGCGCCGGGCGACGAACGACTTCCGCGACAACGACTTCACGAAGGCGGAGCTCATCGACACGGTGTTCATCCAGGGCATCCACTTCGACCAGCAGCACTGGCCGGACACGAAGGACTGGGTGCACATCGACCGGTTCCACCAGCGTTCACAGCGCGTTCGCGCGACGGTCATGCGCTGGCGCGACCCTGAGATCCGCCAGGAGGCGCTCGACATGCTCGTGCACCTCCAGACCATGTACGGAGAGCAGACGGAGCTCGTCTACCGACGGCAGGACCCGCGGCTCAAGTTCTCATCTGACGCGCAGTCCCGCCTCTGGGACGAATTCGCGACCGTTCTTTGATCGTGCCTCGCGTACCATTCGCGGACGTTCATCGTTCGTAACAACACAGCGTGAACAACAAGGGGGAGCGACCGATGCAGGATCGAGCACACACACCGGCGGACAACGCGCTCAACGCACTTCTCGGCCGGGGCTCGGAGTTCGACGGCAAGCTGAACTTCGAAGGCACGGTCCGCATCGACGGCACCTTCACCGGCGAGATCACGACGAACGACATGTTGATCATCGGCGAGGGCGCCAAGGTCACGGCCGACATCACGTGCGGCTCGATCATCGTCAACGGTGAGGTCACCGGGAACGTCAAGGCGACCGAGATGGTCGAGCTCCACAAGCCGGCGAAGGTCAAGGGCGACATCACCACGCCGTCGCTGATGATCGATAAAGGCGTCGTGTTCCACGGCAACTCGAAGATGGACGACGCGGGCTCGAACCTGGTCACGCTGAACCGTCGCGAGGGGACCGAGCGGCCCTAGCGGTCAGGCCTTTCCCTCGCGTTCCGCTCCTGGAGCTCGCGCTCGAGCTGGATCTCTTGGCGGACGGTCTTGCCGTGGTGGGGGCAGTGCTGCCACCGGCAGGTGTGCTTGGGCTGCCAGAGGACCACGAGCGCGAACGCCCCGACCCCCAGGAGCTCCGCGACGAGCTGTGCGATGAGCTGTTCTGGCTGCATGGAAGCCTCCTAGTCGGCTGACCGCTGTGCCTAAAGCGTGCCACTCGGCGATTCGGTGACAATTCGCCCATGCGGATGTCACGGATGTTCGGCCGGACCTTGCGGGACGCGCCCGCGGACGCCCAGACGCCCGGCCACCAGCTGATGCTCCGGGCGGCCATCGCCCGCCCGCTGGCCGCCGGTCTGTACACCTGGCTGCCGCTCGGGTTCCGGGTGATGAAGAAGGTCGAGCAGATCGTGCGCGAGGAGCAGGACCGGATCGGCGCCCAGGAGATGGAGATGCCGGTCCTGACGCCCGCCGAGCTTTGGAAGTCCACGGGCCGGTGGGACCTTCTGGAGCCGATCACCTTCCGGACGAAGGATCACAACGGCCGGGAGTTCATGGTCAGCTACACCCACGAGGAGGCCGTGCATTCGCACGCGATGAGCGAGATCCTCTCGTACCGGCAGATGCCGGCGATGGTCTATCACTTCCAGACCAAAGGCCGTGACGAAGTGCGCCCGCGAGCGGGCCTCCTGCGGGTGCGTGAGTTCGTGATGAAGGATGCGTACTCGTTCGATATCGACCAGGCCGGCCTCGAGACGTCGTACGCCGCCCAGCATGGTGCCTATGTCCGCACCTTCCAGCGGATGGGTCTGAACGCGCTCAGCGTCGAATCCGATACGGGCGCGATGGGCGGGGACATCGCCCACGAGTTCCAGGTGCTGACCGAGGTCGGCGACGACCGGATCGCGATCTGCGCGACCGGCGACTACAGCGCGAACCTGGAGCGCGCCACGCGACGGATCGACGCGACCGGCGCGCCGGCGACCGCGGCCAAGAGCGAGATCTCCACGCCCGGCACGACCACGATCGAGGCCCTTGAGGCGTCGTTGAATCTGCCGGCGAGCGCGTTCCTCAAGACGCTCCTGCTCAAGGATCGGGAGGGGAAGCCGGTCGCGGTCGTGCTGCAGGGCGACCGCGAGCTGAACGAGGCGAAGCTGCGCAAGCGTCTTGGTACGAGCACGACACAGTTCGCGACGGAGGCGGACTTCGTGAAGGCCGGCGGGGTCGCGGGGTTCGTCGGTCCGGTCGGGCTCGGCGCTCTGGTCCTCGTCGATACGAGCGTCATCGCGGGTCGCGGCTACGTCGCGGGCGCGAACAAGAAGGACACGCACGTGAAGGACGTCGCGCTCGGTCGCGACTTCACGGGCGAGGTGCTGGACCTGCATGACGTCGTCGCAGGTGACGCCTGCCCGGCGTGCGGATCGCCGCTCGAGCTCAAGCGCGGCGTCGAGGTGGGGAACATCTTCGCCTACGGCACGTACTACTCAGAGAAGATGAACGCGACGTACCTCGCCGAGGACGGCACGCGGAAGCTGTTCGTCGGCGGCTCGTACGGCATCGGGGTGGGCCGGTGCGTGCAGACGATCATCGAGACGAACCACGACGACAAGGGGATCATCTGGCCCTTCAGCGTGTCGCCGTACGACGTCCACGTGCTCGGGCTCCCGATGAACGACGAGACCGTGCGCGCGACCGCGGAGGCGCTGGTCGCGACGCTGGAAGAGAAGGGCGTCGACGTGCTCTTCGACGACCGTGACGAGTCAGCCGGCGTGAAGTTCGCGGATGCCGATCTCATCGGGATCCCCTACCGGATCACCGTGAGCAAGCGGTCGCTCAAGGAGAACAGCTTCGAGCTCAAGGGCCGTGCGTCGACCGAGGCCGAGCTCGTGCCGAAGGACCTCGCGGCCGACCGGATCATCGACATCGTCCGACGGGCACGCGAAGCGGCGGCGCGGTGAGCTCGTCCCCGCGGCCGGTGGCACCGGTCGCGCGTGAGGAGGAGCACAGCCTCGAGACGACCCTCCGGCCGCAGCGCCTCTCCGACGATGAGTACATCAATCAGGAGAAGGTCAAGGCCAACCTGCGCATCCTCATCCAGGCGGCGCAGGGGCGGAAGGAGTCGCTCGAGCACGTCGCGCTCTATGGGCCGCCGGGTGTGGGGAAGACCTCGCTCGCGAACGTGATCGCGCACGAGCTCGGCGTCCCGATCCGCGTGACGAGCGGCCCGGCCATGGAGCGCGCGGGGGACCTCGCGGCGATCCTGACGAACCTCGAGCCCGGCAGCGTCCTGTTCGTCGACGAGGTGCACCGCCTCCCGCGCATCGTCGAAGAGGTGCTGTACCCGGCGATGGAGGACTTCCACCTGGACATCGTCCTCGGCAAGGGGCCTGGGGCGCGGACGCTCCGCCTGCCGGTGCCGCGCTTCACCCTCGTCGGCGCGACGACGCGGATCGGCCGGCTGTCTTCTCCGCTGCGCGATAGATTCGGCGCGACCTACCGGCTGGACCTCTTCACGCCGGAGTCGCTTGAGCTCGTCGTGAAACGCTCGGCACGGATCCTCGGCGTGACGATCGATGCCGAGGCGGCGAAGGAGATCGCGCGCCGCTCTCGCGGGACGCCGCGCATCGCGAACCGCTGGCTCAAGCGCGTCCGTGACTTCGCGCAGGTGAAGCACGACGGCGCGATCACCCTCGCTGTCGCGAGGGAGGCGCTGCTCGCGCTCGAGGTGGACGAGAAGGGTCTCGACGCGGTCGATCGAATGCTCCTGTCGGCGATCGTGGAGAAGTTCTCCGGCGGACCGGTCGGCCTCGAGACGCTCGCGGCCGCGGTGAGCGAGGACACCGAGACCATCGAGGACGTGTACGAGCCGTACCTGCTGCAGGAGGGCTACCTCCAGCGCACGCCGCGCGGGCGCATCGCGACCGAGCGCGCGTACAAGCACCTCGGCCTCACCGCCCCTCAGCGCCAGACCCTCTGGGAGGACCCGGCGAGCGGTTAGGACTGGGGTGACGGGACCGTCAAGGAGTAAGGGGGGCGTGGCGCCTAAGGTTCTTTCTGGAACGAGGTGGCCATGAACTCCCGACCGAGCGTAGCCGCGGTCGCCGCCCTCGCGTCACTGCTGATGTTCAGTGCCTGCACGGCGACACCGGTCGCGGTGTCAACGCCGTCGATCCCGACGACGACTCCAAGTCCGACGGTCTCTGCCCCGAGTCCATCGTCGTCGCCGACCGCGGCGCCGCCGGTTCGCGAGATCATCACCGGCAGGTTCGGCTATGGGTCCGACTTCATCCCGCCAGTGACCGTCTACGCGATCCGTACGACGGACCAGCGCATCTGGTACTCGGTGGCCTTCCCTGGCCTCGGCAACCCGCCCCGACACACGCCCCAACCCGGCACGTCAGGCGACACCTACACCATCACGGGAGTCGCTCCGGGCACGTACTGGGTCGTTGCGTACCGCGACGACGGACTCCTTCCCGGTCCGGGCTACTACTCGCGTCAGGTTGAATGCATGCGTGCCAAGCCCTCGGGACCGTGCGCGGACATATCACTCGTTCCGGCGACCGTGACCGCTGGCCAGACAACGAGTGGGATCGATGTACTCATTTCGGGGCCTCCGCCGCCCGGTCAGCCCTCGCCGACGTTCCCGCCTCGACCCACGCCGCGCTGAGCCGTGCGTCGCCGGCCGTTCCAGCGTGGGGCTCGTGCGACAATGGACGCATGACCGCAGAAGAGAAGTCCCAGGCGACCAGCGCGAACGTCGACCTCAACCCGATCGTCTCCGATGCCGAGAGGCAGGAGAAGGTCCTCAACGCCCTCCAGGCGGTCCTCGACCCCGAGATCGGGCTGTCCGTCATCGATCTCGACCTCATTCGCGAGGTCGTCTTCACCGCGGAAGAGGCCGAGGTGAAGATGGTCCTCACGACCCCGTTCTGCCCATACGGTCCGATGCTCATCAACCAGATCCAGTCGGTGTCCGAGCAGGCGGCTGAGATGCCGGTGAAGGTCACGGTGCTCCCGGACAAGTGGGAAGCGCCGCCCTGGCTGCGCTGAGCTAGTCCTCGCGGGCCGGGCGCGCGCCCGGCTCCACTGCTCGCGACAGCACGAACAGCACGTCCGACAACCGGTTCAGCCAGGGCAGCAGGTGCGCGCCCTCGACCTGCCCGTCGTCGGCCAGAGCCACGACCCGCCGCTCCGCCCGCCGCGCGACCGCGCGCGCGACGTCCAGGTGTGCGGAGAGCTCGTCCTCGCCCGGGATGACGAATCGCGCTGCGATCTCGACGGTCGCGCGCAGCGCCGCGGCGTGCTCCTCGAGCTCGGCTACCGCCGTCGCGTCGATGCGCGCGGGCAGGCGGCCAACGTCGCTCTGCGGCGTGCCCACCTCGGACATCGCGATGTACAGCGCCCGCTGCAGGT
>JBBRQB010000034.1:0-27557 GCA_038227105.1 Candidatus Limnocylindria bacterium | reverse complement strand
GGCCTACCGGTCGTGGCGGTCCCGTTCTTCGCCGTCGCCGGGCGGCTCGGCGTGATGCTGCTCGTCTCGCTCGTCGCGGCCGCACTGGTGGCCCAGCTGTACCTGCTCCTTCGTGACCTCGCGGTCCGCCCGCGCGTGGCGGTGGCCGCGACCGCGCTCGTGGCCTTCACCCATCCGTTTCTGACGTACGCGGCGGCCGAGATCGAGCCCGAGCTCTTTGCCGCGCTGCTCTTCGTGACCGCGGTACGGGCGCTGCGGAACGGGCTGCGATCGAGCCCGCGGCAGCTCGCGATCGCGAGCACCTGCGCCGGTCTCACCGGGATCTTTACGACGCGCGGCTGGTTCATCGCATTGGCGCTCGGGCTCGTGATCGCGATCTTCGCCCTCGCGCCGCGGGCGGATCTTGTACGACGGGTCATCGCGGGCGCAGTGCCGTTCGCGGTCATCGTCCTCGCGATCTCGTGGGTCGACTGCCTGATGTTCCCGTTCGGGGACGGCTCCGGCCGCTGCTACTTCCTGCCGAGCGCGGGCTACTTCCTCATCCGAGATCAGCAGACCGTGCTGAGCGCCGGCCCGCTGGTGGGCGCGGCGGGGCTGCTGTTCGATCGAGCGTTCGGCCTCATCAGCCACGCGCCGATCTACCTGCTCGCGTTCGCCGGCGCGGTGCCGTTCCTGCGCCGTTGGCGGGAGGGACACGGCGCCGAGCTCGCCTCGCTGCTCGTCGGTGGCGGATTGCTCATCGCATACATCTCGGACATTGCGTACTGGTGGGCTGACGGGATGCCGGCATCGCGCTATCTCGTCGCGCCACTGCCGCTGCTCGTCGTACTCGTCGCGCTCGGTGTCGAAGCGCTCACGATGGCATGGCGCAGGCTCGCGTGGCTCGTCGTCGCGGCGTTTGCCATCCCGTCAGCTGTGGTGACCGCGCTCTACACGCTGCAGCCGGTGCTTGGCTACGACCTCGCGGTCGACATCCAGCATGGCGCGCCCGCGCAGCTCTGGTTCTACGTCCGAGATCACTGGGGCGTCGACGTCGGTCCGCTGTGGCCGTCGCTCGTCAGTCCGGATGCGGGGACCGCGATGCGGCTCGCCGCCTGGCTCAGCCTGAGCGTCGTGCTGGTCATTGCCGGCGCGTTCGCGAGCCGCGCGCCGCGGCCCGCGCCGCTGCCGCTCTCGTGACGATGGGCCGCCGAGCGCTGCTCGCGACGCTCGCGCTCGCGGTGCTTGGGGCGATCGTCCAGCTCCAGCTGCTGCGCGCGGCCGATCAGCAGCTGCTCGCCCTCGCGCAATCCGTCGCGCGGAGGGAGCTCGATGTGGTCGGCTCTGTGGTGACGGTGCTCGGCTCGTCCGAGGTGACCGCCGGCCTCGCCGCGGGCCTCGTCGTCGCGCAGCTTCGCGCCCGGCGCCGTGACTGGTGGGTGCCGCTCGCGATCGCAATCGTCGTGATCGTCGAAACGGTGCTGAAGATCGTGATCGTCCAGCCGCTGCCGCCGCACGACGTGCAGCGTGATCTCCAATTCTTCCGCGGCATCGTGCCGTCGTTCACGCATTCGTTCCCGAGCGGGCACGTCGCGCGCGACACGTTCCTGCTGTTGATCGCGCATGGCTGGCCACGCATCGCCGTCGCGGTCGCGCTCCTCCTCGTCGCCGTCTCGCGTGTGTACACCGGCCAGCACTGGCCGAGCGACGTGCTCGGCGGGCTGCTCCTGGGCGCGGCGATCGCCTGGTCCGCTCGCGCCATTGCCCAGACAAGAACGAGCCCCGTCATGTGACGGGGCTCGTTCGTTCGCCAGCGGCGGATCGCGCTAGTTCGTGGTCACGTTGGCGTTGACGGTCGGGAGGCTGCGCGAGAGGTCGGTCGCGGTGTACGTGTCCGTCGCCGGAGCGTTCGTGGTGGACCGGACGGCGAATCCGACGCAGCCACCGCTCATGACCTGCGGCGTCGAGCTGGTGAGCGTCGTCGCGTGTGACGCGCCACCGGTGCTCGAGCTGAAGACGAGGTTGATCGAGTCGGTCGCGGAGGTCACGGTGTTCCCGGCCGCGTCCTTGAGGCAGATCGTGATCGTCGACGTGGACGAGCCGTTGCCGGGGATCGGGTTCGGTGAGACCGCTGCAGTGATCTGCGTCGGGGATCCGACGCCGGAGAACGAGATGGTCGAGGTCGCTGTGGTCAGGGCGCCGGATGTGGCGGTGGCGTCACAGGCCTCCGCGACGGCGTCGCTGAGCGTGAACTTGACGGTCGTTCCCGTGGACGGCGTGCTGGCCGCCGCGGGGTTGCCCGCGCCACCGGCGGGCGTCGTGCTCACCGTGGTCGCGGCGCAGAGGGTGGCTGTCGCGGGCTTGAAGAGGCTCAGGGTCACCGGCGTCGGGCCGAAGACCTTGTTGCCACCGGCGTCCTGTACCTGGACGGTCACGGCACAGGTCGAGCCGGCGCTCGCGCTCGTGGTCGGGGTGCTCGAGCAGGTGTTGCCGGTGATGGCCAGCTTCGCGGCGGGTCCGGCGGACGTCACCGACGCTGCCGCCGAGCCCGACTGGAGACCGGGCACCGACGCGGTGACCGTGCAGCTGCCTGGCGAACCGGTCGTCGTGAGCGTGGTCGTCGTGCTGCTGGAGCCGGCGCCGATCGACGCCGTCGTGGGCGAGACGCTGCAGATGCCGCTGTTGTCGACGCTGAACGTGACGAGCTGCGCCGACGGGGCGGTGGCGGTGACGCCGCTCGCGTCCTTCAGCGTCGCGGTGACCGTTGCCGTGCGCGAGCTCCCCGCTGGGAACTCGCTCAGGCTGAGTGAGACGGCCACGGATGCGGGTGCACCCGCGGTCGTGAACGAGGCGTTCGTGGTGCAGCCCGAGAGCAGGGCGGTTGCGGCCGAGAGCTGATCGTTCCCGGTCGTCCCGCTCACCGGTTGCGTGAGCGTGAAGGTCGCGGCGCCATTCGAGGTGTTCTTCGTCGATGACGCGCCGGCCGCGCCACCATCCAAGCTTCCGGTCGCACCGGCCTGCGACAGCGTGATGCTGCGGCCGCTGTCGCTCGTGACGGTCTGGCCGTTCGTGTCCTGGACACTCACGGTGATCGTCGAGCTCTGGGTCGAGCCCGCGACGATGCTCGCCGGACTCGCGGTGCATCCGAGCTTGAACGCCGCGCCGACCGGGATCCCGGACGGAACGGTGATGCGCCAGAAGATCCCGTAGTCCTCCATCCACTGCGCGCCCTCGATGAGCGGCCGGATGTAGAGGTCATAGGTGCCGGGTGTCAGCGGGGCCTTAATGCCGAACTGGAACCAGGAGACCTGGTTCGGTCCCACGTAGCTCGCGGGCTGGATCGCGACGCGGTTGTAGCGCGGCCAGCCGGTGTTCGGCGAGCCGAGCTGGCCGTCACCGCCGAGCATGCTCGGCTGGTCCTGGCCGGGCGACGGATTCCACGTGCCGAGGTAGCCGACCTGGCCGAGGACGCCCGACACCCAGCCGGCGGATCCGGAGTTGTACATCGCGACGGTCGCGGTCTGGGTGTCACCGGGGCAGAGGGTCATGTAGCCGGACTGCCCGTACCAGGCGGCGTGGAAGCCGGGCTGGCCCGACGGCACGCTGGCCGGCGGCGGGATGCCCGGGCCGACGCTCGAGGTGCACGCCGCGGTCTGCGGCGCCGCCTGGGCGGTCGATGTCGTCGATCCGAATGCGCCGAGGAAAGCCAAGAGGCTGAGGCAAAGGGCGAATGTCGTGAGCTGTCGCATTGGAAGCTCCTCCTTATGTGACGCGTCGTCAGGGTCTGTCCGCCCAATCTACTGCGGGTCTGCGTGTGAGCGTTGAAAACTTTGAACAGCCGACCATCACACCGGGCGCTCGCTCGTTCGCCCGCCAGCCGGTCCAGGCGGCGATACTTCACGCATTGGCCGCTGACCACGCCGCGCACGCGCATGACGAGCACGAGGCCCGCTATCGCGAAGGTGACGCGGCGGCCTGGGACCGGCCGCTCCGCGATTCCGAGCTCTACGACCCGGCGCTTCGCGATGTCTACAACTTCATCGACGAGACGAAGGTCCGCTACCTCCGATCGATGCTTCCATCCGAGGGAGTCGCCGTCGAGGTCGGCGCGGGCTCGGGTCGGCTCCTCATCCGCCTCGGTCGCGAGCGCCCCTACCAGCTCGTTGCGCTCGACTACGCGCCGTACGCCATCAAGGCGGTCCGCGAGAACCTGCGACGTGCCGCGCTGCCGGGCCATGCGCTGTTCGCGGACGCGCTCGCGCTCCCGTTGGCCGACGCGTCGGTCGACGTCGTCCTCTCGGGCGGGCTGCTCGAGCACTTCCGCGATCCGGCCCCGGTCGTGCGCGAAATGACGCGCGTGCTGCGGCCGGGTGGTCTCTTGTACGCGGACATCGTCCCGCGCAAGACGTCGCTGTACCGCTGGGCGGAGCGCGGCCGCATGGCGCACGAGGAGCACATGGCCGAGGGCATCTTCGAGAGCGACCTGCCGAAGGGCGCGTGGGCGAACGTGGCGCGGGACGCGGGACTGCGCGATGTGCGGATCATCTCGGCGGGCGTGTACCCGCCGTACACCAGACCCGGCTTCGAGGAGCTGCTCTGGCGCCATCCGCGCCTCTTCCGCGCGCTCGATGGCACGCCGGTCGCCGACGTGCTCGGCTTCTTCTATATGTTGACCGGGTCGAAGTGACCGTCGCCGTTCACGCGGAGCACGTCTCCAAGACGTACCGCCTCCACCGCGAGCGCAGGCGCACGCTGAAGGAGGTCGCCCTCCGCCAGTACGCGCCGGTCGACGACGTCATCGCACTGCAGGGCGTGTCCTTCGACGTCGACGCGGGCGAAGCGTTCGGGGTCATCGGCGCGAACGGCTCGGGCAAGTCGACGCTGCTCAAGCTCATGGCCGGCACCGCGAAGCCGACGTCCGGCGTGCTGGACGTGCGGGGCCGTGTGTCGGCGCTGCTCGAGATCGGCGCCGGCTTCCACCCGGACTTCACCGGTCGCGAGAACGCGCTGCTCAACGGATCGATCCTCGGCCTCTCGCGGCGCGAGATGCAGCGGCAGCTTCCGTCGATCGAGGCCTTCGCCGACATCGGCCGGTTCTTCGACGCACCGGTGAAGACGTACTCGAGCGGCATGTACATGCGGCTCGGCTTCGCGGTCGCGGTCCACCTCGACCCCGACGTTCTCCTCGTGGACGAGGTCCTCGCGGTGGGCGACGAGTACTTCCAGCACAAGTGCGTCGCGAAGATCGAGGAGTTCCGCAAGGCGAAGCGGACCATCGTCCTCGTGACCCACGATCTCGGTGCGGTGTCGCGGCTCTGCGACCGCGCGCTCTGGCTCGATCGCGGCGTCGTCGGCAAGCTCGGCCCGACCCGTGAGGTCATCAACGCCTATCACCTGCAGGTGGGCGAGCGCGAGCAGCGCGAGCGCGCCGCGCGCGGCGAGATAGGCGCGCGATGGGGGAGCAAGGAGATCGCGATCGCGAGCGCGCGCGTCGTCGGTGGTCGCGACGGCGGCGTCCTCGAGTCGGGCGACCCCGCGGCCATCGAGATCGGCTACATCAACGAGGCCGACGTGGACGACGCGGTCTTCGGCGTCTTCATCTACCGCGAGGACGGTGTGGGCATCTACGGCACGAACACCCTCATCGACCAGGTCAGCGTCCCGCGCCAGCGGAAAGGAACCGCGCGCATCCGCCTCCCGCGGCTGCAGCTGCTTCCAGGCGCCTACGACGTCGACATCGGGATCATCGACCCGCAGAGCCGCTACTACGACTATCACGAGAAGGGCCTGTCCTTCCGCGTGATCGGCGAGAGCGCCGAGATCGGTGTCGTGCGGCTGGACCACACCTGGGAATTCGAGTAGCCGCGATACTTCGGGCGTGAACAACGACCCGGCGGAGCTGGACCAGGCCGCGCTGCAGGCCGAGATCCGCGAGCGCGTCCAACGCAAGCGCGCGAACGGCGCGTACAGCGATGACGTGCGCGCCGCCCTCGAGCTGCCCCTACCCGGCGGCCGCGCGCTGTTCAGCGACGAGCTCGGCGACCCGCTTCCGGCGCTGCAGGACACGCTCGCCGAGCAGGTCACGTACGACGCGGTCAGTCACCGCCGGCTGGTGGGCACGCCCATCACGTTCGGCCGGCGCGTGGTCATCGGCCTGGTGCGCTGGTGGATCGCGGCCATCACCGACCGTCAGGAGCGCATCAACCAGCTCGTCGCGCGCGCTCTGGTCGATCTCCGCGATGCGCCGTCACCGCAGTTCGACGAGCGCCTCGCGCGCCTCGAGCGCGAGTGGCGCCGCTGGCGCGAGGACGAGGTCGCGGCCACGCTCGAGAGCCGGTTCTTCGCGGCGCGCTTCTCCGGGGATGAGTCGGTCATCCGCCGGCAGTCCGAGCCGTTCGTCGACTTGTTCCGCGGCCGCACCCGCGTGCTCGACCTGGGCTCCGGGCGCGGCACTTTCCTCGAGCTCCTGCGGGACAACGGCATCGGCGGGTACGGCGTCGATCTCGACCCGAAGATGACGGAGGACGTCCGCGCGCGCGATCTCGAGGCATACACGGCCGACGGCATCGCGCACGTGCAGTCGCTGGCCGACGCGTCGCTCGATGGGCTGTACGTCCGGCACGTCGCGGAGCACGTGCTGCCCGGCGAGCTCATCGCGCTTCTGCGCGACTGCAGGCGCGTGCTGAAGCAGGGGTCGCCGCTCGTGTTCATCACGCCGAACCCGGCCACGCTCACGGTGGGCGCGCACACGTTCTGGCTCGATCCGTCACACCGGCGTCCGATCCCGCCCGAGCTCTTTCACTTCTATCTCGAGGTCGAAGGCTTCGAGCGCGTCGAGACGCGGACCTCGGAGCCCAGCGAGGAGCGACTACGCGAGGACGTACCGGATGGACCGATCCGCGAGAACGTGAAGCTGCTCAACAAGACGCTGTTCGGTGACCGCGACTACGCCATCGTCGGCTGGACCCCCGGGCCGTGACCCGCGTCCATCAATTCCATCCGGTCCTCGCACCGGGTGACGCGATGAGCAACCACGTCTTCGCGCTACAGCGCCGGATCCGCGAGTGGGGTCACGAGTCGCTCGCCTACGCGATCGAGGCGAAGCCGGGCACGACCGATGTCCTTCCGTACCGGCGCCTGTTCCGCGACGTCCGTCCGGACGATCTGCTGCTCGTGCATTTTTCGATGGGGAACGAGGTGTTCACGCAGCTGGCCAAGATCCGCGCGCGGAAGGTGCTCGTCTATCACAACGTCACGCCCGCGGAGTTCTTCCGCGGCATCAACGCGCACGCCGCGACGTACGCGCGGCTGGGTCGCACACAGCTCACGGAGCTGGCGCCGGCGTTCGAGCTCGCCATCGGTGTCTCGGCGTTCAACGAGCGCGAGCTCATCGCGGCGGGCTACGCGCGCACCGCGTACGTCCCGATCCTCATCGACTGGTCCTCGTACGAGCTCGCGCCGGACGACGCGGTCAAGGCGCGCTGGGAGCACGTGAAGCCGCTCCTGCTCTTCGTCGGCCGGATATCACCGCACAAGCGGCAGGACGACCTCATCCGCATGCTCGCGTACTACCGCGCGTGCATCGACCCGAACGCGCGGCTCGTCCTCGTCGGCGGCTACCGCGATCAGCCGCAGTATCACGCGCGTCTCGTCGAGCTCGTGAAGGCGTTGCGCCTTGACGCGGCGGTGACGTTTGCCGGCGCAGTCACGCCCGCGGAGCTTGTCGCGTACTTCCGCTCGGCGAGCGCCTTCGTCTCGCTCTCCGAGCACGAGGGCTTCGGGGTGCCGCTGCTCGAGGCGATGCGTTTCGACGTTCCGGTCGTGGCATACGACGCCGCCGCGGTGGGTGAGACCACCGGCGGCGCGGCGGTCCTGCTTGAGGATCGCGACCTCGCGCGCGCAGCAGAGGCCGTCGGCCTCGTGCTGGAGCGCCGGGACCTTCGCGAAGCGCTCATCGCGGCCGGCCGCCGCCGGATCGCCGACTTCGATCCCGACAAGGTCGCGGCGCGCACGCGCGAGGTGCTCGGCCTGTGAGGCTCGGTGCCGCGCATCAGCTCGCGCCGACCATCGCGTATGGCGATGCGGTGGGGAATGACTGCTTCGAGCTGCAGCGGCTGTACTGGTCGCGCGGCGTCGCGAGCGACCTCTTCGCGGCCGAGGCGAAGCCGGAGGTGGCGCAGTTCACGTACCCGTGGCGCGACCTCGAGAAGCGGGCGGTCGACGGGACGTCACTGCAGGTGCACATCTCGATGGGCAACGACGCGCTGTGGGACATCGCGAAGCTGCCGCACCGCACGTCCGTCATCTATCACAACATCACGCCCGCCCACTTCTTCACCGGGCTCAATGAGCACGCCCGCCGCTACTCCGAGATCGGTCGTGAACAGCTCGCGGAGTTCGCGAAGGTCGCGGAGCTTGGGATCGCCGACAGCGAGTACAACCGCCAGGAGCTCGTGCGTCTCGGCTACGCGAAGACCGCGGTCGTCCCGATCATCGTCGACTGGTCGGCGTTCGACGTGGCGCCCGACCCGACCGTTCTGCGCACGCTGTCCGAGGAGCGCACCGACATCCTCGCGGTCGGTCAGATCCTGCCCCAGAAGGCGGTGCACAAGGTCGTGGCAGCGTTCGCGCGGTATCGCGAGAACGACCGCACGGCGCGCCTCTGGCTCGTCGGATCGCACGCGATGTCGGAGGCCTACCTCGAGACCGTCCGCGCCGAGATCCGCGCGCGCGGTGTCGAGGACGCGGTCACGCTCACCGGCAGCGTGTCGATGCCCGAGCTCGTTGCGTACTACCGCGGCGCGACCGCGCTGCTGACGCTGTCCGAGCACGAGGGGTTCTGCGTTCCGCTGCTTGAGGCGATGCGGAGCCGCTTGCCGATCGTGGCGAGCCCGGCCGGCGCGATCCCCGACACGCTCGGCGACGCCGGCATCCTTTTGCAGGACACGGCGCCCGATGCTGTCGCTGCAGCGCTCGAGCGGGCGGTCCGGGACGAGGCCCTGCGGGCCGAGCTCATCGCGCGCGGCGAGAGGCACCTCCGCGCGTTCACCCCCGACGCCGTCGCCGACGATCTCGATCGTGCCCTCGGGCTCGCCGGCTGGGAGCTGCCCGCGTATCGGCGGCGCGAGATCGCGGTCGTATCCAGCGATCGGCGCTCGGGCATCCACCACTACGCGCTCGCGGTCTGCGACGGCCTGCGCGCCGCGGGCCATCGCGCGACCTTCGTCGGGACGAAGCATCACGACGCCAAGGATCTACGGACGAAGCTCCGCTACATCGCGGCGGGCACGGACGCCGTGATCTTCGAGCACGAGGCCGGCATCTTCGGGGACATCCCGTTCGTCCGCGCGCTCGCGAGCCTCCGGCTGCGGCGGCTCCCGGTCGTCTCCTCGATGCACGAGATCGAGCCGGAGAAGTTCCACCACTACCGCAAGCTCTCGCATGCGCTGCACTACCGGCCGAGCTACGCCTGGTACCTCGAGTGGATCCGCGCGCTCTCGGTCGCCCTGCGGATCGCGGTCTGGTTCCTCGCGTACCGCACGATCCTCGCGCTGATGGGCTGGCTGCCGGAGCGGCTCATCGTTCATTCGCACCGCTCGAACTTCTGGCTAAGCCTGCTCACGCGCAACGAGCGCAAACGCGATCTGGTGCCGCTCGTCGTCATGCCGCTCGAGGACACCGTGCTGCCGGCCGACGCCGCGGCGAAGCGCGCGCTGCGCGAACGGCTCGGGCTCCCCGTCGACAAATTCGTGTTCGTCTCGCCCGGCTTCTTCTTCAAGCGCAAGCGCTACATCGAGGTGATCGAGGCCCTGCCCGAAGACGCGGTTCTCGTTCTCTCGGGCACCGAGTCCCAGTGGGAGCGCGGCTACTTCCAGGAGGTGGCCGAGGTCTCGGCGCGGCATCCCAATGTCGTCATCAACACGGAGTACGAGACGATGGGGCAGTACGTCGTCGCCTCGGACGCGGTCGTCTTGTTCTATGAAGACGTCTTCCAGAGCGCCGTCGTGACCCAGGCGATCTGGGCCGGCCTGCCGTGCATCTTCTCGGACACGCCGGGATTCCAGCTCTACCAGGGCGCGGGTCTGGTGGCGCGCGACACCGCGCAGCTCGCGCGCGCGTTGCGCGAGATCCGGAAGCCGGACGTGTACGCGCGCTGCGTGCGCCAGGTCACGATCCTCCGGCGCCTCCTCTCGCCCGAGCGGAACGCGCTGCGCTATCTCATCGGCTTGAAATGACCGGGCGCCGCATCCTCATCGTCGTCCAGCGCTACGGCGCCGAGGTCGTCGGTGGGTCGGAGCAGCACGCCCGCCTTGTTGCGCAGCGGCTGTCGCAGCGGAACACCGTGGAGGTGGCGACCACCACCGCGCTCGATTACTGGACCTGGGAGCCGCACTACCGGCCGGGCGGCGATTTCCTCGACGGCATCCACGTCCGGCGCTTCGCGGTCGTCGCGGGACGGGCGCCGGACTTCAAGGACTTCGAGCACCGCGTCCTCGAAGGCGAGCACCACGTCAGCGACGAGCTCGACTGGCCGCGGATGCAGGGCCCGGACTGCCCGGACCTCTACGAGTTCCTGCACCGTCACGGCACGGACTACGACGCGATCATCTTCTACACGTACATCTACGCGCCCACCACGCTCGGCCTGCCGATCGTGCCGGAGCGCGCCGCGCTCATCTCGACCGCGCACGACGAGTACCCGCTGCGCCTCGCGCCGTATCGCGCGCTGTTCCATCTGCCGCGGGCGATGGGCTACCTCACACCCGAGGAGCGCACGATGGTCCACGCGCGGTTCCACAACGAGCAGGTGCCCGACGAGGTTCTCGGCTACGCGCTGGGCGACGCGCCGGCCGCGGACGTGGACGCGTTCCGCGCACGCGTCGGCATCAGCGGACCGTTCGTCCTGTATCTCGGCCAGGTGAGCCCGGGCAAGGGCTGCGACGAGCTGCTGGCGGAATGGATCGCGCACCGCGACGCCGGCGGCGCCTCGGACCTCACGCTCGTGCTCGCCGGCACCGTCCGCATGGAGATCCCCGATCGACCCGATGTGCGCGCGCTCGGACGGGTGAGCGACGAGGACAAGGCCGCGGCGCTCGCCGCCGCAGTCGCGCTCGTGCAGCCGTCGCGCCTGGAGAGCCTCGGCATTGTCCTCTTCGAAGCCTGGCAGTACGGCACGCCGGTCCTCGTGCACGCCGCCAATGCGGTGACCGCGGGCCAAACCCGGCGCGCCGGCGCCGGGCGGAGCTACGCCGACGGCGCGTTCGGCGCGGCGCTCGATGCACTGATCGGCGAGCGCGCATCGCTCGGGACCGCCGCGCTCGCGTATGTCGACCGCGAGCTCTCGCTCGCCGCGTTCGACGAGCGGCTCGAGCGCCTGGTGGAGGCGACCGTCGGTGGCTGACCGGCCGAGCGTCCTCGTCGTCGTGCAGCGCTACGGCGACGTGAGCGGCGGCGCGGAGACGCACGCGCGCGAGCTCGTCACGCACCTGCGGCCGCACGCCGATCTCCAGGTCGCGACAACGACCGCGGCCGACTACTGGACCTGGGAGAACACGTACACCGCGGGCATCGATGCCGTCGATGGCGTTCCCGTTCACCGCTTTCCGGTGGAACAGGGTCGGGCGCGGGACTTCCGGCGGCACGAGCATCGCGCGTTCACGAAAGAGCATTCACTCGATGCGGAGGACGCGTTCGTGCGGGCGCAGGGCCCGGTGGTGCCGGAGCTGCTCGAGCACCTTCGCCGCTACGGCAGCGACTTCGATGCGGTGCTGTTCTTCACCTATATCTATTACCCGACCGTGTATGGCCTGCCGCTCGTCGCGGAGCGCGCGGTCATGGTGCCGACCGCGCACGACGAGCCCGCCCTTCGCCTCTCGCGGTACCGGCGCTTGTTCCACGCACCGCGGGCACTGGCGTTCAACACCGTCGAGGAGCGGCACCTCGTGCACCGGACCTTCGGCAATCAGCGCGTCCCGTCAGACATCGTCGGCGTCGGGGTCGACGTTCCCGCGGATCCGGACTCGTCTCGGTTCCGCTCACGCTTCGGGATCGAAGGCCCGTACCTCCTTTACGTCGGTCGGATCGTCGAGAGCAAGGGCTGCGCGACGCTGTTCGACAGCTTTCAGCGCTGGCAGGCGACGCGTGGCGCGACGCCGGCGACCCTCGTGCTCGCCGGCCGCGGCGCGCCCGAGATGCCGATCCCATCCGACATCCGTATCCGTCACGTCGGCGGCTTGAGCGAGATCCAGAAGTTCGACGCGCTCGCGGGGGCATCGGCGCTCGTCATGCCGAGCCTGCTTGAGTCGCTGTCGATGGTGACGCTCGAGGCCTGGGCCGTCGGGCGGCCGGTCATCGTCGACGGCCGCTCGCCGGTGCTGTCGTCGATGGCCGCACGTGCGGGTGCGGGCCTTGCCTACCGGTCGTGGGCGGAGTTCGCGGAGATCGGCGAGCTGCTCGTCGGCGATCCAGCCCTCGGCGACCGCATCGGCCGGTCCGGGCAGCGCTTCGTGGAGCGCACGTACACGTGGCCGGTGGTTGTGGAGAAGTACCGCGATCTGTTCGCCGAGGTGGGAATCCGCAATGCCTGACGCGGCGGGGGCATCGTGCCCCCGCCGCATCGATCGTCGCTACGGGATGTTGATCGTGATGCCGCTGACACCCGTCGCGGCCATGTTGATGGATTGCGAGCCTGCGACCGGGCCGTCGCCGGTGCTCGCGTTGAACGGACCCTTCACGACGATGTTGATCGCGACCGCACCGAAGCCCGAGGCGAACTTCAGCGTGAAGTTGCCGCTCGCGTCGGTCGTGGCGGCGCAGGGACCCGAGGTGAGGATCAAGCAGTAGTGACCTGCGCCCGTGCCGTTCGCGTGCACGACGCGACCGGTGATCGGCGCCTCGTTCGCCTGGATCGGACTGATGCTCTTCGGTGGCCAGCCGCCGTCACCCGCTGCGAGGGTCGGTGATGGCGACGGCGACGGTGACGGTGTGGGGGACGGCGTGGGCGAGGGCGACGCGGTGAGCGACGGTGTCGCCTGCGTCTGCATCGGGGCGCTCGTCGGCGTCTCGGTGCGCTCCGGCGTCGCGCTCGGCGTCGCGCTCGCGGTCGGGCTCGGGCTTGCGCTCGCAGCCGCGCTCGCCGTTGCGATCGGGCTCGGGCTGGCCGTTGGAACTGCGGTCGTTGCAGCCGCCGTGGGTGATGCCGCCGCCTGTGGCGACGGTGAGCTGGATTCGCCCGCAACGAAGTTACCGCTCTGGGCGCCGTTCGGGGCACACGCGCTGCCGATCAGCAGGAGGGCGACCGCAGCCGCCCCACATACAACTCGCATCATTCCCATCCCTTAACTCATGTTCGGGACCAGCCGGGACGACCGTCTGGAGCGCAAAGAATATCGGGAGGACCGCCCGCTCGGGGTGTCTAGCCGGTGAGGGTGTAGACGCCGAGCCGGAGCTCGCCGCCGGAGGTCCCGACCACGAACTGGCGGCCCACTTCGACGCTGTCGACCCGGTAGATGAAGTTCCAGGTGATCGGGCCGGCCGGGATGTCCGTGAACCACACCCCTTGGTCATCTGTGGCGATGGGGCAGATGCCCTTTTGGAGGACGACGCAGACACCCGCAGCGGGGGTGCCGTCCGGCCGCCGCAGCGTGCCGATCACGCGGGTGCTGCCTGGCGTGATCGTCGGCCCGGGCGTCGGGAACGGTGTGCTGCCTGCGGGTGGCGTCGGGTCAGGCGTCGGCATGGGCGCGTCAGAGGCAAGCGGGGACGGCAGCGGCTCGTTGCCTATTGCGGTGAACGGAGTCGGCGATGGGCTCGCCGCCGCGACCGCCGTCGGGCTCGGCGAGTCCGGCGCAGCGGGCACCCCCGGACCCGCGGTGCATGCGGAAGCTGCGAGCACCAGGACGAGTGCGGCGGCGATGCGCGTCATCGACACGATGGTCGGGCATGGCCGCGGGTCAGCGGTTGCTCGCCCGGCCTGCCGCCGTACTCGCGGCATGGGAAAGCCCACCCGACGGTCCACGACAGCCTACGTAGGATGAGCCGGTGAGGAATGTCCCGGGCCGCGGCGACTGGGGGAACATCGACTGGTCCCGCGTCGACATTCCCGGGCTCCGCCGGACCGGCGGCCCGCGCCGACCGCCGAACCGCATCTCGACGCTCATCACGATCGTCGTCCTCGCCGCGTTCCTGATCCCGCTGCTCTTCGGCCCGATCGTGGGCTTCCTCACCGACCTCCTTTGGTTCCGCAGTCTCGGCCTCGAGGATGTCTACCTCCGCCGCTACACCGCCGGCTTCTGGGCGTTCCTGATCTTCCTCATCGCGTTCTTCGTCCTGGCGCTCCCGAACCTGTACTTCGTGCTGCGGCCGCAGGTCCCGCGCCTCGTGGTCGACAACACCGCGCGACGGACGGGCGCGTTCGCGCTGACCCTCCGGCTCATGCCGTTCTTGCTCGTTCCGTCGTTCTTCTTCGGTCTCGCCGGCGGCGACCAGTGGGACGCGCTCCTGCGGTGGCTCAATGCCGTCCCGTTCGGCGCGACCGATCCGGTCTTCGGCCGCGACATCGGCTTCTACTTCTTCACGCTGCCGGTCCTCGAGTTCGTCCGCGGCTGGCTCCTGGCCGCCGTCATCCTCATCGCGATCGGCGTGCTCGCGATGTATGTCGTACGCGGCGTCATCGGCGTCGCGACCGGACCGCTCGCGGGTGCGGATGTCGCGGTCTCCGCGCGCAACGCGCTGACGCTCGCCCGGCCCGCACGCACACACCTTTCGATCCTCGGCGGCCTGTTCCTCGCGCTCATCGCCATCGGCTACGGCCTCGACCAGTACACGCTGCTGTTCCGCGACGAGGGCATCCTCACCGGCGCGGGCTACGCGAGCATCAACGCGCGCCTGCCGGCGCTCCAGATCCTCACGGTGGTCGTGGCGATCGCCGCGATCGCGACGTTCGTGAACGCGTTCCTCCGCACGATCTGGATCCTCGCGGCGACCCTCGGCCTGTGGCTCGTCGCGTCGGTCCTGTTGCTCGGCATCTACCCGACGCTCATCGACCGATTCGTCGTCTCGCCCGACCAGCTGAACAAGGAGCGGCCGTACCTCGCGCGGAACATCGAGGCGACGCGCCAGGCATACGCGCTGACCACGGTCGAGGAGTCGGCGGTGGACGTCGCCAACGATCCGGCGGAGGCCGAGGTCCGGCGCCAGCTGGCCGACACGACGAGCGTCCGCCTGTGGGACTACCGGCCGCTGCTGGCGGCCTATCAGCAGCTCCAGGCGCTGCGGCAGTACTACCAATTCAACGACGTCGACGTGGATCGCTACGTGATCAACGGCAACGAGACGCCGGTCATGTTGTCCGCGCGCGAGCTCCAAGCGAGCCAGCTGCCCACGGCCGCGCAGACCTGGGTGAACAAGCACCTCTATTACACCCACGGGTTCGGCGCGGTCATGACGCCGGTCGGCTCCGTCGGCACCGAGGGCCGGCCTGGCTTCGTGCTGCAGGACATCCCGCCGGTCGGGCAGCCGAAGATCGACGAGCCGCGCATCTACTACGGCGAGCTGTCGACCGACTACATCATCGTCGGAACGAGCCAGGACGAGTTCGACTACGCGCAAGAGCCGCACGACGTCACGACGCGCTTTACCGGCGGCGGCGGGATCGGCGTATCGGGCCTCTGGGACCGCCTGCTGTTCGCGCTGCGCTTCGGCGATCTGAACCTGTTGATCTCGACGCAGCTCGGCCAATCGTCGCGCGTCCTGTTCCACCGCCAGATCAGCGCACGCGAGCAGCTCATCGCGCCGTTCCTCACGTACGACCCGGATCCGTACCTCGTCATCGCGGATGGCAAGCAGTACTGGATCAACGACGCGTACACGACCGGGAAGAGCTACCCGTACAGCGAGCGGTATGGGGCAGGCAACCGGACGTCGAAGATCTCCGTGTCGGACATCAACTACATCCGCAACAGCGTGAAGGTCGTGACGAACACGTACGACGGTTCGATCACGTACTACGTCGTCGACGATCAGGACCCGGTGCTGCGGAACCTGCGGGCGATCTATCCGTCGCTGTTCAAGCCGATCGCGCAGATGCCGCAGAGCCTCCAGGCACATCTCCGGTACCCGGAGCAGCTCTTCAACGTCCAGACGCAGATCTTCGCGACGTATCACATGACCGATCCGGACAACGTCTACAACCGCAACGACGCGTGGAAGATCGCCACCGAGATCTACAACAGCGGCAGCGCGCCGCAGCCGATCGAGCCGTACTACGTGACCGCGCAGCTGCCCGGCTCGACGAAGCGCGAGTTCGTGCTCTTCGTGCCAATGACGCCCGCCGGCGGCCAGCGCGACAACATGGTGGCCTGGGTCGCGGGCCGCGCGGATCCGTCCGATTACGGGAAGCTCCGGGTGCTGCGACTCCCGCAGACGCGCGCGATCTTCGGCCCGCTCCAGATCGAAGCGCGGATCGCGGCCGACGCCACGATCCGCCAGCAGACGTCGCTGCTGTCGCTCGGCGGCGGCGCGACCGTGATCTACGGGAACCTGATCGTGCTGCCGGTCGGCGACTCGTTCCTGTACGTCGAGCCCCTTTTCGTGCAGGCGACGAATGGGAAGTTCCCCGAGCTGCAGCGTGTCATCCTCGCGACCCAGGACAAGATCGCGATGTCCGACACGTTCGCGAACGCGCTGACCGCGCTGTTCGGGAGCACGCCGGCGGTGACTCCGACGCCCACGCCGACACCATCGGGCACCCCGCTCCCCGGGCAGCCGTCGGCATCGCCATCGAGCCAGACCGTCGCGCAGCTCATCAAGAGTGCGTCCGACCACTACGCGAGGGCCCAGGCCGCCCTCAAGAACAGCGACTTCACGACCTATGGCCTGGAGCAGAAGGCGCTCGAGGACGACCTCGCCAAGCTACGTGCGCTCACGGGCCAATGAGGCGGCGATCCTCGCCGGGCTGTTCTGGTGCGCCGGTGGGATCGATCTCAATGCACCGCAGCTCGACCGCGTGGCCGCGCTCATCGTGGGAGCCGTCCTTCTCGGACTGAGCATCCGCGGCCGGGCAGTCGGTGCGGCCATTGCCGTCTACGCCGTCTTCATCGCATATTCGGAGCGGCTCTCACGTGCGCCGTTCTTCGACGGCAGTGACGTACTGCGTGCGACGTCCGAGGCAATCGGCAATCTCCTGCGCGGCCTCGATCCGTACACGATCCCGCTGACCTCGACGATCCCGCCCGGCTCGCCGCTCGTGTACCCACGGGCGAGCTCGCCTGGTACCTGCCGGCGTACGTGTTCGTCGGTGACCTGTCGCGCGTCGACACGTGGGCCGGCATCCTCACCACTGCCGCGATCGCGATCACGGGCTTCCGCGCCGGCTGGGACCGGGTCGTGCTGCCGGCGATGCTCTATGCGACGTGGGGGATCGGCGCGTTCCGCGCGATCGACGGCTCGAACGACGTCTCCGCGTCGTTCATGGCGGTGCTCGCGCTCGCGCTCCTCGTGTTCGCCGACCGCCGGACGCGCGTCGGCCGGATCTGCTTCGTGCTGTCGGCGATCGCACTCGGCTGGGCCGTGGCGTTCAAGCAGTTCGCCGTCGTGCTGCTGCCGCTCGTGGTGCGGCATCTGGCCGTCGCGGGTCGCGACTGGCGCCGCTACGGCCTCATCAGCGTCGCGACGATCGCCGTCTTCGTCCTCCCGTTCCTGCTGTGGGATCCCGGCGCGCTCCTCTCCCAGCAGCTCGCGACGCTCACCTTTCATCAGGAGGTCTGGGGCGCGAATCTTCCCGCGGTCCTGCAGCAGTACCGGGACGTGACCGACCTCTTGCCAGTGTTCTTCTTTGCCGAGATCGCCGTCACGCTCGTCACGCTCGCGGTCGCGCTCCGGTCGCGGATCGCGACGATCGGCACAGCGACGCTCGCCGCGTGCGGCGTCATCCTCGTGGCGCTGCTGCTGGCAAAGTGGACGACGCAGCCGTACTACGCGTACCTGGGCGGGCTCGTGGCGATGGGCGTCGCCCTCGTCGATCGTGATGCGCGCGAGATCGTCGCGACCGCCTCCGTGCCTCAAAAAACCTAGGATTGACCTGGTGTCCCACACAGTCGTGATCGGTGGCGGTATCTGCGGGCTCGCGGCCGGATCAAGCCTCGCAGCGACCGGCGAGCAGGTCACCGTCCTCGAAGCCCAGCATTTCCTCGGCGGCCTCGCGACGACGCTGCCCGGCAAGACCGGCGCGGGGTTCGACTTCGGTCCGCACGCCTATCACGCGCGCAACCAGCGCGTGCTCGACCTGTTCAAGGAGATCGCGTCCGACGGCTTCCCGGCGAAGAAGAAGAACGTGAGCATCAAGTTCCGCGGGAAGTACTACAAGTACCCGCTCGAGGCGCTCGATATCGCGAAGAGCATGTCGCCGTTCGTCGCAGCGCGGGCGTTCTTCGACTACTTCGTCGAGTCCGTGCGCCGGAAGGTCCGCCCGAAGCCGCTCGTGTCGGCCGAGGACTGGGTGGTCCAGGCCATGGGTCGCACCTTGTACTCGATGTTCTTCGGCCCCTACACCGCGAAGGTCTGGGGGATGCCGCCGTCGCAGCTTGCGGCGTCGTTCGCGCAGCACCGCATCCCGCACATCTCGCTCATGAAGGTCGTCCTGTCGTCGCTGCGCAAGGGCTACGCGAAGCGCACCGGCACCGAGCACCGCTACGCGCCGCTCGTCATCGAGCTCTTCTACCCGCCGAAGGGAGCCGGCGTCATCTCCGATCGTCTCGCCGAGCGGATCCGCGCCGCGTCGCCGGCCAACCAGGTGCGCACGAACGCGCTCGTCACGGGCATCGACCTCGACGGGACGCGTGTCACCGGCATCCGCTACCGCGCGGTCCCGTCGACCGACCGCGGCGGCCAGCTCTGCGTGCTCGCGTCGGGGACCGAGGGCACCGTCGATCCGTTCGCCGGACAGCGCGGCGAGGAGCAGCGCGTCGCGTGCGATCGCATCGTGAACACCGTGCCGCTCCCGGCGCTCATCGACCTGCTGGGCGACGCCGCCTCG
The DNA here is from genome assembly GCA_038227105.1 of Candidatus Limnocylindria bacterium. GTDB lineage: Bacteria > Chloroflexota > Limnocylindria > P2-11E > P2-11E > UBA4735. The sequence continues at coordinate 8,545 of JBBRQB010000034.1, read as the reverse complement.
CCCGAGGCCCGGGCTGCGGCGAAGTACCTCCGGTTTCGCGCGCTCACCATCGTCGGCCTGCGGGTGAAGCGGCCCCACGCGCTGCCCGCACAGTCCATCTACTTCCAGGACAAGACGTTCAACCGCCTGTCCGAGACCCGCAACTACGGTGGCTCGGAGATCTGCGCGCCGGACGAGACGATCCTGCTCTGCGACATCACGTGCGACGTCAATGACACGATCTGGAACGCCGACCCCGACGAGCTCGGCCGCATCTGCGCGCAGGAGCTCGAGCAGGAGGGCTTCATGAAGCTCTCCGAGCTCGCGGAGTCCGTGGTGCTCCGCTCGACCTTCGGCTACCCCGTCTACATGGTGGGCTACGAGGCGGCCATCGACACCCTGATGAACGAGCTCATGCGCTTCCCGGGACTGGTCACCGGCGGTCGACAGGGCCTGTATAAGTACGTGGACATGGACATCGCCTCCGAGATGGGGCTCGCGATGGCCGACTTCCTGGCCTCCGGCCGCACGAAGCAGGAAGCGATCGGCACCGTTCCGTACGAGGACCGGGTGTTCGCGTGACAGAGCGAGAGCTCAAGCTCGGCGTCATCGGTGCGGGCTACTGGGGTCCGAATCTCGTTCGCAATATCAATGAGGCCCCGGGTGCGGACATCGTCGCGGTCGCCGATCTCGATCCGGAGCGGCTCGGCGCGCTCCACAAGCGCTTTCCGGGTGTCCGCACGACGACCGATCATCGTGAGCTGTTGAACGACCCGTCCATCGACGCGGTCTGCATCGTGACGCCGATCTCGACGCACCGTCCGCTCGCGGAGCAGGCGTTCGCCGCCGGCAAGCACGTGTTCGTCGAGAAGCCGCTCTCGGGCAGCGTGGCCGACGCCGAGGCGATCGTCGCGGCGTCGAAGCGCGCGGGCAAGATTCTCATGGTCGGCCACACGTTCGTCTACAACCCCGCGGTCACGACCGTGCGCGGGATCATCGAGCGCGGCGAGCTCGGGAAGATCCAGTACGTCGACAGCCAGCGCGTGAACCTGGGTCTCCACCAGTTCGACTTCAACGTGCTCTGGGACCTAGGCCCGCACGACGTGTCCATCGTCCTGTACTGGCTCCAGGAGGAGCCGGACTGGGTGCAGTGCGTCGGCGGCTGCTACGTGCAGAGCGACATCGAGGACGTCGTGTTCCTCACGATGGGCTTCCCGTCCGGCGCGATCGCGCACGCGCACCTCTCGTGGCTCGCGCCGAGCAAGCTGCGCACGATGACCGTGATCGGCGACAAGAAGATGGCCGTCTACGACGACGGGCACGCATCCGAGAAGGTGAAGGTCTACGACCACGGCGTGACCAAGCTCTCCGCAGAGGAGCTCCGTCGCAGCTACCGGTCCGGCGACATCCACAGCCCGCATGTCGCGGTGACCGAGGCCTTGCAGCTCGAGGTGCGCCACTTTGTGGAATGCATCCGCGACGGGAAGACCCCGCGCAGCGATGGCGAGGCCGGTCTTCGCGTGGTGCGCGCGCTCGAGGGCGCGAACCGCTCGCTCAAGGAGCAGGGTGCGCGCGTGCAGCTCCGGGAGCCGGTCGCGCGGTGACCAGCGTGGGCCTCGCCATTCACCCCACGGCGATCGTCTCGCCGAACGTCGAGCTTGGCGCCGGATGCGTGGTGGGTGAGTACGTGATCCTCGGACGCGCGCCGCGCGGGAAGCAGGACGGCGAGCTTCCGCTCGTCATCGGCCCTGGCGCGGTCATCCGCCCGTTCACGACGATCTATGCCGGCACGCGCATCGGCGCACGGCTGCAGACCGGACAGGGTGCTTCGATCCGCGAGGACAACGTGCTCGGCGACGACGTCTCGGTCGGTACGCACGCGTCGCTGGAGTTCGGCAACCGCATCGGCTCGCGGGTGCGCGTGCACACGGGCTGCTTCCTCGAGCTCACCACCATCGAGGACGACGTCTTCCTCGGGCCTCACGTCGTGTTCACCGACGACCCGCACCCGATGTGTCCCGCGTACCTCGACTGCGTCCGTGGCGGCGTGGTGCGGAAGGGCGCGCGCATCGGCGCGAACAGCACGATCCTCCCCGGCGTCGAGGTCGGCGCCGACGCGCTGGTCGGCGCGGGCAGCGTCGTGCGCACGGCCGTGCCGGCCCGGTCCGTGTGGGCGGGCAATCCAGCGGTCGAGATCAAGGACGAGATCACGAAGCTGAAGTGCTTCGCCGGCATCTTCCCGCACGCCTACAGCTGGCTCGACGAGCAGGTGAAAGCGTGAGCGACGACCCGAAGCAGGAGGCCATCGGCCTCTTCGAGCGCGAGTGGCACAGCTTCGACGCGTGGATCCGCGGTCTCACCGCCGACCAGCTGGATCGACCCGTGTTCGGCGAGGGCGTCGGCTGGCGGGTGCGGGACATGATCACGCACATCGCCTGGTGGCAGGACCTCGCGGGACGGGCAGCGCGCACGATGGTGAGCGAGGGAACCGCACCGGGCGAGGGCGGCATCCGCGGCTACGTCGGCCTGCCCGCGATCCACGTGGACGAGCAGAATGCGCTGACCGACGAGGAATGGCGCGCCGTGCCGATCGAGACCCGGTGGGAACGCTGGCACATCGCCCACTCGGCGATGATGGACGCGCTCGGCGAGCTTCGGGCCGACCAATTGCTCGATCCAGAGGGACCTGACGGGGTCCGACGGTGGTTCGCGATGCCGGGCTTCGTCCACCTCCGTCTTCACCGCGAGCACATCGCAGCCGCACTGAAGGAGACCGCAACGACATGACCGTGATGACCAAGACCGACATCCCGCTCGTCGACCTCAAGGCGCAGTACCGGACGATCCGCGAGGAGGTCCGCACCGCGATCGACGACGTCCTCGACGGGATGCAGCTCACGATCGGCCCGAACGTGAAGGCGTTCGACGAGGAGTTCGCCGCGTTCTGCGGCGCGAAGCACGCCATCGGCGTGGGCAGCGGCACAGACGCGCTCCAGCTGGTGATCCGCGCGCTCGGCATCTCGGCGGGCGACGAGGTCATCACGGTGTCGCACACGTTCTTCGCGACGGTCGAGGCGGTGCTCTACTCGGGCGCGCGTCCGATCCTCGTCGACATCGACGAGAAGACGTTCAACATGGACATCGCCGCCGCGGCGCAGGCGATCACGCCGCGCACGAAAGCGATCATGCCGGTCCACCTCTACGGCCGGACCATCGACATGAAGCCGCTGCTCGCGCTCGCGAAGGACCGCGGCCTCCAGATCATCGAGGACGCCTGCCAGGCGCACGGAGCGACGCTCGACACAGGCACGAAGGCCGGCAGCTCCGGCGTCGCGTCGGCGTTCTCCTTCTATTGCAGCAAGAACCTCGGTGCGTACGGCGAGGCCGGCAGCATCACGACGAACGACGACCAGCTGGCGGCCGAGCTGCGCTCGCTCCGCGAGCACGGCCAGAGCACGCGCTACTACCACCCCGTCGTCGGCTACAACGCGCGGCTCGATGAGATCCAGGCCGCGATCCTGCGCATCAAGCTGCGCAAGCTCCCGGAGTGGAACGCGCGTCGCCAGGCGATCGCCCGTCACTACAACGAGCAGCTCGCGGGCAGCGGCGTCATCACGCCGGAGATCCCCGAGGGCGGCCGCCACGTCTTCCACTGCTACGTCGTCCGCGTCCCCGATGGGAAGCGCGACAAGCTGCGCGAGTACCTGGCGGAGCGCGGCATCGGCACCGGCGTGCACTACCCCGTGCCGATCCATCTGCAGGAGGCCTCGGCGTTCATGGGCTACCGCCAGGGCGACTTCCCGGTGACCGAGCGCGTCGCCGGCGAGGTCGTCTCGCTGCCGATGTTCGCGGAGCTGACCGACGCACAGGTCGAAACGGTCGCGGCCGCGGTCAAGGGATTCATGCGCGCGTGACCGACCGCGTGGTCAAGGCCGTCCATGGCGTGCAGCCGGTCCAGTCCGATCCGGCAGACGAGCTGAAGGAATCGGCGGATCTCCGCGCGACCGAGACGAAGGAGCAGCTTCTCGCGCGCTACTCCGTCGCGTGCTACGAGGACACGCCGCCCGGCGCTCGCGCGCGCCGCGTCGTGCTGCGCGCGCTCTGCAAGTCATTCGGGCATGGCGTGAAGATCGGTGTCGGCGTCCTGGTCCTGCACCCGCACACGTTCGAGATCGGTGACGCGGTGTTCATCGGGAACCAGTCGTACCTCCAGGGACGCCACGATGGGCGCTGCGTGATCGGCGCACACACCTGGATCGGTCCGCAGTCGTACTTCGACTGCCGGGACATGGAGCTCGGCGAGTACGTCGGTTGGGGTCCCGGGGCGAAGGTGCTCGGCAGCGAGCACACCGGAGAGCCGGTCGACGTGCCGATCATCAAGACGGATCTCGTCATCAAGCCGGTCCGCGTCGACGACGGCGCGGACATCGGCGTGAACGCCGTGCTCCTGCCGGGTGCGCACATCGGGAAGGGCGCGATCGTGGGCGCCGGCTCCGTCGTGACACGGGACACCGAGGTTCCGCCGAACGCGATCTTCGCCGGCGTGCCGGCGAAGTTCCTCCGTTCGCGAGTGGGTTCGACCGCCTGACAAGGGAAAATCTGATAGTGGCGTAGCGTTCAGAAAACCGCTACTCTCCACCCGTGGATGATCCCACCGAGGTCGTGATCAGGCTCCGCGAGCGCAATCAGCTGACGCTGCCCGACCGGGTGGCGCAGCGGATCGGTGCGAAGGAAGGCGACCGATTCTTGATCCGATTCGACCCAGCCGAGCCTGACGTCGTTCGCTTCAAACGGTTCCCGGACAGCTACGCGGGCATCGCGACCGGTGTGTACGGGAACACCACCGAGGAGCACGTCGCCTACGTTCGCGAAGAGCGAGCGTCGTGGGAGCGCGATGCACGACCAGCCGATGCCGCAGCGGATGGCACGCCGTATCTCAGCTTCGAGGAATCGAAGCGCGTCTATTGGCAGACGGAGGTGACCCGGGAACGGTACGACCGCGAACCGAAGCTGCGGTGGCCAAAGTGCGAAGTCTGTGGCCGTTCGATCAGGCGAATGAATGACCACCGCGCCGCACATCGTGTTGGCCTCCTCACCGACAAGGGGATCAACACCGATCCGCGCCAACAGGAGCGTTCGACCGACCGAGTCGCCAAATGGCGACGTACCGTCGCGGCGAAGCAGACGAAGAAGACCAACATGGTGAAGACGGTGCGGTCCTGAGCGCAGCATCCCTTGCGCGGGCGGTGCCCGAGGGAGCAACACTCTTGCTCGACACGTCGGCGCTCATCGCGTACTTCGACGAGCGGGAGCGGACGAGCGCGGTCGCGACTGCGGTGGTCGACGGATTCATCCGGTCCGGGAGGAACAGCGCCGTCGTCTCGGTGGTGACGATCATGGAGCTGCTTGTTCGTCCACTTCGACTCATGGATACAGTCCTTGCCGACAGTCTGATCGAATTCATCACCCGATTCCCCAATGTGACGCTCGGCGACGTCGATCTTGCGGTCGCTCGCGAGGCTGCGGTGCTTCGGGCGCACACCGGGTTGCAGCCGGCTGACGCGCTGGTCCTCGCGACCGGGTCGATCTGGCATTGCGGGCACATCGTGTCCAACGACCGGGCATGGGTCGCGGCACTCGCAACTCCGGGTGCATCGGCAGTCACCGTGCTGCTCGACAACCACGTACCGTTCCCAGCGTGAGCAGCTTGGAGGGCGCGCGCGTCATCGTGACCGGTGGCGCGGGCAACGTTGGCTCGCACATCGTCGATGCCGCGATCGCAGCGGGCGCGCGCGAGGTCGTCGCGCTCGATGCGCTCGTGCGCGGCGTGCCCGAGAATCTGACCGGCGCGCTCGCGACGGGGAAGGCGAGCCTGCGCGAGATCGACATCCGTGACCGTGAGGCGGTCGCCGCATCGATCGACGGCGCCGACGTCGTGTTCCATCAGGCCGCGCTCCGGTGGACCCGTTGCCAGGAGGCGCCGCGCGAGTGCCAGGAGGTCATGGTCGACGGCACGTTCAACGTGCTCGAGGCCGCGGCCGCCGCGCGTGCCAAGCGGGTCGTCCTGGCGTCCAGTGCGGTCGTCTACGGCGAGCCCGAGGCGCTCCCGATGCACGAGGATCAGCCGCTCAACGGCATGACCTTCTATGGCTCGATGAAGGTCGCGAACGAGCAGCTCGCACGCGCGTTCGCGCACCTGCACGGCGTGCCCGCGACGACCTTGCGCTACTTCAACGTGTACGGACCGCGCATGGACGTGCGCTCACGCTTCGTCGAGGTCATGATCCGCTGGCTCAACCTCATCGACGAGGGGAAGCCGTTGACGCTCTTCGGCGACGGCTCGTCCTCGGTCGATTTCGTCTACGTCGGCGACGTCGTGCGGGCCAACCTGCTGGCCTGCGAGCACACCGGTCCGGCCGCTATCGTGAACGTCTGCAGCGGGGTCGAGACGAAGATGCGGGACCTCGCGGCGCTCCTCCTGCGGCTCACCGGCAGCTCCGTGGGTATGGAGTTCAAGCCCCAGCCGGAAGGGGCGCTCCCCGCACGGCGGGTCGGTGATCCGAGGCGGGCCAAGGAATTGCTCGGTTTCGAAGCGAAGACGACGCTCGAAGAGGGTGTCGCACGGCTGATCGAATGGCGGAAAGAGGTCCTGACACATGGCAGTTGAGACGCGCAAGAAGATGAATGTCCCGATCACGAAGCCCTCGCTCGGCGAGGAGGAGGCGCGAGCCCCCTACGAGTCGATCAAGAGCGGCTGGGTGACCCAGGGTCCCAAGGTCGCGGAGTTCGAGAAGGCCGTCGCGTCGTACGTCGGCGCGAAGCACGGCATCGCGACGACCTCCTGCACCACGGGCCTCCATCTCGCGCTCGCGACCGCCGGCATCGGACCGGGCGACGAGGTCATCGTGCCGTCGTTCACGTTCATCGCATCCGCGAACGCCATCCTCTACACCGGCGCGACGGTCGTCTTCGCCGATATCGATCCGCGCACGTACAACATCGACCCCAATGACATCGAGCACCGCATCACCAAGAAGACGAAGGCGATCATGCCCGTCGACCAGATCGGCATGACCGCGGACATGGACGCGATCAATGCCATCGCGAAGAAGCACGGCATCGACGTGGTCGAGGACGCCGCGCCGACGATCGGCAGCGAGTACAAGGGCAAGAAGACCGGCTCGAACGCGCACCAGACCGTCTTCAGCTTCCACCCGCGCAAGGTCATCACGACCGGCGAGGGCGGCATGATCACGACCGATGACGATGACCTCGCCGACCGCGCCCGCAAGCTGCGCGCGCACGGCATGAGCGTCTCCGACCTCGACCGTCACAAGGCCGACCGCGTGATCATCGAGCGGTACGACGACCTCGGCTTCAACTACCGCATGAGCGACATCCAGGCGTCGATCGGGCTCGTCCAGCTGCGCCGGCTCCCGGAGCTGCTGAAGATGCGCATCGAGAAGGCCGAGCGGTACAACCGCGAGCTCCCGGGGATCAAGGGTCTCGAGATCCCGTACGTGCCGTCGTACGCGAAACACACGTACCAGAGCTACTGCCTGCGCCTCACCAAGGACTGCACGCTCGATCGCGAAGACCTCATGACCAACCTGCTCCATCGCGGCGTCGCGACGCGGCGCGGCGTCATGGCCTCGCACCTGGAGAAGACGTACACCGACCGCATCGGGAAGGTCTCGCTCCCGATCACCGAGGAGGCGACGCAGCACACGATGCTCATCCCGCTGTTCGCCACGATGACCGACGAGGAGCAGACCTACGTCATCGACGCGCTGCGCGAGGAGCTCGGCTCGGTCTAAAGCGCCTTCAGCAGCTGGATCGCGTCCGGCCGGCGCCGGTAGCCCATCGTCTCGTTGATGTGCAGGATCGGCGTGTTCGTCGAGTCGTTGTCGGTCCGTACGCGATCCACGCCGAGCGCGATCGCCTGCATCAGCGTCTCGCATTTCAGCGCCCGCGCGATGCCGCGGCCGCGCGCCTTCCTGGCCATACCCGTCCAGTCCGTGCCGACGACGCCGCGCACCGGCGGGTAGGAGAGCTGCGAGATACCGACGATGTCGTCGTTCTCGCGCGCGATCCAGCTCCGATCCGCACGCAGACCGGGCGACTCGAACCACTCGAGGAACTCCCGCATCTCGAGCGGCACGAACGGCTCGCTCGTCGGCACGTCGGCCTCGGCCTCGTCGCTCATCCGCTTGAGCTTCTCCCACTTCTTTGGGTCGCCGTCCGCGGCGAGCGTGAGCACGTGGATGCCCTCGCGCGTCATGCGTTCGCGTGACTCCGCGGCCATCGCCGTGATGCGCTCGCGGCCTTCGAACAGGTCCAGCTCCCAGTAGCGCTCCCGCCGCTCCTCGCTGAAGCCACGGCCTACGAGGACGCCGAGCATCAGCGCGTCGGTCTCCCACGACCATGCAGTCACCTTCTGCGTCGCGTCGGCCCGCGCGTCGTCCTCGAGCAGGGCGTAGAGCGCATCCAGCCGGGCAGCGGTCCGCTGCGCTGGGCGCAGGCCGGCGTCCAGGCCCGCGAAGCGCTCCGGCATCTTGGACCATGC
>JBBRQB010000033.1:0-28499 GCA_038227105.1 Candidatus Limnocylindria bacterium | reverse complement strand
CGTTCGGGGACGGACGGTCATGCGTGATCAGCAGCCGGCCGTCCTCGACGAGCCAGACGTCGGTCTCGATCTCATCGCAGCCGAGTGCGATCGCCTTCTCGAACGACTCGATCGTGTTCTCCGGCGCGTGACCCATCGCGCCGCGGTGGCCGATACGTCGCATCAAGCGGGCTGGCTCGCGTCCGTCTCGGACTCCTCGACCGGGCAAAGCTCACGCAGGCGGTCGAGGACGACCTCGACGTCGAAGGGCTTTGCGATGACGTCGGTGATCCCGCGGTCGGCGAAGTGGCGGGTGAAGTCCTGCGCCGCGGCGGTCATGAAGATGACCGGCAGGTTTCGCGTCACCGGGTCGGCGCGCAGCTGGTCGTAGATCTCGAAGCCGTTCATCCCAGGCAGCCGGATGTCGAGGATCAGCGCGTCCGGCTTGATGCGGCGCGCCGTCTCCAGCGCGTTGGTTCCGTCGCTCATGATCACGGTCCGGTAGCCCGGTTGATCGCTGATGGCCTCGGCGAGCACGTCAGCGATGGGATCGTCGTCCTCGCCGATGAGGACAAGCCGTTCGGTCACGGACCCATTGAAGCGCAACCCACATGCCAGCGGATCGGCGGTCCCCGCTCCGAGCGGTCGGGACTAGTGCTCGGCGGCGATGACCGCGCGGGCACGCACCACCACGAGCGCCCGGACGTCGGTGGTTCCGGGATGGCCACAGGGCTGCGCACCGGCCTTCAGCCGGCAATACGCGTCGTGATGCGCGAGCAGTTCGATCAGCGCTCGGAGGCATGCATCCATCGGTGCAGACGCTAGCCAGCGGCCGGCTCGCCGCACACACCTGTGAGAGGGACGGAGGTAGTCCGTTCGAGCGAATCGCGTGCTCTCCGCCCTTCTCCCATACCGTCTTCACACGTTCTGCACGGGAGCCGGTCACTGTCCACTGAGCGGTCAAAGAACCTGACGGAGGCACGAATGAGCGCCACGACCGATCTCCCACAGGGCCTGCGGGTCCGCGACGCGATGCCGGACGATCTCGATCGCATCGTCGAGCTCGGGAACCGTCATGCGCGCGTCGTGGACTGGCAGGACCCCGCGATGGTCCGGCGCTTCGAAGAGGGCAATCCGCAGCCGAACCGGCTGTCCCTCCTGGTCGAGACCGCTGCGGGCGAGATCGTCGCTGCCGGCCAGACCTCCGATGGCGGCCATTTCCGCGCGGCCGAAGGTGCGTACCGCACCGGCATCCGCGTGGATCCGGCGTGGCGCCGGCGCGGCGTCGGCAGCCACCTGCTCGCGAGGCTCGAGGGTCACGCGCGCGCGAAGGGAGTGCCGAAGTCGCAGACCAACGTGCGTGGCGACGAGCCTGAAGGCGTGTCCTTCGCGACGAGCCACGGCTATGTCGAGTACCACAGCCGCATCGATTCGTACCTCGAGGTGACGACGTTCGCGCCGGCGGGGGTCCCCAGCGCCGCGGAGGCCGAGGCGCGCAGCGGGGCGCGCTTCGCGACGTACCAGGTGGTCGCGGGAGAACGAGGCGCAGCGCTCGAGGCGTTCCAGCGCGAGATCTACGACTTCATCAACGCGCAGGCACGGGACATCCCGCGCCCCGACCCCATGCCGGAGCCCGCGCCGTTCGAGGCGGTGCGCGGCATGTTCTTCTCCGGCCACGCGTTCGACGAAAATGCCAGCCTGGTCGCGCTCAGGGCCGACCGGATCGTGGGCGTCACGATCACGTCGCTCAACGAGCAGGGCATCGCGTACACCCAGTTCACCGGCACGGCGCGCGACGAGCGCGGCAAGGGCATCGCGCTCGCGATGAAGCTGCGCGCGATCGATGAGCTGAAGAGCAAGGGCGCCAAGCTGTTCGGCACGACGAACGACCCGGCGAACGCCGCGATGCGCGGTATCAACGAGCGGCTCGGCTATGTGCCCGAGCCACCGCGGATCCTCCTGGAGAAGAAGCTCGAGTAAGGCCGGGGCGCTACCCGCCGATCACCACATGCAGGACGAGGTCTCCCGCGAAGTGCGCGATCATGCCGGCCTCGAGGCCGCGTCGCAGGTACAGCCAGCCGAACACGATCCCCGCGAGCGCGTTCAGAACGATGGTCCGTACGATCAGCACCGGCGTCAGGGCACCGACAGCGGCCGCGGCGGGCAGGTGACCGGCTGCGAATAGGAGCGCCGCGATGAGGACGGCGAGCCACGTCGCGCGCCCGCGCAGGATCCACGCGATGACCGACACAAGGAAGAGCCGGGTGAGAAGTTCTTCGCCGATACCCCCGTAGAAGGACGCCAGAAAGCCCTCGATGCGTGACGGCGCGACCGTCGCGATCACCGCACTGAACTCGGGCATCAACGGCTGGAACACGAACGCATCGAGAACGACGATCACGAGCGCGACCGTCACGCCTATCGCGGTCGCTGATACAGGGCCAAGGGCTCGGAACGCCTCCCCGACGCTTGATCGCCTTGCGATCGCGTCAGTGAGGGGTGTCCGCAGACCGACGGCATCCGCGGCCCGTAGACCGATGAAGACCGCGATCGCAAGAAGCACGGCCGACTGGACAGCGCTCAACGCCGCGACGGCGGCCAGGGGGAGCGGGACCTTCTCGAGGACGCTTCCCTGGAGCGAGAGCGCGTACGGAAGGACGAGGACAACGGAAGCCACGCCCGCGAGCCAGAGGATCAGGAAGCGGGTACGGGATCGTGGCATGCCAGCCGAGTATGACCGTGTTTCCTGTAGCGTTCCGGCAGTGAGCGGCACCGGCGGGTCCGATACGGAAATCCCGCTTCTCTTCTTCGGCGACTCGTACCGGTTCCCCGACATCTATCACGTGACCCGGTTCCTCGCGCCCGACCCGCTCGTGGTCATCGAGCGCGGCAGCGAGCTCATCCTGCTCACGAACTCCCTCGAGGAGGGGCGCGCCCGAAAGCAGTCCCGCGCAACGAAGATCGAGAATGTCGACGACTACGGCGCGCGCGAGCTTCAGGCGGCGATGAACCCGATCACCGACGCGACGGCCACGCTCATCGAGCGGTTCCTGGCTGCGCACGATGCGCGCACGGTCCGTGTGCCGCAGTTCTTCCCGCTCGCGCTCGCGGACCGCCTGCGCGGGAAGGGCATCGAGATCTCCATCGCCGAGGGATTGGCGGAACGGCGCCGCATGAAGCGCGACGACGAGGTGGCCGCACTCGAGGCGACACAGCGCGCGACCGAGGAGGCCTGGCAGCTCGGCGTCGATGCGATCGCGCGCTCCCGCCCGCGGTCCGACGGGGTGCTCGAGCTCGACGGGGCTCCGCTCACTGCAGAGCGCGTGCGCGCGATCGTCGAGGGCGCCCTGCTCGAGCGCGGGTGCGTGGCGGAGTCGACGATCATCGCGCCCGGCACACAGGCCGCCGATCCGCACCTGATCGGAAGCGGCCCGATCCGCGCCGGTGAGCCGGTCGTCATGGACATCTTTCCCCAGCACAAGGAGACCCGCTACTACGCCGACATGACCCGCACCGTGTCGAAGGGCGCTCCGTCGCCCGAGCTCGTGAAGATGTACGAGGTCGTGATGCGCGCACAGGACGCCGGCATCAAGGCGCTGCGTCCGGGCATCACTGGCCGAGCGGTGCACGAGCTCGTCGAGGACGTCATCTTTGCCGCGGGGTACGACACCCTGCGCGAGGGGCAGAAGCACCGGCCAGACGATCCGGTCACGCGCGGCTTCATCCACGGCACCGGTCACGGCGTGGGCCTGGAGATCCACGAGGCGCCGGCGGTCGGCCGCGGCGGGAACGATCCGCTCAAGGTCGGCGATGTGGTCACGGTGGAGCCGGGGATCTACGACCCGGACATCGGCGGGATCCGGCTCGAGGACATGCTCGTCATCACCGCGGACGGCTCACGGAACCTGACGCGCGCGCCGCGCCAGCTCGTCGTCTGACTCCGCTCCTCTTCGGTCTCGGCTCCGGGCTGTCGTGGGGCTTCGGCGATTACGCCGGCGCCTTCTCGACACGCCGGCTCGGCGCGCTCCGCGCCGTCTTCGGCCTGCAGGTCAGCGGAACGGTCATGTATGCCCTCGCGCTCGCGTTCACCGGGCGCTGGCCGGCGCTCACGGCCGACCAGGTCCCGTTCGCGGTCGCGCTCTCGGTCACCGGCGTCGGCGGCGTGCTGCTGCTCTACCGCGGTCTGGCACTCGGTCCGATCGCGGTCGTCAGTCCCATCGGTGCGGCCTACGTCGCCGTCGCCGTCATGTTGGTCGTCGTCGTCCTCGGGGAGCGGCTCACGACCGGCCAGGCCCTCGGCATCGCGACCACGTTCGCCGGCATCGTGCTCACCGCGACGGACGGCCGGAGCCTCGCGACCGCGCTCAAGCGACCGTTGCCCGGCGTCTGGTTCGCCCTCGTCGCGATGCTCTCACTGGGCGCCTGGTCCGCGATCATGGCCTACGCGACACGGACGCAGGACGGCCTCACGCTCGTGCTGTGGCAGCGCATCGTCAGCGCCGCGGTCGTGCTGGCCATCCTCGTCATCCGGCGCGAAGGCCCGATCAGGATGGACCGGACGTCGTGGTCGCTCGTGCTCGCGACCGGCTTTCTCGACACGCTCGCGAATGTGCTGTTCGTGCTCGGTGTGCAGAACGGATCTGCCCCGATCGTCGCGACCGCGAGCGGCGCATATCCGATCGTCACGGCGCTGCTCGCGATCGTGCTGCTGCGCGAGCGACTCGCGCCGAATCAGTACGTCGGGATCGTTGTGCTGCTCGCGGGGCTGATCGGCCTCACGCTCGCCGGCTCCTAGCTCTTCCCGCCGCTCGTGATGAACGCGTCAGCCGCGGTGCGCTGGTTGTCCGTCGTGCTGTTCGGATCGGCGACGACGACCTTGTCCGGCAGGACGCCCTTGCCCGGGCCGTTGAGCGACTCGCCGGTCTTGGCGTCCTCCATGCGGGCGATCGTCACGAGCAGGAGGCCGCCATCCGGCAGCGTGCGCGGCTGGCCGATCCCCACGCACCCCGCGGTGCGCTCACCCATCACGGTCGCGACGCCATTCGCGCGCAGGCCGGCCGAGATGATCTCGGCGCCGGACGCGGAGTTCTTGTTCACAAGCACGACGAGCGGCTTCGGCGCGTTGATGTAGAAGCGATCATTCGTGCGCAGCGGCTGGCGGTTCCCGTCACGGCCGATCTGGTACACGAGCGTCGCGTTCTTCACGAAGATGCTCGCGATGTCGACGGCGGCGGAAAGATCCCCACCCGGATCGTCGCGCAGGTCGAGCACGCGTCCCACGACACCGGCGTCGTTCTGGCGCTTGACGGCCGTCGCCACCTGGTTCGAGACGTCGCCGTTCAGCTGGGACACGTAGATGTAGCCGATGTTGCCCGTGTCGATCTGATCGATCGTCCGGGGCGGTGTGACCTTGCCGCGCGTGATCGCGAAGGGCACGTCGGCGCCGTTGCGGATCATCACGATGTTCACGATCGTGCCCTCGGGACCTTTGATCTTGTTCGCGACCTCTTCTGAGGTCTTGCCGAGCATGTCCTCACCCTGGACCTGCTTGATCTTGTCGCCTTTCCTCACGCCGGCCTTCTCGGCCGGGCTGCCGGGGAAGACCTGCGCGACCTCGACGTACTCGTTCGGGGTGGGTGCGTTGATCGTCGCGCCGATACCGGAGTACTCCTGCGGCGGCGCGTTGAAGCCTTTCGCGCGCGTGGGATCCAGGTAGTAGGTGTGGCATTCATTCATCGAGCGCGCCATGCCGTCGGTGGCCTGCTGCTCGAGGAGCTTGGGGTCCTCCTTCGGGTTCGCGGCGATGACGTCATTGAGCGATGCCGCGAACTTCGCGAAGTCCGAGGCCGGGCTGCCGGTGAACTGCGGCTTCGTCATCGTCGGCGATGGGTCGTTCATCTTCACCAGAAGCGTCTGGACCGCATCGACCGCCGCGCCCAGGAGCTGCTGCGAGCTCGGCTTGTCGACGTGGATCTCGATCAGGATGTTGAAGACCTGCTCGGCGGTCGCGAACTGCGTCTGCGCGCGCGGGACCGGCAGCTGCTCGGCGACGCTGCAGGACATCACGAGCACGGCGACCAGGAGCAGGAGGAGCGGGCGGAATCTGACCATCGCTGTTCGTCGAGTGTACGGGTGAAGGTCGCTCGCGGACGCGCGCTCTTAGCCGCGTCTTAGATCAGGCGGGCTCGTCCTTGAGCAGCTTGCGCAGGCGACCAAGGGCTCGGAACTGCAGCGCGCGGATCGCGCCCTCGTTCTTCCCGAGGATCTTCGCGACCTCGCGGCTCGAGCGGTTCTCGACGAACCGGAGCACGAGGACCTCCTGCTGCTCGCTCGTCAGGTACCGGACCGCGCCGCGGAGCGCGTCGACGGCCTCGGCGTGCACCGCGCGGTCGTGGGCCGTCGGGCCGTCCTCGGCCAGGCCGTACGCGTTGTCGATCTCGACGGTCGGGCGGTCGCGACGGCGGCGGTCGGTGACCGCGTTCCGGGCGATGGTGTACAGCCAGGCGAGGAAAGACTTCCCCTGCCAACGGTAGCGGTGGATGTTCGCGAAGGCGCGCGTGAACACTTCGCTGCAGAGGTCCTCGGCGTCCGCGGGCTCGCGCACGCGGTAGAGGAGGTAGCGGTAGACGCTGTCGACGTGCGTGTCGTAGAGCTCGGCGAACGCGGTGCGATCGCCGTTGCGAGCGCGCTCGATGACATCAGGCACCGGGCCAAATGTGTCGAGGATGCCCGTCGCCGCGGGCGTCAGAGCTTCGACACGTGCGACAGAGACACTCACCCGGTTGCTTCCCCTTTACCCGTCACCACGAAGTGCCGGTTGACCATACCGACCGGGGATACGCACCGACAACCAGTCAGAGGTACCAAACGTGGGTCAGCGATAGGGGCATCTGTACCGCGTTCCGTACGGTCGGCACGGACAAGCTAGCTTGCCTGCCCGCCAAATTGAGGACGGCTAGCAGTAGGTCTGTTTAGCCCAGACGAGCCAGGATGCATAGAACGCCGCCGGAGTGACCCCGATGACCTTCGGCAGGTTCACGTTCGCGTCCACGCCGGCTTTGTACGCGGTCATGAGATCCCAGTACGCGTTCGTGCCGTATGTCTTGTAGAGGTACTCGACCATCGTGTTCGCGAACGCGTAGTACTGGCCCGGGAGCTCCGGTGGCGTTTCGGGTGTCTGGAGCACGCCGTCCTCGAGCTGCTTGTAGGTCGGGGTCGGCGTGTTGCACAGGACGTTCTTCTTCGTCGCGGTGCTGCGTGATTGACCGATGTAGTCGGGCCATCCCTCGACCATCCAGAATGGCATCCGCGCGGTCATGCTCGGCGAGACCTGGTCCTGCAGCCAGTGCAGACCCTCGTGCCTGATGATGCTCGCGGTCGTTTCGGTCACGCCGCTCACGTCTGGCTTGAAGAGCAGCGCGTTGCTGAAGAGACGGATGAACGGATCGCTCGGGACGTTCGGCAGATGGAAGCCCGCCGTGCTGCAGGAGACGTTCGGTCCGGCCGCTCCGCGCGTCGGGAAGATGCGCAGACCGAATCCCTGACCGGTCTGGGTGTGACCCTCGGCCTGCTTCAGCAAGAACGTGCGCACCTCTGTCCCCGCTGCGGCGTATCTGTCGATCACGTCGTCATCGATGCCGTAGTAGGTGAGCTGCAGGTCGTTGATGGTCTTGGTCTTGTCGCCGCCGAGCTCCGTATCCAGCGGCTCCGTTCGGATCCATTTTCCGCCTTCCTTGCGGAAGTAGACCCGGGCGTAGCCGTTCGCGTCCGTGCCGAGATACGCGCGCGCGTAGGTCGTGAGATACGGCTCGACCTTCGCGATCTTCGCGTCGATCGGCGAGAAGCCCTGACGGGACGCGATATCGAATGCCTCAGTCTGGCAACGCCGGAACGCGGCGCGCGTGAGGTCGATCGTGGCCTGGAATCCGGTGAGGTCCTTCTTCGTCAACGCCGTCTGCGACGCGTTGTACACGGCCAGCAGTTCGCCCGCGGTCTTGTCCGTGATCGTCGCCGTCTCGGGGCCGGACGGCGACGCGGCCGGCGGTGCCGCCGTCGAGCAGGCGGACAGCGCGACGAGGGCCAGGACGAACAAGGCGCGCAGTCCCATCACCGTCCGGAGATCTTATCGAGAAGCAGCTTGGACGCGGTAGCGACCGCAGACGCATCGTCCGCGGCGACATCGGGCGGAATGCCGATGTTGTTGTACATCGTGCCGGTGTTCGCTCCGCTGAACTCCTGCGACACGACCGACAGCAGGCCCGCGCCGCTCCCGAGGGGCGCGCTGCTGGTCCCACCGAGGCAGCCGGTCGAGCGCTGGCCGACGATGGTGGCTCGCTTGTTCTCCTTGAGGCTCGCGGCGAAGACCTCGGGCGACGAGCCACCGCGGTCGTTGAGAATGATCGCGATCGGCAGCTGGTACTCCGGACCGAGCCGCAGCGCCTTCACGCCGCTCTGGATCCCGCCGCTTCCGTTCTTGAGCCCGATCTTGAGCGTGTTCTCGCCGTCGAGGAACCAGCTGACCATCGTGCCGGGCGGATCGCCGCCGATGTTCCCGCGAAGGTCGAACAGCCAGGCCTTCGCGCCTGCCGCGACGGCCTTGTCGATGACCGCCCGCACCGCCTCGGTCACGCTGTAGGTGCCGGTCTTCTCGAATGCGCGCCAGGTGACATAGGCGATCCCGCCCTCGAGCATCTTCGCCTGCAAGCCGGCTTCGTCCGGCTGCGCCTTGATGAAGGTGCCGCCGCTCGGCAGCTGCGCGCCGGTGCCCTTCGACGCTTCGGGACGGGAGTCGATGACGGTCCTGCCATCGGCGTAGTAGGTGTGGCAGTCGGGATCGGCCCGGAGCATGCCGGTCAGCGCCGCGGTGAACAGTCGATCCGCGGAGAGCTGTGGATTCTTGGCCGCGAGCGCTCCGGCCGCCGCCGCGAATTTCTTGAAATCTCCCAGGTTCGTCGACATGTCGGTCGTGAATTCGGGCGTCGCCACATCGTCCGATCCGCCGCTGCCCTTCGCCTCCTTCTTCATCGCGTCGAAGGCACCGTCGAGGAGCTGCTTCGAGGTCGGGTTGTGGACCGAGGCGTCGGACAGGTACGAGTAGGCGATGTCGAGGCGTGACTGTTTGAAGTCGCCGGTCTTCTGCGGCACCGCCGCGGAGCCGGTCGGGGCCGTCGCCGTCGGCGTGCACGCGGCAGCGGCGAATGCGAGCGTGACGAGAAGTACCTGCGTGCGACGCATCAGGGTCTGAGGATACGGGCTGGTGCCGGAAAGCGGCCCTAGCGTGCGGCTGGTTGCGTCGATCCGGTCGCTGCGGGCGCGTGCTGCGCCTGCGACTCCGCCGGCGATGCGCAGAAGCCCTCGTAGTCGATGTATTCGGTGATGGTCGGGTGCTCGCCGCAGACCGGGCATTCCGGATCGCGGCGGAGCTTGACCTCGCGAAAGGTGGTGTCGAGCGCGTCGAACAGCACGTAGCGGCCGATCAACGGCTCGCCGATGCCGAGGAGCAGCTTGATCGCCTCGTTCGCCTGGACCGATCCGATGATGCCCGGCAGGACGCCGAGCACGCCGGCTTCCGCGCACGACGGTGCGAGCTCCGGAGGCGGCGGCTGATGGAAGAGGCAGCGGTAGCAGGGGCCACGGCCGAACGGATCGTCCTTGTTGACCTCGCCGAATGGCTTGAAGACCGTGACCTGACCCTCGAAGCGGTAGATGCTGCCGTGCACCACCGGGATCCGGTGCTTCACCGAGGCGTCGTTCACGAGGTACCGGGTGGGGAAGTTGTCGGCGCCGTCGACGATCACGTCGTAGCCCGAGATGATGCGGTCGATGTTCGCGGCGGTGAGGCGCTCCTCGTAGCCGACGACCTGCACGTCCGGGTTCAACGCTGCGATGGTCTCGCGGGCGGACTCGACCTTCGAGCGTCCGAGCCGCTCGGTGTTGTGGAGGATCTGCCGCTGGAGGTTCGTCGCGTCGACGACGTCGGAGTCGACGATGCCGAGCGTGCCCACGCCCGCCGCCGCGAGATACAGGGCCGCGGGCGACCCGAGGCCGCCGGCGCCGATGAGCAGCACTTTGCTCTTCAACAGCTTGAGCTGGCCGCGCTCGCCGATCTCGGGGATGAGGAGGTGGCGCGAGTAGCGCTGCGCCTGCTCGGGATCGAGTGACTCAGGCTTCGTCCACGGCAGGCCCGAGTCCTTCCAGCGGTTGAAGCCGCCGGTCATCGAGATGACGTTCGTGTAGCCCAGCTTCTGGAGCGCGTCGGCCGCCATGACCGATCGCACGCCGCCGGCGCAATAGAGGATCGTCGGCTTGTCCTTGTTCGGGAGCCGGTCCTCGGCCCACTGCTCGAGGTAGCTCTTCGGTACGAAGGCGGCGCCGGCGAGGTGGCCCTCGTCCCACTCGTTCTTCTCGCGGACATCGCCCAGCTGCACGTCGCCCTTCAGGAGGTCCTGCACCTCCTGCGGCGTCGCTTCCGTGACCCGCTTCTTGATCTCGGCGAAATAGTCGCGATACGTCCCCATCGGCACCAAGGATAACCGACGATGCACGTCGGAAATTCCTCACGTACGCTGGAAACCGCGTGGAAACGCTCTATTTCGACATCCTCCAGTTCCTGTATCACCTGGCACTCGCGCTGATCGTCGGCGGTGCCATCGTGCTTGGAAGCGCCGTCGCGCCCGCGGTCTTCAAGACCGCCCGCACGCGTGGCGAGGGCGGTCTCCTCTTCGGGGCGATCCTCGCCCGCTTCGACCAGCTCGCGATCCTGTCGGTCGTCCTGTTGCTGGTCACGAGCGTCCTGAAGCTGCTCGCGTTCGAGGACATCGCGATCGGACCGCGCCTCTTCGCGCGATGGGTCGCGCTGGCGGTCCTCGGACTCGCCGTCCTGTACGGCAGTGCCTGGTCGAGCCCGGTCGCCCGCACCTTGCGCGCGCAGACCAAGAACTTCGACGAGCTGCCGGACGGTCATCCGGTCCGCGTCGAGTTCGCCAAGCTCCACCGGTCCTCGACGCGTGCGATGCGCGTCGCGCTGCTGGCCAGCCTCGTCGCTCTGTTCTTGTCTTAACACTTGCATGGTGGACGCGTCGAAGGCGGTAGCGCAGCACCGAGCCAAGCTCCTGAAGGCGTATCGCGTCCGCAACGCGGCGCAGCTCGTGGAGCTCGTCAACGAGCTCGGGTTCGCGTTCGCGTTCACGCTTCGTACCGGCGACGCACCGATCCCCGCGTGCTTCGATCACCTCTCGACGAACGACGAGGGTCGCAAGTGGGGCTGGATGTGGGGTTGGAAGGACGAGCTCGCAGAGGAGAAGAAGATCTACTACGGCATGCTGCTCGCGCGGAAGCCCACGTTCGTGTCGCTCAAGATGCTGCCGGCGTTCTATGCGACCTTCGGCCGCGCCGGTGAGGCTGACGATCACGTCGACGACGTGCGTGCCGGGCGGCTCTCGGATGTCGCACGGCGCATCATCGACTTCCTCGCGCAGAACGGCGAGACCCAGACGAAGCGGATGCGCGCGGAGCTCGGCATCACCTCGAAGGAGGGCCGCGCCACGTATGGCAAGGCGATCGACGAGGTGCAGCGCCTCATGTACGTCGCTCGAGTTCGCGCGGTCGGTGAGGGCCGCGAGGACTACAACTACACGTACGACCTGTTCGTCCGCCGCTACCCCGAGATCGTGAAGGCCGCCGAGCGCATCCCCTCGGCCGACGCGACCACGACGCTGCTCGAGCGCACGCTGGCCCTCACCGGCGCGGTCACCGAGAAGCAGCTCCTCCGCCTCTTCGAGTGGGACGAGGACGTCGCCGGCCGGGCGATCGCCCGCCTCGAGCGCGCGAAGAAGCTCGTGCGCGCCGACAAGACGCTTCTGCTCCCGAGTCTCGCGACGTGAGTGACACGTCACGCGTCCGCGAGCCACTCCGGTGGTCGGGCCTCCGCGCCGCGGCCGATGTCCACGCGGACCGGTACGATACCCGCGCATAAATGGACATTCATCAGCTTCGCTCGTGGATCTTCGAGCTGTACGAGCCGTTGGAGGACGAGCGGCAGTACATCGTCTTCGACCGCGCACGTGGCAACCTGCTCATCGATGCGCCACCCTTCAGCGAGCGCGCGCTGCGGCTCATCCGCGGCGCCGGTCCCGCCTCGCTCCTGCTGATCACGAACGGCTCGCGCGGCGGTGACGCGGCGCGCTACCGCGACGCGCTCGGCGTGCAGATCGCGGCCCATGCCGACGACGCGGCGTTCGTCCCCGGCGGTGCGGACCTCGTTCTGAAGAACGAGGACCTCGTACGCCCCGACGCGCGGGTCATCCGCGTCGGGGACAACGGTGACGGCGCGACCGTCGTGCTCGGCCGCAAGGCGGGCGGTGTTCTCTTCTGTGGAGACCTCGACCTCGCCAGCGACGCCGCCGCGCAGCTCACGAAGATCCAGTTCTCCTCGGTGCTCTCCGCGCGCCGGCCGCCGATGTGGAACGCCGGCCGGGACACGCTCCAGTTCCTCCAGCGTGAGCTGCCGCAGCCACGCAAGCGCTTCGGCATCCTGTTGCCGGCCCCGTGGGACCGCGCGTACAAGGGACGCCTCGAGGACCAGATGAAGCCGAACCCGCTCATCGTGCCCGCGGAAGAGACCGCGGCACGCGAGGCGGCCATGGGGCCCGAGACGCTCGTCGCCGCGGACCAGGTGCGCGCGCGCACCGAGGCCGCGCCTCGTCCCACGCGAAAGGGCGAGCCCGTCGCCGCCGAGACCGCCGCACCCGCGGCGCGCGCGAGCGCGCGGCCACGCAGCTTCGCCGAGGACTGGAAAGCGAAGGGCACGATCTCGCCTCCGACGACGATGGCCGACCCGCCCGCGGATCTTCGGCCGGCGCCACCGCGCTTGCATCCCGCGCCGTTCGGCGAGGGTTTCAGGCGCCTCGACCCGGCGCTCGTGGCCGGCCTGCCGACGGTCGATCTCTTCTGGGGTGGCATCGATCTCTCAGCCGATGGGCGTGAGGTCGCGTTCGCGTGGAACAAGACCGGCGGCTACGAGATCTACTCCGCGCCGATCGCCGACGAACGGATCATCCAGCTGACCGATTCGGGCATCCGCAGCGTGTCGCCGCGCTGGTCCCCCGATGGCAGCGAGATCGCCTTCCTCCGCGACGAGGGTGGCAACGAGCGGTTCGGCATCTGGATCGTCGACCGCGATGGCACCCGCGAGCGCAAGATCCTCTTGGACGAGGGCGTGACCTACCGCGACATCGAGTGGTCCCCCGAAGGCCGCTCGATCGTGTGTGTTGGGAACGTCGGCGGCAAGCGCTTCAGCATCCAGCGCGTCGATGTGGCGTCAGGCATCCGTTCGGCGCTGACCGACGGCACGTTCGAGGACGCGCGGCCGCGTCACTCGCCCGACGGCACCTGGATCCTGTTCGAGTCGCGGCGCGTCGGTGCACGCGTCGACTCGGATCTCTGCGTCATGCCCGCGGGGCGCGGCGAGGCCATCCGCCTCGAGACCCGCGAGGGCAAGAGCGGCGACTCGATGTTCGGCCAATGGTCGCCGGACGGCCGCACCATCGCGTTCACGACGAACGCGCGCGGCCGCAACGAGATCGCGCTCGTCGACTGGGACGGCAAGGCCGCGTCGCGGCTCCGCTACCTGACCGAGTCGCCGTTCGATCAGTCGAGCCCGCAGTGGCGTCCGGACGGTCGCGGCGTGCTGTACCTCGAAGACAAGGATGCGGCACGCGCGGTCCATCGCGTCTTCAGCGTGTCGCATGCGACGACGCCGGTCATGGATCTGCCCGGCTTGTACGAATCGCACCACGTCGGCCCGGACAGCGAGACCGTGGTCGCCGCCTTCAGCGCCGCCCGTCGCCCGACGGACGTCTGGGTGCGCGAGGGCGATCAGGTCACGCTCCGCCCGCTGACCAACTCGATCGGCACGGAGATCGATCCGAAGCTCCTCGTCGAGCCGACGCACGTCCGCTACCCCGGCGCCGATGGACGGGAGATCCCGGCACTCCTGTACGTGCCGTACGCCGAGGCGGTGCAGGGCGGCGGGCTTCCGGGTGCCGTCATCTACGTGCACGGCGGTCCGACGTCCCAGCACTACCGCCGGTGGGACCCGACGGCGCAGCTCCTCGCCAACCGCGGGCTCGTCGTGCTCGCGCCGAATGTCCGCGGCTCGACCGGCTATGGCCGCGAGTTCCAGGAGGCCAACCGCCGCGACTGGGGTGGCAGGGACCTCGCCGACGTGATCGCCGGCGTGGACTGGCTCGTGAAGGAAGGGATCGCCGACGCGAAGCGCATCGGGATCACCGGAGGCAGCTACGGCGGCTACCTGACCCTGCTCGGTCTCGCGAAGCATCCCGACCGGTTCGTCGCCGGTGTCTCGAACGTGGGCGTCGTGTCGTGGAAGACGATGGTCGACACGACGCGCGGCGATCTCCGTGAGTACCTCATTCGCGAGCTCGGTGACCCGAGCGCGGACGCGGCGCTCTACGCCGAGCGGTCGCCCCTGACCCACGCCGGCAAGATCCGCGCGGCGCTCCTCGTGCTCCAGGGCGCGAACGATCCTCGCGTGCCGCGCGGCGAGGCGTTGCAGATCGTCGACGCCCTCAAGGCTGCCGGCGCGCCGTATCAGTACAAGGAGTATGCGGACGAAGGCCATGGCTTCTCGAAGATCGAGAACCAGGTGGACGCCCTGGCGCGCACCGTGGACTGGCTGACCAAATACCTCACGCCGATGATGGATCGCTACCTGCCGGATGAGGTCGCCAGCTAGCCCACCGGCGCCGGCGTCGGATCCAGCGACCCGAGCAGGGCCTTCGCGTTCGCCCGCTCCGCGTATGCCCGCACCTCGTTGCGCTCGGCGGCCGCCTCGTCGAGGCGCCGCTGCGCCGCAAGCGCGTGCGCGTGATCCGCGGTCGCGACCATCCGTTCGTACTCAAGATCGAGGGTGTTGAACGCCTGCATCGCGTCGAACAGGAGGTTCTCCGCCTTCACGTGCTCTCCGCGGCGGAGCGCGCGGAGACCCTGCGCCTGGGTGAGGAGCGCGCGTCCGCGCGCGTAGCCGGTCCGCTCCATGAGCGCCGCGACACGCTCGTCGTTCGTGTCGTCAGCGATGCCCCAGCGCGCGGCGGCGAGCGCCATGACCGGACCCCAGACCGTCTTGTCGATGATGCCCACCGGCGCACCGGCGCTGCGCGCCGCCTGGTACGCGCTCTCGCTCTCCCGCCAGCCGTAGATCGCGGACAGGAGTCCGGCCACCGCCATGTCGACGGGACCCGGCTCGCTCTCGGCGAGACGGTCGCGGAAGCGATGCTCGTCGTTCGTCTGCTCAAGGGCCGCGGCGCCCGCCATTCCGTACGCAAGGAGACTTTTCCAGTTCGGGTCGACGTACGTGTGATCGAACGCCGGAGATCGGTTGACGGTATCGACGACCCCGGCGAAGTCGCCCGCGAGGAGCCGGGCACCCGCGTCGAGCACGAGCGCGTACCCGCCGAGGCGTGGCTTCTCCGTGGACTGCGCGATCTCACTCGCGAGCTTCGCGTGTTCGATCGCTTCATCGAGGTTGCCAAGGACGACGGCGGTGGCGCTCACCATGTTGTGCGCATCGATCAGCTCGTCGCTGTCCTGCAGCGACTGCGCGATCGGGATACGCCGCTGGTTCGCGCTATACGCCTCACGGAACCGGCCGAGCGCGCGGTCGGCGTAGCCGACCGCGTCGAGGCAGAGCGAGACCTCGCGAAGCAGACCCAGCTCTTCGGCGATCGCGAGTGCTTCTTCGGCGGTGCGGAGCGCCTGCTCCCAGTCCGCGTCGGTCGCGCGAGCGAGCCGTCGTGGCGCGAAGGCGCGGGCCGCGAGCAGCCGTACGCGCTCGGGCGACGGCTCGTCTCCGACGAGCGCCAGGCCCCGCGAGATGAGGCCCTCGAGATCCGGATGCCTCGCCTCCCAGCGCGTCGTGAGCTCGGCCATGTGCGCGTAGACCGTGGCGATCTCGAAGGTGTTCGGCTTGGTGCGCGCCTCGAGGAGGATCCGCGCGCGCTCATACGCGGCGAGCGCGGCATCGCTCTCACCGTGATAGCGCCGCACCCGCGCGACGAGGTACAGGGCCTCGACCGCATGATCGATGTCACCGAGCTTCTCGTACAGCTCCACCGCCTGCTCCGCGAAACGCAATGCCTCGACGTGCGCGTGGATGTTCATGGCGCGTTGCGCGGCCTTCCATGAATACGACGCCGCTTTGTCCGGGACCTCGCCGAGAAGGTAATGGTGCGCGAGCGCCGGATAGAAATCTCTGATGTCATTCGCGAGCACGTTCTCGATCGACAGCGCCACCCGCCGGTGCAGCTCGGTGCGGCGGCGGATGAGCAGCGTGTTGTAGGCGACCTCCTGCGTGACCGCGTGCTTGAACCGGTAGCGGCCCTCACGGCGCTCACCGGACGCGCCTTCGGCGACGAGGTCCGCGGCGATGAGGATGTCGACCGCGTCAGCGAGCCGGTCGCCGCCCGCAGCCCGAAGGACGCGGTCGCCGAAGCGCTGACCGATCACCGACGCGAGCTGGATCGCCTCCTTCGCGACGGGCGGGAGCCGGTCGATGCGCGCGGCGACGACCGCGTGGAGCGTCGCCGGTACGTCGAGGGCGAGTGCGCGCTCCTTCACGACCCAGTCGCCCTTCTCGTCTCGGGCGATCGCCCCCGAATCGACGAGGGCGCGGATCGATTCCTCGATGAAGAACGGATTGCCGCCGGCGCGCGCGACGATCCGGTCGCGCAGGTCGGCGGGCGCCCATTCGAGCGTCGACTCGACGATCCGCGCGGCCTCCTCGTCCGTGAGGGGCTCGAGGACCATCTGGGTGAAATTCGTGCGCGACGGCTTCGGCTGGCCGCCCGCGCCGAGGCGCTGCGCGAGGAGGATCAGCAGCTGGACGCGCCCGCCGCGCGACGCGAGGAACCAGAGCAGGTCGAGCGACGCCGAATCGGCGTAGTGGAGATCCTCGAGCACGTAGAGCAACGGCCGCGTGCGGGCGAGCGCTCCGAGGACGTCAAAGATGATCAGGTACATGTTCCGCTTCCATTCCTCGGACTCATTCGTCGTCTCGTCGGCACCGGGGAGGTGGAGGAACTGCGCGAGCACCGGCGCGGTGACCGCCGGGTTCGCGAAACCGAGCTCCTTCACGATCTCCGCGAGCTTGTCGCGCGCGCCCTCCTGCGTCGGGTCGATGTTCAGCTCGACCAGAAGCGGCTCGATGAATCCCGCGAAGCTCCGCTGGTTCACGCGCGAGAACGTCCAGCGAAGGACCCGCGGGGCGTCGTTCCCGGCGGCACCGTCGTCCGCGGTCACGAGGCCGATGAACTCGGACACGAGCCGGCTCTTGCCGATGCCCGGCTCACCCGCGATGAGTACGACCTCGGTGCGCCCCACGCGCGCGGACTGGTACGCGAGGTCGAGGCGGGAGAGCTCCATCCACCGGCCGACGAGCGGCGCGTTGAGCTCGATCGCGACGCGGATATCCGGGCGCTCGCCGGTGAGCGCGTAGGCGAGCACCGGTTTCTCCTTGCCCTTCATCTCGATGGGTCCGACCTCACGGAACGTGAACTCGCGGTTCGTGAGCCGGAACGTCGCCTGCGTCACGTAGGTCTCTCCGGGCGGCGCGGCCTCCTGCAGGCGAGCCGCGGTGTTGACGGTGTCGCCCATGACGCCGTACTCGGCGACCGAGCGCACGTGTCCCGCGACGACCATGCCCGTGTGCACACCGATGCGGAGGCCGAGCTCGATGCCACGATCCTTCTTCGCCCGGACCGCGTGCTCGCCGAACACGCGATGCATCGCGAGCGCGGTCCTGAGGGCGCGCTGCGGGTCGTCCTCGTGGGCCATCGGTGCGCCGAAGATGACGAAGATCGCATCACCGATGAACTTCTCGATCGTGCCGTCGTGCTCGACGGCCTGCTCGGCGAGGTCCTCGAAGATGCCCGACACGAGCTCCTGGAGGACCTCCGCGTCGAGCTCCTCGGACAGGGTGGTGAAGCCGACGAAGTCGGCGAACAGCACCGTGACCAGGCGCCGCTCCTGCCCGTACGTGACCGCTTCGCTCACGCGCTCAGTGTGGGCCACGCCCCAAAGGGAAGGGGCCCCTCTCGGGGCCCCTTCTGCGCAAGGCTGACGCGGTCGGTTAGCGCTGCTCGCCCCTGCGGCGGAGCATGACTCCACCGAGTGCCATGATCGCGAGACCAAGGGCGGCGAGCGGCGCGGCTGGGGTGCTGGTGCTGGTCGAAGGCAGGCTCTGGACGCCGGCGACCGTGCCCGCCTGGACACCGGCCGCGGCGACGTTCGGCGACTGCTGATCCGAGCTACCGGGGACCTCGACGATCGGGCTCACCGAGCCGACGGCGTTCGGTGCGGTCTCGAAGCCCGCGACGACGTTGCCGTTCGGCGTGCTTCCGGTGCTGCCCGTGCCGCCGTTCGCGGTGGAGTCCGCCGGCGAGCCGACGAACGCGCTAGCGGGGGTGACGGTCTGCGGCGTCTCGTTGCCACCGGTCGTGTTGCTGGCGTTGCAGCTCATCGTCCCGCCATTGATGCCGGCGAGCAGACGGCCCTGGTCGCTATAGAAGTTGTCTGAGTCCGCTGGGCCGAACTGTGCGATCGGCTTGCCGGTCATGAAATCGACCTGGAAGAAGCAGCTGGGCACGTTCACCTGAAGCACGTAGGTGTGCGCGCCGGTCTGGTCGCCGAATGTGCCGGTCTTCGCCTGGTAGATCCGCTGCTCAGAGGCACTTTCACGGGAGAACGTGTCGCTCGAAGCGGTGTACGAGACCAGGGAGAGCTCCTGGCCCGTGCAACCCTTGCCCATCGTGAAGGACACGGTGGCGAAGCGGCCCTGGCCGAAGTCGATGTCGCTGTGGCTCAGGATCTTCGCGACGCCGGTGCAGGTGTCCTTGGTGCCGCCGGTACCGCCGTTGTTCTCGTTGCCGGCGGAGTCGTTGTCGTTGTCGTTGTCGTTGTTCCTGTTGTGGTCCTCGTTGTCCTTGCTGCGCTCGCCCGCGGTCTTGCCGCAGTCGACCCAGAAGACCTTCTGCTTCTCGCCACCGGGCGTGCCGGTCTGCTTGAAGAACAGCTTGTAGTGGCCGTCGGCGAGGGTCATCGAAACGGAGTGCCAGTTGCCGTTCGCGTCGGCGGGGCCCCACGTGCCGGACGCGACGATGCCGCTCCCGCTGGGTGCCCACTTCTCGATCCGCCAGGTGCCGCTGGACGCCTTGTCGAACTTGAAGCCGTCGATGTAGAAGCTGCAGACGTGCGGCTCGTTGCGGTTGTCCTGGACCGCGGTGGCCGTGTCGTGGATCTTCACGTCGCCGTTGTTGCCGCTCGGTCCCTGCTGGCTCCCGGCGACGGTGCCGCCGGTCGAGCCGGTCGTGGTCCCGCAGACGGTCCCATTCGCCGTCGCGGACGTCTTCACGTTGCGGTCGCTGGCGTAGCGCACCGTGAGGGCGCTGCCGCCGCGTGCGGTCGTGAAGGTGTGAGCGCCGGACGTGACGAAGTCGGTCATCTGGAAGGCCGTGAACGCGCCCGTACCCCAGCTCATCTCGATCTTCTGATCCGCTTCGGGGTGCAGGTTGATCGTCCAGGCGTCGTGCGTCGCGTCGGGCGCGCAGTTCGCGGTGAGCGTCGGGGTGACCCACGCGCCCGCCTGTCCGCCGAATGCGAACACGGACAACAGAAGCGCTGCGATGACGCCGGTGGTAAGACTCGCGAATCGGGAAGCTGAAGCCTTGCGCACGTTCGTTCCCCCGGTCCTTTCATGTGCTCGTATGCCGGGCGAATGTCAGGGGTGTGCAAGCAACTCGGAGTCCGCAGCACCGCCGCTCGGTAACACGGAGACGACAGACCACGACGACATCGGTAACGGGCGTGCGACTCGTGCGTGAAGCCGCATCCATATACGGCATCGTCACGTCGCCGTTCCCTCGTCGTCGCTCGGGGAGCACCCCCCTGTCATCCGACCGGTCGGTAGACTGCCCAGGATGCCGGATCGGCAGGCACCCCGGAAAGGGGGCCAAAAGACCTCCACGCGCGAGCGTGTGCTTCAGGCGGCGGACCGCCTGTGGAGCGAGCGTGGCGTGCACGGCGCCTCCCTCGAGGACATCGCGCGGGAGGCGGCCATCACGAAGCCGACGCTCTACTACTACTTCGCCGACAAGGCCGGCCTGTTCACGGAGGTCGTCTGCAGCGTCCTGGAGCAGCACGGCGGCGGCCTCCGGACGGCGTCGCGCGCCCCCGCGGACGGCCCCTCAGGCGGCGCTCGCCTCCACAGGAGCCGGGAACGACTGGTCGCCGCGGCCGCCTACCTGATCCGCGCCCAGTGCAGCGCGCCGCGGCTGCTGCGCGAGGCTGGCGTGCCGCTCACCATCGATCAGCTGAGCCAGACCCGCAGCGCGTACTTCCGCCACTTCTTCTCGCCGCTGCAGCAGGTGCTCGATGAAGGGGTCCGCGCCGGGGAGCTCCGGCCGATCGACACGGCCTTCGCCGCGCAGGCACTGCTGAATCTCATCGACCCGTGGACCGCCAAGGAGGCCCGGCCGGGCGGCCGGAGCGCGGAGCAGCTCGCCGCCGATATCGTCGCCCTGGTGGTCGACGGGATCGGGGTCTAGCCCGGCCCGGCCTGCCCGGCCACGCCTGCCGGGCCTGTCAGCCGGTTATACCGACCGGTCGGTAGAGGTGAGGGATCCGGCTGAGGAGGCCGCGCGGCCCTCGCGAGCCGCGTGCGCCCACTCGCCGATGCGGGTCAGTGCGCTGTGCAGGTTCTCGAGCGAGTTCGCGTACGAGAGCCGCAGGTAGCCTTCGCCGCCGGCGCCGAATGACGTGCCCGCGAGGACCGCGACGCCGGCCTCACGGAGGATCCGGTCCTGGACCGTCGCTGAGTCACCGAGGCCGAGACCAGTGATGTTCGGGAACACGTAGAACGCGCCCTTCGGCTCGCGGCACGAGATGCCGTCGATGCGGTTGAGGCCGACCACCATCGCGTCGCGCCGCTCGCGGAACGCCTTCACCATCGCGGCCACTTCCGGCGGGCGGCTCGTCAGCGCCGCGGTGCCCGCGCGCTGCGTGAACGTCGCGGTGCACGACACCGAGTTCGCGACGAGCTTCGTCACTGGATCGACGAGCGGCCACGGGAACACGCCGTAGCCCAAACGCCATCCGGTCATCGCGAACGTCTTGCTGAATCCGTCGAGCAGGATCGTGCGCTCGGCCATCCCGTCTTCGCGGAGGATCGAGTGATGCGTTCCCTCATAGAGGATCTCGGCGTAGATCTCGTCCGCCAGCACCCAGAGATCACGCGCCTTCGCGATGAGCGCGATCTCCTTGATGACGCTCTGCGACAGCACGCCACCCGTCGGGTTCTCCGGGCTGTTGAGGATGATGAGCTTCGTCTTGTCCGTCAGGAGAGATCTGAGCTCGTCGAGGTCGGGGTTGAAGTCGTTCTGCTCACGAAGCCTGAGCGGGACGGCCTTGGCGCCACTGAAGGTGATCATCGACGAGTAGATGGGGAAGCCAGGGTCGGGGAAGATCGCCTCGTCGCCCTCGTCGAGCAGCGCGAGCATCGCGAAGAACATGATCGGTTTCGCGCCCGGGGTCACGATGACCTGGCCCGGGTCGATCGCCAGGTGTCGCGTCTTGTTCAGGTGCGCGGCGATCGCCTCACGCAGCTCGGGGACACCCGCCGAGGCCGTGTAGTGGGTCTCGCCGCGCTGGAGCGCCGAGAGTCCGGCGTGCACCACCGACGGCGGCGTGTCGAAATCGGGCTCGCCGATCTCGAGGTGCACGATGTCGCGGCCCTGCGCCTCGAGCGCGCGGGCCTTCGCGAGCACCTCGAAGGCGGTCTCGGTGCCCAGGCGCGACATGCGTGGCGCGAGCGGTCGGGTCATGCGGCGCGAGTCTAGTCCGCGCCTAGCCCTCGACGCATGCGCGCCGCTCCGGCGGGATACTCATGCCGTGCGGCTCCACGCGATCTTCCCCCAGACCGAGATCGGCTCCGACCCAGCCGCCATCGCGGGGTTCATCCGCGAGATCGAGGCGCAGGGGTTCGACGGCCTGGTCGCGTACGACCACGTGCTCGGCGCCGATCCCGCACGGCCGAATTGGTCGGGTCCGTACACGATCGAGACGCCGTTCCACGAGGTCTTCGTCCTGTTCGGATTCGCTGCGGCGCTCACGACGAAGCTCGAGCTCTCCACAGGAGTGCTGATCCTTCCGCAGCGGCAGACGGCGCTCGTTGCCAAACAGGCCGCGGCGCTCGACGTGCTCTCCGGCGGCCGGCTGCGTCTGGGCGTCGGGGTCGGCTGGAACTGGGTCGAGTTCGACGCGCTCGGGATGAGCTTCAAGGACCGCGGCAAGCGCGTCGAAGAGCAGATCGCGCTCCTGCGCGAGCTCTGGACGAAGCCGTCGGTCACGTTCGACGGAACGTGGCACCACATCGATCGTGCGGGCCTGGAACCGTTGCCCGTCCAGCGCCCGATCCCGCTCTGGATGGGCGCCGACAGCGAGCCCGCGATCCGGCGCGCTGCCCGGCTCGCCGACGGCCTCTTCTCGCACTTCGCCGCGAACGACGAAGGCCGCTCACAGGCGGCGAAGTTCTGGGAGTGGGTCAAGGAGGCCGGTCGCGATCCCGCGACCGTCGGGCTCGAAGGGCGCACCGGTACGCGCATGAGCGACGACGAGCTATCCAGCGCGGCCGAGACGTACCGTTCGATGGGCGCGACCGACCTTGAGTTCAACACGATGCGCGCCGGCTTCCGCTCTCCGGAGGAGCACCTCGCGGCCTTTCGCCGGTTCATCGCGCGCTTCAGGGCGTAGTCGTCGAGACCTGCGCTCCGAGCAGCGACACGCGCACCGCATCACCGCCTTTCAGCGGAATCGCGAACAGGCCCACGTCGCGTGCGACGTAGAACCATGCGCCGTCCGGCGACCAGCCGGCGAAGCGGCCATCGCTGGCTGACGCGACCACAACGCTCGTCTCCGCGTCGAGTACGCGCGGCAGGCCGCTGCCCAGCGTCAGGCCGACGAGATGGCCGCTGGGAGACCAGCGCACGTCGCTCACGCCCTGCCCGTCGAGGACGATCGTGGCCGCGCTATCGACCGCGCGTATCACCGAGAACACGAAGCCACGGTTCCCCGACGCGGGGCTCGCCCGCGCGGACACGTAGCCGCCATCCGCCGACACGCCGAGCGCCGACAGCTGCAAGGCGATCCCCTCGAACACGCCCGGGCGGTTCGCGGGTGCGATCGCCGCGCGCGTGGCGACAGTTCGCGTGCCCCCATTGGGCAATACCTCGAGGATGTTGTGATCGACGCGCGTCTGCGGGCTGATGCCCAGAACGCCGTTGTCGATGAGGTAGGTCTTCCCGCCGCCGAACGCGATCTCGCGGCCCCGATAGGTCGCGATGCGCGCGTTCCCGGGCGTCACGATCCGAGCCTCCGCGTCTGCGCCAAATCCGGCCGGATCGCGAGTACCGACCAGCTGCGTGAACGCGACGTTCCCGTCGGGCGCCCACGTCGGAAACGGGCCGGCGGTGTCCTGCAGATCACCCACGCGTGCGGTGCTGCCGGCCGTATCGGTCACGAAGACCGCCCCCTGCACCGAGTTCGTGATCACGTCGAAGTACACGATGCGATCGGCGCGCGGTGACCACTGTGGAAGGGCGACGCCGCCGATCCGGCGAAGCGACCCCGCGTCCGTCTGCAGCTTGCGCACGAACTGGGTCGCACCGGAGGCATCCGTCGCCCAGATCGCGCCGTGGAGCGCGAACGTGTAGCGGGCCTTCGGTCCCGCGGGGGCGGGTGACGGCGACGAGACCGCGGGAACGACGGTCTGCGGATACCAGGCGTCGGGAAACACGACATCACTCAGGAGGAGCACCGGCTGATCGGGTCGCGTGACGTCGTAGCGGAATATCCGGTTCACGTTGACCCCGATCGCGGTACGCCGATCCGGTGAGAACACGACGCGATCGATCACGCCACCCACGGTCTCGAGGGGTGCGAGGAGCGCGAGTGACGTGCTCGCGCTCTGATGGACGAGGAACCTGCCGGTCGGCCAGCGCCCGGCGAGCCGGAGGTCATCGAACGACTGGCTGGTCTCCTGGCGGATGTCGCCGCCGTCGAGGGTCAGGCTCCAGATGCGCGCCTGCGAGCCGTTGACGACCGGCACGGATAGGTCGCGGACGGTCGGCGCGATCTGCCCGGCGAGAAAGTACACGCGGCCGTCGTCCGCGACGAAGGGCGACGTAGCGGATAGCCCGGTCAGCGGCCGCAGTCCCGTCCCGTCGGATCGCACGACACCAATGAGCCCTTCCTGGGTGTGGATGAGGAGCTCGTCCGCCGAGATCCATTGCGAGAGGAAGCCGGTCGATCCGATCGTCACCCTTCGCCAGGTGCCGCCGCTGGCGGACGCGGCGTACACGTCGGCGGCGCCGAAGCCGGTCGAGGTCCGGAGCGTCGATGCGATCGACCGGCTGTCCGTCGACCACTCGAGATCGATGAGGCGCGCGCCGGTCTGCGTGACCGCATCGGGTAACGGGATCTCGGTGCGCGATCCGTCGAGCCGCACGACGACCGCGCCCTGCGCTTTGTCGAGGTACGCGATCGCGTTGCCGTCAGGCGACCACCGGGTCAGGCCGACCCGGCTCAGCAGATCGACCGTCGTGAGCGCCCGCCGCTGCGATCCGTCGATGCCGGCTACCCAGAGGGTCGAACCGGTGGCATCCGCGCGCCAGTAGGCCAGGTGTCCGGTACGCGACAGCTCGATCGGCGGGCGCGTGCCCGCCGCGGTCGGGGTGGGCTCGACGACCGTGCGCTGCTCGAGGAAGCCGCCCGAGGCCAGCGCCGTGCCGAGGACGGTGATCGAGATGACGACCACGCCTGCGGCGGCGATCGCATACGGCGCGAGTCCCCTGCGCACATCCCCATAATCCGCCACGGGTGGATGCGCTGCTCGTCCGCGGGTTCCTGCTCTCGCTCGCCGACCGCGACGACGACGAGCGAACCGTCGCGCGGGTCCGCGCGTATCTCGAAGCGCTCGGGCGTCCCGACGTGCGCTACCTCGTCGGCCTCATCCGCGGCGCGGGCGCCGACACGGTCGCGCGTTACGCGCGCGGCGTGCTGACCGCGGCCGGCGCATCCGTCCAGGGTCCCGGTGACGCGCTCGACGACCCACTCCTCGCGCGATGCGGGACATCGGTCGCCGCGATCGCGTATCAGCTGGCGGCGACGCGGCCCGAGCTCGGTGAGGTCTCCCGCCGCGAGGCCGAGGCGCTCATCCGATTCGTCGCCGCGGCCGAGGCGAGCCATCGCGTGATGCTGCTCGTCGACGAGGCGCTCGCCGAGCACGACCCGGTCCTCGGCGTCACGCCCGATGTCGTCGCGTTCGCTCGTGCCGCAGCGCGCCAGGTCGCGCGGTCGGTCGGCGATGTCCCCGATGGAAAGCTCGCGGTCCTCGCGCGTCGCGACGAAGCCTCGATCGAGGACGTGGAACGCGCCGCGAAGGACCGCAACGTCACGCTCGTGATCGGCGGGCGTGACTTCATCGTCGAAAGCGATGGCCTGACGATGGAGCTCGCGGTCGGCGATGAGCGCTATGCCGGCCTCGCGCTCGGAGCGGGGGACGATCCCGAGCTCGCGGCCACCGGCCTCGTCACGGCGCTCGCCATCGGCGCTTTCGGTGTGCGGATGCGGCTCGAATGGGTCGAGTCCGGTGCGCACCTCGCCGCGGCGCGAGAATTGACGGCGTGACCCCGCTCGAAGCGGCAAAGACCTTCATGGCGGCGCTCGAGGCGAGCGACGCGGACAAGGCCGCGTCCGTGTGCAGCGATGACGTCACGATCGTGCTCCCCGGTGGAGAGACGGAGCTCCAGGGGAAGGATGCCGCGAAGCGGCTGATCCGCGTCGCGCCGCCGTTCATCCGCCTCATCCGCGAGGAGGAGGTCCATGACAACACGGTCATCCTGCGCGGCCTGACGCGGTCGCCTGGTCATTTCGCGAACTTCACGACGTGGACGTTCGAGACCGATGGCGATCGCATCGTTCACGTCTCCTTCGCCTGGAGACCGGCGAACTAGGACTCGGTCTCGATGTAGCGGAACGAGCGTGGGATCTTCGCGAGGCCGAACTCGCTGAGCGGACGGGGCGAACGGTACCGGCGCGGTTTCGTCACCGGCAGCGCCCAGCCCTGCGCCGACCTGCGCGTCGGCGCGCCGAGCTCGCACTCACCGACGATCGCGCGCTCCTCCACGACGGCGAGGTACGCGCGCGCCGGTAGGCGCTTCGGCGGAACGGAGCGGTGCTCGAATCGCGCGGTACCGTCGAGGATCGCATCGGCGTGCTCGGCGCGGATGGCGAGGACGATGGCGTCGGTCATGGCGACCTCCAGGTGTGATCGCCACGGACATCGGACCTGCCTTGCGTTACCCCAGCTGCAGGCGCGGGATGGCGGCATACCGCGGGGAGCGCTCGCGGAGACGCGTGGCGATCGCCTGGAGGTCCCCCGGCCGGAGGCCCGCGAAGAAAGCTGTCGTCTCCTGCAGGTAGCGCGTCTCGCGCGCGGCGCGCGCGATGTCGTCGTCCGTCTCGTCGGCCGCGACCGCCTCGAGCTGCCAGGGGAAGCCGAGGACGTGCCGGAACGTCTCGGTGGCGCGCTCGAGGTGGAACGGCGAGGTGATGACGGCGAGCCGTCGGGGCTCGATGTTCTTGAGGTAGCGGACCGCGACGAGGACCGCGTTGCCGATGGTGTCGACCGACTCGTCCTCGAGCACGACGCGCCCGGCCGCGATGCCGGCCCCGACGATGAGGTCTCGCATGAGGGCAGCCTCGCTCGGGACATCGGCCGCCGCATCGGGTGGGCGCTCACCCGAGCAGATGAGCACGAGCTCGGGCCGTTCGTGTGCGAGCTGCGCCGCGCGATGCGCGCGCGCCCTTGTCGAGGGGGACGCAGCGCCGTTCACGATGCCGCCACCGAGGACTGCGGCGAGCTCCGGAGCCTCCGTCACCATGTCCATCGCGCAACCATACAAACAAACGAGGCGCCCCTTGCGGAGCGCCTCGTTCTTGAACGCCTCGCGCTGAACTACACCGAGTGGAGCGTCCCGTTGTAGATGAGGACGGAGACGAAGCTGTCGCCACCGCCGTTCTTGAAGATCGGGTCGCTGTCCGCGGGCCACGGTGCCACGCGCTTGGTCTCGTTGACCGGGTTGTTCCCGTACCGCTCCCAGAGGGGGATGATCGGCAGCAGGTCGTTGAACGCGAGCGCGGCCTCGGTGACGGCCGGCTTCTGCTTCTCGGTGTCGAATCCGTCACCCATCGAATTGATGAGCGCGGCGAAGTCCGTGCTGCCCTGCTTGAGGGGATACGCCATCCCGCCCGCTGCCTGCAGCGTGTTGAACGTTTGCAGGTCCTGGATATACGCCGCCTGCGGGTGCGGGTTGCCGACACCCCAGCCCATGAGCGTCAGGGTGAACTTGCCGGCGTTGACATCGGCGAGCTGCGTGGAGCGGATCGCGCCACGTAGCGTGATCTTGATGCCGAACTTGTTGAGCGCGTCGGCCGCGTGGTTCGCCGCGCTCGTCCAGTCGGCGAAGTCGCTGGGGAAGTACAGCTCGTACGCGAGGGCCTTGCCGCCCTTCGCGTAGATGCCGTCGCTGCCCTTGGCGAACCCGGCGTCGGTCATCAGCTTCGCGGCCGCCGCAACGTCGTAGTCGTACGACTTCAGCTTGGCCTGGTCCGCGGTGGAGATCCACAGCGGAACGATGTTGTCGCTGATGCCGGTCATGAACTTCTGGGCCTTCGCGGAGGCACCGTACGTGATGGTCGCGCTCTCGCTCTTGCTGATCGCCATCGCGACTGCCTGACGGAGTCGCTTGTCCTGGAACTCGGGCGCGGCGGTCCAGTGGAAGACGATCGCCGGTCCGGTGTAGAGCGGGCCGCGCACGACGCGCAGGTTCGCGCCGGTGAACGCGCGGTCGGTGGCGAGCGGGAAGCCGTGCGTCGCGTAGTCGACGTCGCCGGCGAGCACGAGCGGGGTCACCGCGTCCGTCTCACCCTGGTACACGACGATCTTGTCGAAGTTGACCTTGTCGGCCAGCAGGCCACCCGGGTTCTTGACCATCGTGAGCTGCGCGGCGGTGACCGATGCTTTGTCGATCTTGTACGGGCCGATGGCGGGCGGATTGTCGGGACGGAAGTCCGCGACCTGCTTCGCGACGGCCTTCACCTCATCGGATGCGGTCGTCTTGCCCGCGTTGTAGAGGTCCTGGAGCTGCTTCGCGAACGTGCCGAACTGCGAGTCCGGCCGGATCCCGTTGCGGAGCACCAGGCGCGGCACGAGGCTCGACGGCCGGTTGATGTGGAAGCGCACCGTGTACTTGTCGGGCGTCTCCAGCTTGTCGGCGTACGTCCAGATGCCGAAGCCCTGTGAACGGCCGACCCAGTACGTCGTCGCGACGTCGGCGGAGGTGAATTCCTTGCCGTCGTCCCACTTGAGGCCCTGCTTGAGCTTGACCTCG
>JBBRQB010000032.1:0-28911 GCA_038227105.1 Candidatus Limnocylindria bacterium | reverse complement strand
TCCCGCGACCAGCTCGTTCGGCACGTCATGGCGACCGAGGGTGGCGACTTCTCGAAGCGCGTCAAGGCAAAGTCCGAGCTGGAGGACCTGCTAACGCCGGGCCGGCTCGCCCGTCACCGCGACCGCTTCGTCGAGGCGATGCGCGCTTGGTATCTGCTGGGCAATTCGCTCGGCAACTGGACGATCCCGTACCTGCTCCGCCACACCGCATACCACGTGCTCGACCACACCTGGGAGATGCAGGACCGGGACCTGACGGACGACGCCTCGGCCGGATGACCGCTACGGCCCGACCCGCCGGCGTGGTGGGTATGAGATCTCGACGCCGTAGCACGCCTTCGGGACGACCCAACGGCCAACAGCCCCTATCGGCAGGAGTTCGATCCGGGGTTCCCGCTCATTGGCGATCTGAAGTACGTGGCTTGGGAGTGCGGCAGCGTCGTTGTGGAATACGTCTTTCCCCCTGCAGCCCGAATCGTTGTGATCCTCGTGTTGACGAACGTTCCGCCGAGGCTCTAGGCCCAGCAGCAAGTTCGTGTGACTCGACGGGCTGACCGCAGTTCTGACCGCAGATACGCGGGACGAATCGGAACCGGCTCACACGGATTGGTACGAGACGCAGCGTGAATGAACGGGTCGGGACAGATCGGAACCATCGTCTGCGAACTTGAAAACCGCTGAAGCTGCAAGGCTTCCGTGGGTTCGAATCCCACCCCCTCCGCCTCGCCCCTCCGCCGTGCCGCCCGTGACGAAACCGCCATAACTCTTTAGGGCGTCTTTCGGCTAGGTTGCTCAGCACAATGAGTCTCGGATCGGATGAGTCGGCCATGAGCCATGAGGAGAGTTCTCCATGCGCATAGCCCCCAGGACCCTGGTCCCCGCCCTGGTGCTCACGCTCGTCGCAGCCTCCTGCGGTGGGGCGGCGACGGCAAGCCCGTCGCCCAGTCTCGTGGCAACGGCGAAGCCGGCCGCCACCGCATCGCCAACCGCGACCGCAGCACCGGTCGCGAACGTCGCCGCGGTCGGCCAAACGAGCACGAAGCTCGCTGAGGGCGCGCTCGCGGCACTCCCCAGCGGCGCGTTGTACATCAACGTCCTTTCGGTGCCGCAGCCACCTGCCAGCCCGATCACCCACGCGCACATCGCGGGGTTCGTCTACGCGGTCGTCGGCACGCATCAGCTTGCGATCCAGGGCGGCGAGACGAAGGACATCAAGGCCGGCGAAGCCGGATTCATCGGCTCGGACGTCGCGCACACGCACGCGAACCCGGGCACCGCGCCGATCGAGTGGTACTTCCTCGCCCTGCGGCCGATCGGCGGCCGTACCGCCGCGCCGCTCTTCCCCGGTCAGACGGTCGTCTTCGAGACCGCGGACCTGCCCCAGCTGCCTGCCGGCAAGTACCTTGAGCAGCTCAACCTGGTGACCCTCGAGAAGGGCGGCCAGACGGCGGCCCACAAGCACGGTGGCATCGAGGCGGTGGTCGTCCTCGAAGGGACTGTGCAGGTCCGGATGGCCGGCGGGCAGCCGGTCACCTTGACGAAGGGAAAGGGCGCGTACGTGCCCGCGAACACGCCACTACAAGCGATCAACACGGGCGACGGCGCGGCCAAGTTCCTCGCCTTCTTTGTCACGCTCGACGGCCAGCCCTTCTCGACGAACGTGGAGACGGCGCCTTAGGAGCCGACCCCATCCGCCGTATGATTCCGCCCGAGGTCGGAGGAGGAGACCTCGCGTGATGCCTCATTTCGGTAGCCGGTGTGGCACTGGATAGAGGAGGGTTTCGATTGGCAGCACAGACCACCGCCGCCCCCGCGAGCAGAGGATTCCTCGATCGGTACTTCAAGGTGACCGAGGCCGGCTCCACGATCGGCACCGAAGTACGTGGCGGGCTGACCAACTTCCTGGTCATGTCGTACATCCTCGTTGTCAACGCGGTCATCCTGTCCAACGCGGGCATGCCATTCCCCGCGATCGTCGCGGCAACAGCGCTCATGGCCGCTCTCTTCACGGGCGGCATGGCTCTCTGGGCGAACTACCCGTACGCCGGCGCGGCCGGTCTCGGGATCAACGCCATCGTCGCCTTCGGACTGGTCAAGGGCGCCGGCCTCACCTGGCAGGCGGCCATGGGTGTGGTCGCCCTCGAGGGCGCGGCGATCTGCGTCGCGATGGCCCTCGGCCTGCGGCGCGCGCTCCTCGACGCGGTCCCGTACCAGCTCAAGCTCGCGATCGGCGCGGGCATCGGCGCGTTCATCTTTGCCATCGGTGTCTTCAACGGCGGCCTGGCGATCGGCACGGGCGTCGCGTCCGACCCGGTCGCGCTCGGTAACCTCAACACCGGCACCGCGATCGTGACGATCGCCGGTCTCATCATCACCGTGGCCCTCTACGCGCGCGGCGTCAAGGGGACGCTGCTCCTCGGCATCGTCGGCGCGACGATCGTCGGGATCCTGGTCAACGCTGCCACCGGTGGCGCCACCTACAAGGATCTCCCCGGAGTGGCCGTCATGCCGCCGAACCTGCTCGACACCCCGAACTTCTCCACGGTGGGCCAGCTCGACATCACCGGTGTCTTCAGCAAGCTCGGGCTCGTCATCGCGATCCTCACGATCTTCTCGCTCATGCTTTCCGACTTCTTCGACACCGCTGGCACGGTGACCTCGGTCGCCGTGCAGGGTGGCTGGCTCCGTCCCGATGGCCGCATCGACCGCGCGGACCGAGTGTTCTGGGTGGACTCGCTCGGCGCGCTGTTCGGCGGCATCTTTGGCACCTCGAGCAACACGACGTACATCGAGTCAGGCGCAGGTGTCGCCGAGGGCGCACGGACCGGGCTCGCGAGCCTGGTGACGGCGATCCTCTTCCTGGTGGCGATCTTCCTCGCTCCCGTTGCGGGGATCGTCCCACCGCAGGCGACGGCCGCGGCGCTCATGCTTGTCGGCTGGTTCATGTTCAAACCGATCCTCGACCTGAACAAGACGGGCGAGATCGACTTCGCGACCGGCTTCGCGGTCCTACTGACCATCTTCATGATGCCGCTCACGTACTCGATCACGAACGGCATCGGAGCTGGATTCCTCGCGTACGTCTTCCTCAAGGCGGTCAGTGGCAAGAGCAAGGACGTCAGCCTTGCGATGTGGCTCGCCTCCCTCGCGTTCCTCATCTACTTCGCCGACCCGTTGATCCGCAAGATCCTCGGGTAGTCCGGCACCTTTCGGACGAGAACGGGCCTTGCCACACGGCAGGGCCCGATCTCGTTCAGTGCGCTGCGCCCGCCTCGCGCTCGCGCAGCCGGGCGATCCCGCGGACGAGACCGAAGCAGCCGCTCAGCATCATCGCCCCATGTGGTGCGGCCTCGTACCAGCCCAGCGCCTTCGCGAGTCGCCGGTTCGGTCCGGTGATCGCGATGAACGAGAACGGTCGCGCCGCGCGGTAGGGATCGAGGACCAGGGCTCCGTGACCGTCGTCATCGAAGACCTCGTCGTGCGTGATCTCACCGGCGACGAGGCGGCCCGCGAGCCGCTCGATCTTGGCCAGGTCGACGGATTCGGTGTGGTGCTCCATGACGCCGAAAAGCTCCTCGCCCCGGACGAGCAGAGCGAGGAGGTGCTGGTTTCCCACGTTCACGATGCACGCACCCTCGCGGGCCGCCGCCGCGACGCGCTCGTCTTCGAGCGCGCCGAGCACGGCAACGGGGCCGGTATCGGCGACGAACGCGCCGGGGGCGTCGCGCTGGATCGCGATCAGCCGCGTCATGTACGGCGGCGGCGTCCGCCACACGTGATCGGCGAGCGTTGAACCTGGTACGAGGAAGCGACGCCAATGCTCGAAGCGGAACAGGCGATTGCTCGCTTTGGGGGAGAAGCCGTGGTCCTGCGCCGCAATGGCGACCGTGTCGGGCAGCGTCACGTCGTAGGCCGCGAGCGTGCGCTCGAGGCGCGGCAGGTCGACGTCGCGGAACTCGACCTGAACGGCGTCCTTCGACGGCTCGTCGGTGATCACGATGCCGCGATCGCGGAGCAGGTCGAGATCGTCGTGGACGGTGCGGGCCGCGGTCTCTGTTGCGTAGACCGCGAGTCCCGCCTGGAGGTGGGCCCACACCGCGTTGGTCGTGTGATAGCCGCCCATGAGATTGCCGTGCAGGAATACCGGCTTCCGCTGGTCGCGGGCCGCGGCGATCTTGCGGCCCGCGAGGGCCGTCGCCGAAGGAAGCACCAGCTGGACCGCGTTCTCCATCGGCTGTGCCGGGTCGTAGACGAGCGTGTCCATGGTGCCCGCGCCGATGTCGATCGCGAGGATGCGCCCGTCGTCCACCTCCGGATGCTACGGCGGCACGCGGTCTGCTCAGTAGCTGTCGATACCAGCGGAGGTGTGCAATGGACGACAAGGCGAAAGGCGAGCTCAAGAAGGCCGAGGGCAAGGTCAAGGAGGAGTTCGGCAAGGTCGTCGGCGACCGCTCGACGGAGTGGGGCGGCAAGGTCGACCAGCTGAAGGGCGAGGTCCAGAAGAAGGCCGGCGAGATCGAGATGGATGGACAGCACGAAGATGGCGTTGACGAGCCCGCCTCGCGGTAGTCGCGGACTGACCTCCCCGGGTAGAGTGAGGGCAACACGGCCGCGCTTTCCACGACCCGGGGAGGTCGCATAGTGGCCGAGTGCGGGGGCTTGCTAAGCCTTTACAGGGGTTTTCTCCTGTCGCGGGTTCGAATCCCGCCCTCCCCGCAATGTGCTGCCGATATCCGTGGTGTGGCTACCACGGATCTTGCCTGGGCCGCCGGTATCTACGACGGCGAAGGGTCGGCGAGCACGTATCTCCCCAAGCAGCGGAAGTCCCGGATCCGGCAGCTGGCCGTCTACCAGAGCGGCGACGGCGCACCGCCGCCATTGCTGTTGCGATTCCGGGCCGTGGTCGGCGACGTCCGCGCTTCCGCCTGGCGGTCGGTGCCGGTGTGGTGCACGGCCCGCGGATAGTGCCCAGCCCCTGGTCGAAGCTGCCGCAATATCGCTGGAAGGCGGCTTCATTCGATGACGTCGCGCGTGTGGTTGCGGTCCTGCGGCCATATGCGGACGTCGTGAAGCTGCGGCAGATGGATGCTTCGCTGGCGCGCGTGCGAGAGGTCCGCTCTGCGCGGGTGATCTGACCACCGGCAACGCCATACGATGACCCCGTGAAGGCGCCCAAGCGTGACCGTCCGCAGCTTCCCAAGGGCTACATCACCACGACCCCGAAGGGGATGCTCACGTGGACCGCAGCCGAGGCGCTGCTCAGAGGCGCGCCTTACGTCTGGATCGCGACGACCGACGCCGATGGCCGGCCGCACCTCATCCAGCAATGGGGTGTGTGGATCGACCAGCAGCTCTTCTTCGACGGGAGCGAGCGCACGAGGTGGGCTCGTAACCTCGCCCGCGATCCGCGCATCAGCTTCGGCTTCCAGGTCGGCGACAAGGCCGCCTA
This sequence comes from Candidatus Limnocylindria bacterium, assembly GCA_038227105.1. Classification (GTDB taxonomy): domain Bacteria; phylum Chloroflexota; class Limnocylindria; order P2-11E; family P2-11E; genus UBA4735. The sequence continues at coordinate 23,462 of JBBRQB010000032.1, read as the reverse complement.
CGGCGAAGGCGTCTCGGATGTCATCCGCGGTGCGCCCGTCGCCCTCGCGCGACGCATCGCCGCGCAGTACAGCGCCAAGTACGGACGCGGCTTCAAGTACCGCCCGAAGGCCGAGCAGTACGTGAAGGGGTACACGTTCCGCGTGCGACCCGAGAAGCTGATCGTCTTCGACGTCAAGAAGTTCAACACCTCGGCGACGCGCTTCACCTTCTAGTCGCCGAGCGGCCGCAGCACCAGTCCCGCCGGGACCTTCGGATAGAAGTACGTCGTCTTCTGTGGGAGCCGCTCCCACGAGTCGGCGACCTTCTTGAGCGTCTCCGCATCGACCGCCGGGATGAGCACCGTCGTCGTGCCCGGGCGCGCCTCGGCGATCGCTTTCTCCAGGTCGTGCTCGTATGTGACTTCGCCACCCAGCTTCCGAGCCGGCTCGATGAGGAGCTCCTCCACCTGCGCGACCGGCAGGGTCCGCCAGCTCTCGGGCATCGCCGACAGGTCGAGCCCGGCCTTCGGCGTGAGCACGGTGTACGTGCCGTCGCGAACGAGCACGATCCCAGGCTGCGCGTCGCTCACCGCCCGTCGATCGACGACGGTCGCATCGAAGCTCCGCGGGATGATCTCGTCGATCGCCGCGTCCGCGCCGCGGATGATCCGGTGCGTGCCGAAGATGCGCAGTCCGGGATCGTCGAGCGCGCACAGGTATGCGAGCGTGAAATGCGCAGAGTCCTCGTCGAAATCGATCTTCGCGGCCTCGATCTCCTCCTTGAGGTACGCGAGCCCGGTCTCGTAGCGGTGATGGCCGTCGGCGATGTAAACGCGCAGGTCCTTCAGGCTCGCCGTGATCTTCTGCGTCAGCGCCTTGTCGTCGAGCAGCCACAGCAGATGGCGCTCCTCGCCGATCCGCGCGTCCGCCACGAGTCGCGCCGGCCCGCGGACCATCCACGCCTCCAGCGCCTTCCCGAGCTCGCCCTTCTCGTCCTGGTACAGGCCGAACACCGGGCTGGTGTTGGTCCGCGTCGCGCGCAGCAGCTTCAGCCGGTCGGTCTTTGCTTTCGGGAACGTGCGCTCGTGCGGTCGGACGATGCCGCGGCCCTCCTGATACAGACGGAGAGCGCCGATGAAGCCGCGGCGGCGGATGCGCTGGCCACCGACGACGAAGTAGTGGTCGTACAGGTAGAAGGCTGGCGAGGGGTCCACCTTGAGCACGCCCTTCGCGAGCCAGTCCTCGAGCGCGGCCTTTGCGCGGGTGTATTTGTTGCTCGCCGCGTCGTCGCCGGGCTCCTCTTTGCCCTCCTCCAGCCGGACGGCGTTGAACGGACTGCGTGCGTACAGCGTGTCCCGATCGGCGTCGGAGATGACGTCGTAGGGCGGGGACACCAGGCCGTCCAGCGGGCCGGCCTTCGATTCGTCGAAGCGCAGTCCGTGGAAGGGAACGACGTCTGCCATGCCAAGAGCGTAGGTTTTTTCGGCGATGCGTCTTGAGACCACCCGCCTGGTCATCCGGTCCTTCGAGCCCGGCGATGCCGCCGGCATGCTCGCGGTCTTCGGCGATCCGGAGGTGCGGAGGTATCTCCCGCCGTTCCCGGACCCGACGATCGAGACGATGCAGGGGAGCGTGGCGCGCCGGATGGCGATGGAGGCCGACCACGGCCACGGGCTCTGGGCGGTCGAGCGGAAGGACACCGGCGAGCTCATCGGCGATTGCGGGCTCATGCTCGTCGAGGGGACGGGGCCGGAGGTCGAGATCGCCTACCACGACACGCAGAGCACCTGGAATTACGGATTCGGTACCGAAGCGGCGATCGCGTGCCTCGGTGAAGGCTTCGGTCGCATCGGTCTCGAGCGGATCATCGCGATCTGCTTTCCGGAGAACGTCGGCTCGTGGCGCGTCATGGAGAAGGCGGGTATGGACTACGAGACGACCGCGTCCTACTACGGCCTGAGCGGTCTCAAGAAGTACGTCGCCGACCGCGCGACATGGCGGGCGCCAGCATGACCGACCCGGCCGCGTTCGATCGCGATGTCCACCTCGAGATCGCTACGGGCATCCGCGACCGTGGCGCCGTGCCATCGCTGAGCGAGGTCGCCGTGCGGCTCGCGGCTCCGGACGCGGACGTTGCCGCGTCATTCGGTCGCCTCGCCGCCGCACGGACGATGATCCTGCGACCGGGCTCCACTGAGATCCTGAGCTTCAATCCGTTCGCGTCCGGTCCGACCGATTTTCGCGTCCGTGCCGACGGTCGCGACTGGTGGGCGTTGTGCGCATGGGACGCGTTCGGTGTCGCCGCGGCGCTTGGCGGCGACGGCGTCGTCCTCGGTCACTGCGCCGACGTCTGCGGCGTGCCGCTCGAGGTCCGGCTCGCCGGGGACGCGGTCGGCGCCCTCGATGGTGTGGTCATGCAATTCGGCCTGCCGGCGCGGGAGTGGTGGAAGGACATCGTCTTTACCTGATCGACAATGCTCCTCTTCCGGTCGGAAGAGCACGCACGGAGCTGGCGCGAGACCCGCGGGCTGCCTGGGGCGACGACCCTGTCGCTCGAGACCGGCTGGCGGCTCGCACGCGCGTGGTACGCGCGCAAGCTCGAACCCGACTGGCGGAGGCACACCCTCGAGGCGGCCGAGGCGCTGTTCGCCGACCTCGGACTGACCAGCGAGTTCTGGAGGCTACGCTGATGGCGCGACCCTACGTGATCGCCGTGATCGGCAAGAGCAACAAGGATCCCGAGAGCCCGCCGTCGCCGGAGGCGCTGCGCGCCGCCGAGCTGGTCGGCGCCAACATCGCCGGTGCGGGCGCCGTCCTCATCACTGGCGGACTCTCTGGCGTGATGGAGGCCGCGAGCCGTGGGGCTAAGCGCGCGAACGGTCTCGTCATCGGGATGCTTCCGGGTTTTCACAAGGACGACGCGAACGCCTACGTCGACGTCGCGATCACGACGGGGATGGGCTGGATGCGCAACACGCTCGTCGTTCGCGCCGCGGACGCGGTCATCATGATCTCAGGCGGCATCGGAACGCTGAACGAGCTGACGGTGGCGTACCAGGACAAGCCGACGGTCGTGCTCGAACATACCGGCGGGTGGTCCGACCGCATCCGCGAGATCGCGTACGGCGGGAAGCATCTCGATGAATCGGGCTCCGCCACGTTGCACTTCGCGACGACGCCGGAGGAAGCGGTGGACATCGCGATGCGGCTTGCGGCCGATCCGACCGTGTCACCGAAGGGCGCGGAGAGGGAGTTCGAGAGCTGATGCGCTCGACCGAGGTCATGCCGGCCTAGGGATCTTCGGAAGGAGCGCCTCGGCCCACGCTGCGGCGGCGAGCAGCCGGCGATCGGATCCCCGAGCGCCGACGAGCTGCAGGCCGAGGGGGAGGCCCGACGGGCCGAGACCGGTCGGCAGCGCGAGAGCCGGCGCGCCAACGAACGTCCAGCGCGAGCAGAAGCGCGGATCGCCGGTCGTTTCAGGCGTCGGCGCCTCGCCGACCGCGGGGATGGTCAATACGGCGTCGTACGGCGCAGCCCATTCGTTGAAAGCGGCGATGAGCCGAAGCCGCTCGCGGATCGTTCGGTCGTACTCCTCGTGCGCGATCATCCGGCCGCGGGCGAAGTACGCGCGTGCCTTTTCGCTCACGTCACCGGGCCGTGCGTCAGCGAGCGGGCCGAGGACCCGCGCGGACTCGTACGCCATGACCGTCTGGATGAGGGCCGGCGCGTCGTCCAGTCCCTCCGGCATGACGGGCCACTCGACGGGCCCGCCCTCGCTCGCGAGCCCGTCAACGTCGGCCTGGAAGCGCATCCGCATCGCGTCGTCAGCCGCGTCCCAGTCGCTCGTCCGCACCGCCGCGAAGCGCGGTGCGTGATCGGCAGGCCCGGTCCACCATTCATCCAGGTCGTCGCCGGCGAGCGCCGCTGCGAGCCGCGCCACGGAGGGGACGTTCCCCGCGAAGCCGCCGACCTGATCGAGCGTCTTCGAGAACTCGAGGACACCACCGGTCGGAAGACGTCCGCCGCTGGGCTTGAAGCCGACCGTCCCGCAGAACGCCGCGGGTCGGATGACCGAGCCGTTCGTCTGCGTGCCGAGCGCTCCAGGGATGACACCGGCCGCGACCGCTGCGGCCGACCCCATCGACGAGCCGCCGGAGGTGCGCTCGCGGTCGTACGGATTGCGCGTACGGCCGGGGTGCAGAAATGCGAGCTCCGCGGTGATCGTCTTGCCCACGATGATCGCGCCGCTGTCGTTCAACGCGCGCACGACATCGGCGTCGCGATCGGGGACCCGGCCGGCGAACAGGGCCGAGCCGTTCTCCGTGGGGATGCCTGCGGTGTCGTACACGTCCTTCACGCCGATCGGCACGCCGTGCAGGAGGCCGCGCGGCTCCTGCCGGTCGCGTGCATCGGCGGTCCGGAGCGCGCGCTCGGCGTCGAACCAGGCGAACGCCTGCAAGTGCGGTTCGGTCGTGCGATACCGATCGATGCAGGCCGCGGTCAGCTCGCGGCTGGAAAGCTCCCGGCGGCGGATCGCGTGCGCCGCATAGTCGAGGTCTTCGAGGGCGTGCATGTGCGCGCCATGATGCGTGAAAGGCGACGGACCCGGGCTTCCGCTTGCGCCCGCCATCGTGGAGAGCCGAGGCCGAGCTCGAGGAGGAGCTCCACCATCCGCAGCGCGCGGTCGGTGTGGCCGCGGACCTCCAGCGCTTTCGCGTACGGGAGCGCGATCTTGATCCGCAGCCCGCTGTCCGCGTCGACGTACGCGCTCTCGTAGCAGAGGTACGCGGTGTCGTGCTCGCCGGAGCGCTCGAACGCCTTCGCCAGTGCGAACGCGGCGGGCGCGTGGTCCGGTGCGTGGCCGGCGCGGGCATCGATGACGGCCTGCGCGATCCGATCCGTGATGCGCACCAGGGACACGATGTCCCTCGCGTTGTGGTTCAGCACCGGCTCGATGAGCCGCTGGTCACGGAGTGCGAGCCAGCGGAAAAAGCGTTCTGGAATGAGCGAGCCAGGGATGTCATCCTCGCGCACCACGTCGAGCACGGAGTCCTCGAGCTGCCGCAGCGACGTCGAGCCGAACCGGTCGCGCCACAGACGTCGTGCCGGGTGCAACAGATCGAGGTGCGACTCGTCGACGCTCAGGTCGGAGCGGAGGGCCATCACGAATCGGGTCCGCAACAGCGGCAGGTCGAAGCACTTGCCGTTGTACGAAGCACACGCGCGGAACGGCGCGAGCTCCTCGCGGAGCGCGCTCACGAATTCGGCCTCGGCGCCGAGATCGTGCAGCAGGTGCTGCCGGAGCACGAGCTCGCCGTCGCGGATGTAGGCGGTCCCGAGCAGGAACACGTACGTGCCGGTGCCGCCCATGAGCCCGGTCGTCTCAGTGTCCAGGAAGACGATGTCCTCCCAGCGGGTCGGCGACGCGCCCTTGAGCCCGAGATGCGCGACGACGTTCGGATCGGGATCGCTCTGGGCGACGACGGTGAGGCCGAGCGTCGAGAGGTCGATCCGCTGCTCGCGCACCTCGAAGCTCATGGCCGCGGGGGCCGCCTGCTGAGGTCGTGACGCTTCGCGCGTTCGCAGGGGCAGCGCATCGAGTCGGGCGCGCAGCTCCCTCAATTGAGCTGCCGGAGGAGCTCCGTGACGCCGGCCTTCACCTTCGCGCCGAGCGCGTAGGCCGGGCCAACGCAGCTCGGGCAGCCCTCGGAGCACGGGCATGCCGCGAGATGCTCGGCGGCGCGCTCGAGGAGCGGTCCCGTGGATCGGAAGAGCCGCTCGGAGAAGCCGACGCCCCCCGGTGTCATGTCGAACAGGTAGATCGTCGGCAGGGACGTGTGCGGCGAGCGCACCTCGACCGCCAGGCCCAGGTCGTGCGGGTCGCACATCAGGAACAGCGGCGCGAGCGCGTGGAGCAGATTCCCCAGGCCAGCCAGCGCGACCTCGACCTTTTCCTTGGGCCACGTCCGCGTGACCGCCGCGGGCAGGGCGAGCCAGAACGACGTCGTCTGGAGCTCCTGCTCGGGCAGGTGGATCTTGCCCCAGCCGACGTTCTCGTGGCTGTAGAGGGTCAGCTTCTTGTAGACGGTCGCGAGCGCCGACACGAGCACCTCACCATGCGCGCGCGTCGCCTTCTCTGTCTGGCTCTCGAACTCCGCGAGGACGCGGATGCGGACCGCGAGGCCGGCGTCGGTGTAGTAGTCGACCTTCACTTCGCGGACGTAGGCCTTGGCGTTCTCCCAGTCGAGCTTCTCGACCTGGAACTGCTTGGATTCGTGGAGATAGATCGCCTGCTCGTGCACCAGGACCGGCGCGGCGAAGCGGTCGACCTCGCCGATGACCCGCGTCTTTCCGTTGGTCGTGTCGATGATCACGACGTTGTCGTTGCTCGCGGTGCGGAGCGACATCGCCTCCGCCGGGAACGCCTGATCGGACCAGTGGTAGCGGCCCTCGGCCTCGTGCAGGATGCCCTGCTCGCCGAGGTACGAGAGCACGCCGGGCGTGTCCTCGGTCCCGAAGCGCTCGGTCGTCTCGAACGGCAGCTCAAAGGCCGCGCACTTGAGGTGCTCGACCAGGATGTGCAGGTTGTCCGGATTGACCATGCCGGCCTCGGGCGAGCGGCCGAGCACGAATTCGGGGTGCTGGACGATGTACTGATCCGTTGGCGAGCTCGTCGCGACGACGAACGCGACCGAGAGATCCTCGCGACGTCCGGCACGGCCGATCTGCTGCCAGGTCGACGCGACCGTGCCGGGGTAGCCGACGAGCACCGCGGCCTGCAGCGCGCCGATGTCGATGCCAAGCTCGAGCGCGTTGGTGGACACGACCCCGCGGACCGATCCGTCGCGCAGGCCGCGCTCGATCGCGCGTCGCTCCGACGGCAGGTAGCCGCCGCGATAGCCGCGGATGAGCTCGGGAGGCCACTGCGGCTGCGGGAAGCGGGCGCGCAGGTAGGTGAGCAGCAGCTCCGTCTGCACCCGGGACCGTGTGAAGGCGATCGTCTGGATCCCCGACGCAAGCAGCGTCGCCGCGATGTCGCGCCCGACGAGAAGCGCGCTGCGCCGGATGCCGAGGCCCGCGTTCACGACCGGGGGCTGGATGAAGGCGACGACCTTCTCGCCGCGCGGCGCGCCGGATTCGTCGATGACGATGACTTCCTCTTCAACGTGCTTGCGTGCGAGCTCCTCCGGATTCGCGATGGTGGCCGACGTGAGGATGAACGTCGGGTGCGATCCGTAGAACGCGCAGATGCGGCGCAGGCGCCGCAGGACGTTCGCGACGTTGCTGCCGAACACGCCGCGGTACGTGTGCAGCTCGTCGAGCACCACGTACTGGAGGTTCTCGAACAGCTTCACCCACTTCGTGTGGTGGGGGAGGATGCCCGTGTGCAGCATGTCCGGGTTCGTGATGACGACGTGGCCTGCGGACCGGATGGCCGCGCGCGCGGCGGGCGGTGTGTCGCCGTCATACGTGTACGTCTTGAGCTCGATCTCCATTTCCGTCGAGAGGCGCTCGAGCTCGGCCAGCTGATCCTGGGCGAGCGCCTTGGTCGGGAATAAATAGAGCGCCCGCGCCGACGGATCCTTCGCGATCGCATCGAGGACCGGAAGGTCGTAGCAGAGGGTCTTGCCCGAGGCCGTGGGCGTGACGATGACGACGTGCTTCTTCTGGTGCGCGACATCGAGCGCGGCCGCCTGATGCGAGTAGAGCGCCTCCACGCCGCGTGCGCGGAGCGACCGCGCGATGCGCGGGTCCAGCCAATCGGGGAATGGCGCGTAGCGCGGTGCCTTCGGCGGGATGCGCTCCCAGTGGGTGACCTGGCTCAGGAAGTCGCTGTCACGCTCGAGGACGTCGAGGATCTGGGCGAGACTGGTCCGCGCGGGGAACCGAACGTCCGTTCTGGTCACCGGGGGGACGATATGGAACGCGCGTTCGGTCGTCAATGACTCCCCTGAACAAGGCTGTTCCGATCGACGTGCCCGTCAGTTGTGCCACTTGCGGTCTCAGACTTTGTGATACAAAGTATTTGCGAGTGACAAGCGGAGGTGCCGGCGTGGACGTACGTGAGGCTCAAGACGCACTCGGGTATGCCGCCGCCGTCCGGCGCCGCGCGCGCAGTGATGCGACCGCGATGTGGCTGCCGATGGTGCTGTTCGGAACGCTGACGCTGGCGAGCGTCGTGGTGGCGCGTCGGGCGTCGGAGTTTCAGTCGCTCTGGCTCATGGCAGGTCCGCTGGGCGGGTTGATCATCGGGATCTTCGCGTACCGGCGCGGGCGTGAGCGGGGGATCGAAGGGCCATCGCTGCGATACGTCGTCGCGGCGGTCGAGCTGATGCTGCTGGCGCTCGCGACAGCGTGGATCACCTCTGCGCTCGTCGGCGGGTACGACGCGACATGGCAGACCCGGTTCGGCCCGGCGATCGTGATCGCGGCCGGCTACCTCGCGTTCGCGTGGCTCGAGAGGAACATCGCTGTCGCTGCGGTTGCCGTCGCGTTGATCGCTTCGATCATCGTGATGGCGGCGATCCGGCCACCGCATCCGTGGACCGACGCGATGCTCACGGTCCTCTGTGGCGTCGCGCTCATCGCATCGGGCATCGGGCTCCGAACGAAGGGCACCCGGATCTGGATCCGCGCAAGCATCGAACGGTGACCCATCCGACAACTGGACTCGATGACACCGTCCATCAGCGCGTAAGGCTCGGCATCCTCACCGTGCTCGCCGAGACAAAGCGCGCGGACTTCGGCTACCTGCGCGAGGCGCTCGAGCTGACCGACGGGAATCTGTCGCGACATCTGCAGGTACTCGGGGATGCGGGCTACGTGAATCTGGAGAAGACGATCGAGGGCAACCGGCCGCGCACCTGGGTGTCAGCCACCAAGGATGGGCGCGCCGCTTTGGCGGCCGAGATCGCGAGCCTGCGCACGCTGCTGGACGTCTTGGGGGCGGGCAGCCGCTAGAGCGCCGTGCGGGTCCGGCGGCGTGAGATCAGGTAGGCCGCGACCACGATGATGGCCACGCCCACCGCGGCCGCGAGCAGCGCCTCGAACGTTCCGTTGCCGCCGTCCGGCGAGATTCCCGTGAGCTCCTCGAACCACTCCATCTGAGACTCCCTACAAGCCGCGATCCGGCTTTTTGTCTATGGTCACGGCAGCCTACGCGGGGAGGGACCAGGATGCCTGCGACTACCACCAAGCCGAAGACCCAGGGGGCCGTTCCGCTGGACGGACTCGAATGGCGGCAGCTCGGTCCCTTCCGGGGCGGTCGCGTCGAGGCCGTCGCCGGCGATGTCCGCGATCGCAACACCTTCTACTTCGGATCATGCGGCGGCGGTGTGTGGAAGACCACCGACGGCGGCATCTACTGGCGCAACGTCAGCGACGGCTTTTTCAAGCGCGCGTCCGTCGGCGCGATCGCGGTCTCCGAATCCGACCCCAACGTCGTCTATGCCGGCATGGGTGAGGCCTGCATCCGTGGCAACGTGTCGCATGGCGACGGCGTGTACCGCTCGACCGATGGCGGCCGGTCGTGGACGCATCTCGGTCTCGCGGACACGCGCAACATCGGGTGCGTCCGCATCCACCCGCAGGATCCGGACATCGCGTTCGTCGCCGCGCTCGGTCACGCGCACGGACCGAACCCGGAGCGCGGCATCTTCCGCACGCGCGACGGCGGCAAGACCTGGAAGAAGGTGCTGTCGCGCGGGAACGCTGCGGGCGGCATCGACATCTCCATCGATCCGATGAACCCCCGGAACATCTTCGCCTCGACCTGGGAGGCGATCCGCAAACCGCACCAGCTCATCAGCGGCGGCGCGGGCAGCGGCCTTTTCAAGTCGACCGACGGAGGCGACACCTGGACCGAGATCTCTCGCAATCGAGGCCTTCCGCAGGGCATCCTCGGACGCATCGGCGTCGCGGTCTCGCCTTCCCGGCCCGACCGGATCTTCGCCCTCATCGAGGCCACGGACGGTGGCGTGTTCCGCTCTGAGGACGGCGGCCTGACGTGGTCCAAGGGTTCGGACGACCGCGAGCTGCGGCAGCGGGCCTGGTACTACACGCACATCCACGCGGATCCGAAGGACCCGGAGACGGTATGGGTCCTGAATGTCGATGCGTACCGCTCGAGTGACGCGGGCCGCACGTTCACGCGCCAGTCGATCCCCCACGGGGACAACCACGACATGTGGATCGATCCGAATGATCCGTCGCGCATGATCGAGGGCAACGACGGCGGCGCGACGATCTCGTTCAACGGCGGCGCGTCGTGGTCGTCGATCTACAACCAGCCGACGGCCGAGTACTACCACATCACCGCTGACAGTCAGACGCCGTACCGCCTCTACGCGGCCCAGCAGGACAACTCGTCGATCTCGTCACCATCGCGGTCCGCACTGAGCGGCATCCTGTGGGGCGAGTGCTACGAGGTCGGTGGCGGCGAGGCCGGTCACATCGCGGTGCGGCAGGACGATCCGAACGTCGTGTTCGCGGCGGACCACGCCGGCCTGCTGACGCGCTACGACCGCAGGAGCGGGCAGATCCGCACCATCAATGTGTGGCCCGACGCGACGAGCGGCATCGCGGCGAAGGACATCAAATACCGGTTCAACTGGACAGCGCCGGTGTTCCTGTCCCCGCACGACCAGAACACCCTCTACACGGCCTCTCAGTACGTGCATCGCTCGCGCGACGAGGGCGCCTCGTGGGAGCGGGTGAGCCCGGACCTCACGCGCAACGATCCGCGCACCACCGGTGACTCGGGCGGACCGATCACGCTCGACCAGACCGGCGCCGAGTACCACGCGACGATCTTCGCGTTCACCGAGTCGCCGCTCGAGCCGGGGGTGCTGTGGGCGGGCACCGACGATGGGATCATCCAGGTGTCGCGCGACGACGGGAAGAAGTGGACGAACGTCACGCCGAAGCTCATCCCGGCGCAGACGCTCATCAGCATCATCGAGCCTGGTCAGCACAACGCGGGCACGGCCTACGTCGCGGCAAACCGGTACAAGCACGACGACTTCCGTCCCTACATCTACAAGACAACGAGCTACGGGAAAACGTGGTCGAAGATCACCGCGGGCATTCCCGCGGACACGTTCGTCCGCGCGGTCCGCGAGGACCCGGAGGTCCCGGGGCTCCTGTACGCCGGCACCGAGGCCGGCCTCTACGTGTCGTACGACGCGGGTGCGCGCTGGCAGCGCTGGCAGAGCCGATCGCTGCCGGTCGTGCCACTCCACGACCTCATCGTGAAGGACGGCGACCTCGCGCTTGCGACGCATGGCCGGTCGTTCTGGGTCTTCGACGACCTCACGCCCCTGCGCGAGCTCGCGAGCACGCGCGCGACCGGGAAGGCGCGGTTGTTCACGCCGCGGCAGACGACCCGATTCAAGACGTACGCCGGCTTCGGATCCAAGACCGAGGCCGCGCCGATGAAGAACTACAAGTACCCAGCCGGCAGCCAGTTCGCGATGCTTTCCGAGGAGCGGCCGAACGGCGAGAAGGTCGAGGTCTTCCTCGACGCTGGCAAGAACCCGCCGGATGGCGTCATCGTCACGTACTTCCTCCGCCTCGCGCCGAAGGCCATCACCCTCACGTTCCTCGACGGCAAAGGCCGCACGATCCGGTCGTTCACGAAGCGCCCGCCGAACCCGGATCCAAAGGACAAGGAGCCGCGGGTTCCCGTCGAGCCCGGCATGAACCGGTTCGTGTGGGACATGCGATACCCGGAGGCGGCCCGTATCGACGACGAACCGCTCGTCATGGACCAGCTCGAGGGCGCGCTCAAGGGCGGCGTTGCGGCACCCGGTGCGTACGCCGTCCGCCTCGCGGTCGATGGCGAGAAGAGCGAGGCGACGTTCACGATCGTGAAAGATCCACGCATCCCCGCGACGCAGAAGGACCTCGAGGCGCAGTTCGCGCTGCGCCAGAAGCTGCGTGACCTGCTCGACCGCGACCACACGGCGGTCAACCGGCTTCGCGCGGCGAGGAACGATCCGCGTACGACGGCGACGACGAAGCGGACGCTCGACTCGATCGAGTCCGCGCTCATGCAGCCGAAGGCCAAGAGCCGCCAGGACACGCTCAACTTCGGCGTGCGGCTGAATCACCGGATCGGATCGCTCATCGCGTCGATCACGACGGCGGACGCGGCACCCACGAAGCAGGCCCTCGAGCTCGCGGCGCAGCTCGAGGCGGAGCTCAAGAAGCTCGAGACCCGCCTCGATGCGGCTATCGGCCGCCGAGGACGAAAGGCGGCATAGCAGCCGAGGAGACTGATACGGAAGCACCACCTCCGTGCGCGCGCACGTTCGACCGCCGTCGCCGTTATGTGGGTGGCTACGGAGGTCGGAACGGGTGAGCCGCACGATCGCGTTCTTGGCCGTCATCGCTTTGCTGCTACCACGGGCAGTCCCCGTGGCGGCTTCCACGATGCCGGGAGCGCCGAACTGCCCGATCTACCAGCCGGATGACGTCTGGCATTCGCTCGTGCAGCAGCTGCCTGTGCTTCCACAGAGCGACACGTGGATCGCGAACATGGGCGGCGCGTCTCGGCTGCTGCATCCCGATTTCGGCGCGTACCCGTACGGCTACCAGCTGCAGCTCGTCGACAGCACAACACCCACGACGGCGCTGACGTTCGACTACGCGGATGAGAGCGACCGGGTCGCGTATCCGTTCAGCGCATCGACGCCGATCGAGCCCGCGAGCGACGCGCATGCGCTCATGCTCAACAAGGACACCTGCGTCCTATACGAGCTGTTCAACGCCTCGTGGAATGGCGGCCGGCCGACGGCCGGATCGGGAGCCGTGTTCGACCTCAAGACCCATGACCTGCGGCCGTCGGGCTGGACGAGCGCGGACGCCGCGGGCCTGCCGATCTGGCCAGGTGTGCTCCGCTACGACGAGGTCGCGCGCGGTCTGGTCGATCACGCGATCCGCTTCACGGCGCAGCGCACCGACCAGCGGTTCGTCTGGCCCGCGCGGCATCAAGCCGGCGCCGCCCGGACCGACACGCTGCCGCCCATGGGTGCGCGCTTCCGACTGAAGGCCGACTTCCGCTTCGACGGCTTCTCGCCGCAGACCCAGGTCGTGCTCATGGCGATGCAGCGCTACGGGCTGATCCTCGCCGACAACGGCTCGAACTGGTACTTCCAAGGGGAGACCTCACCGAATTGGAGCGACCAGCTCCTCACCGAGCTGAAGCGCATCCCGGCCGGCGCATTCGATGCCGTCGACGGCTCGGCGCTGATGATCGATCCGAATTCGAGCCGTGTGACACCGGCCGCCGCCGGGCAATCGCTCGCGCCCGGCTACCACTCGACCTGGCAGCAGCAGTCCGCGTATCTGATCATGACGCCGGGCCAGACCGCCGATTTTTGGATCCGCTTCTCCAACAGCGGCACGCTCCCGTGGGTCCGCGGCGTGTGGGGCAAGCAGGCGAACCTCGGATTGAACGGCGATGATCGCTCGCCCTACGCGCTCGGCATGGCCAGCAACTGGCTGTGGGAGGACCGCATCGCCACGACGACCGCAGCAGTCGTGCAACCCGGTGAGATCGGCGAGTTCCGTTTCAGCGTGCGCGCGCCGGTGGCGCGCGGCGTATATCGCCTCAACCTGCGACCGGTCGTCGACGGGACCATCTGGATGGAAGACGAGGGCGCGTTCTGGATCATTGACGTCCGCTGACCTGCTAGCCGGCGCGCCCTCCGTTGAGGAACGTGTAGAAGATGAACAGCAGCAGCACGACGATGATCACGAGACGGATGGCGATCTGGGTGCGGCTCATGTTCATGCGCGCACCGTAGCGAAACGCGACGCGGACAGGAAGCCGATCGGGTGGCGCGTTCCCCCGTCGAGCGCGAGGTCGGCGAGGACCTCGCCCATGACGCTCGCGAACTTGAAGCCGTGGCCCGAGCACGCCGAGGCGTAGGCCACCGGTCCGTCGACGTCGACGATGAAGTGCTCGTCCGGCGTCACCGTGTACATACAGATCTTCGTCATCCGGACCGGCCCGTCGGCCGCAGGCAGCCGCTGCCTGATGAACTCGCGGATCGGCGCCTCGTCCGCGGGATGCGCCTCGCGATCGACGGTGTCGGGATCCGTTGGCGTGCCGGCGCCGTGCGTCGCGATCTTCAGGCCCTGGTCGGCGAGGTACGGGAAGCCGTAGCAGCCGTGCCCGCGTCCCGAGTCGACGATGTAGACCGGCAGCGCCGCGAGCGCCTCGCGCTCGGCGACGGGCTCGAACCAGTAGAGCGGCACTCGCTTCACCTGGAGCAGCGGCGCGAGCGCAGGAAGCAGCCGCGCGTTCCACGCACCGGTGGCGATCACGAGCTTCGCCGCGCGGTACGTCCCGCGGTCCGTCGTCACGCGCACCCCGTCGCCGTCCTTCGCCCATGAGGTCGCGCGTTCGTCGAAGCGCAGCGTCGCACCATGGCGCTCCGCAAGCGTCAGGTGCGCTGCGATCGCGCGGTCGGGCAGTAGGTACCCGGCGCTCGCCTCGGCGAGGCCCCACCAGTCGGGATCGAACCGGAACAGCGGCAGGCGGGCCCGGAGGGCGTCCGGATCGAGCAGCTCATGATCGAGCGAATGCTCGCGCGCGCTGCGAAGGGATCCGGCCACGAGCTCGCCGTCACGTGGACCGGCGTACACGCCGCCGGTCTGGCGCAGGAGCTCCTCGCCGGTCGCGTGCTCCAGATCGCGCCAGAGCTCCCACGCGCGCTTGAGGAGCGGTACGTAGTCGGGGTGCTCGTAGTACGCGAGCCGGATGACGCGCGTGAGGCCGCCCGAGGATCCATTCGTGTGGCCGCGGGAGAACGCCTCGAGGCCGAGGACCTTCGCGCCGCGCTCGCCGAGCCGAGCGGCGGCCGCGCTGCCATCGGCGCCGAGGCCGATGACGATCGCGTCGGTCACACAGCCCGCCAATCCGCGCGATCGAGCTGGTGCATGCTGAGCACGCCGCGCGCTGCGGTCCGAAGGTCGGCGACACGCGTCATGCCGAGCTTCCGCATGAGCCGGTGCGAAGCGGCGTTGTCAGGGTGCGCGAGGCTGATGAGCTCGAGATATTCGAACGTTCCGAAGAAGTGGTCGCGCGCCGCGATGGCCGCCTCGGTCGCGTATCCCTGACCCCAGAACTCGCGGGGGAGTCGCCAGCCGATCTCCGGGCGCGTGGCGACCTGCGGTTCGAACGTCGGAAAGCCCACGCCGCAGAATCCAACGAAGGCGCCATCCGATGCGCGCTCGATCGCCCAGCGGCCGAAGCCGTGCTCGGCCCAGTGCCAGCGCATCCGTTCGAACGTCGCGGTCGCGTTCTTCCGGTCCTGTGGTCCGCCGGCGCCGATGTACCGCATCACCTCCGGATCCGCGTTCATCGCGGCGAAGGCGTTGAGGTCATCAGGCTTGAACAAGCGGAGCTCGAGACGCGCCGTCTCGAGCCGCGTGATCCTAGGTGCGAGCGAACTCATCGAAGAAGCGGCCCAGCACCATCGCGGCCTTCGGCATGAGGTCGAGACGGACGTGCTCGTCCGGTGCGTGCACTCGCGAGTCCGGGTGGCCGTATCCGATGGCGACCATCGGCAGCTTGTGCGGGTTGCAGACCTGGTACTGCGGCGCGGTGCCGGGGCTCGAGAACGTCCGGATCGGCTTCACGCCGTACACCGCCGCGGAAGCGCGCTCCGCCGCGTCGACGATCGGCGCGTCGACCGGTCCCCAGTACGGATGCTCGCTGCCCCAGTTCTTGATCTCGATGTCCTGAAAGCCGCGCTTGTCGAGGTGCGCGCGCAGCTGCTGCTCGATCTTGTCGGGGTCCTGGTCGGGCACCAGGCGCATGTCGATCTTCACGTGCGCCTCGGCCGGCGTGATCGTCTTCGCATCGTTGCCCGTCCAACCCGACCAGATCCCCGCGATGTTGCAGGTCGGTGCGAACAGCTGCGCGATCTGCGCCTCCCTGCCGGTCTTGCCTCCAACGAAGCGTTTGGCCCCGTAGATCGCCTTGATCTTCTCTTCCTCGAACGGGATCGTCAAAAGATGCGCCAGCTGCTTCTCGCTCGGCTTCCGCACGTCGTCGTAGAAGCCGTCGATCGTCACGGTGCCGTCGGGCTTGCGCATGGTCGCGAGCGCCTCGACCAGCCGCCAGGCGGCGTTCTCGAAGAGCGACGCGCCACCCGAATGCGCGTCGTACTTCAGCGTCTTCACCGCAAGCTCCACGTAGAGGATCCCGCGCACGCCGCAGATGAGCGTCGGCCGGTCCTGCGCGTCCACCCCGCCGCCCTCCTGCAACGAACCGTCGCCGGTCGTGAGGTCGGGCCGCTCCTGAAGCATCGAGTTGAAGTGGCGGCTCGACGACTCCTCCTCGCCTTCGACGAGGAAGCGGATCTTGATGGGGAGCGGGCCGATCGCGTCCTGGTAGGCCTCGGCTGCCTGTACCCGGATCAGGAACTGTCCTTTGTTGTCGGATACGCCGCGAGCGAAGAGCTTGTTGTCGCGGATCGCCGGCTCGTATGGCGGGCTTGTCCAGAGGTCCAGCGGCGCCGCCGGCTGCACGTCGTAGTGCTGGACGCAGATCAATGTGCGCTCCCCGCTTCCCAGCTCGCCCACCACGAGCGGCGCGACGCCGGGCTTCTCGATCACCTCGACCGTCGCGCCGGCCTTGCGCAGGCGGTCGGCGGTCCAGGCAGCGCCGCGCTTCAGCTCGGGGAGCACCGCGGTCTCGCAGGGGATCCTGCAGTAGTCGGACAGCTCTTCGATCCAACGAGGTGTGCGCTCGGCGACCAGCTTGTCGAATGAGTCGTATGCCAACGAGCTACCTCCGCGTGGAATAGGCGGACTCTAGCCCGAGGCCCTCGTGCGTGCCCGCCGCCTGCGACCCCTGACATAGCGGAAGACGAAGAAGCCGATGAACACGACGGGGATGCCGATGACGACGTACTCGATGTACGCCTGCGGGATCAACCGGCGCACGGCAGGGCCGAAGAACGCGCCGAGCAGCGTCCAGAAGGACCAGTAGATGAGACCCGCGAGGAACACGGCCGGTGAGAACAGGTGCAGCGGCACCTTCGCGGTCCCGCCGATGAGGGACATCGCGACCCGGAGGCCAGGGATCAGCCGGCCGATGAAGATCGCGATGAAGCCGCGCTTCGCGATGCGCTCCTCCCAGATGTCCACCTGTTTCGGTTCGACGTCCATCCATTCGGCAAATTTGTGGGCGACCCGGTCGCCGAACCGCCGGGTGAGGAAATAAGGGACAAGGGTCCCGGCGGTGGACGCGAGGGCGCACACCACGATCACCTGCGCGAGACCGAACGGGTCACCGCGTGCGCGGTCCCCATAGAACATGATCACGAGGTCGCTCGGTGCCGGGAGCGGGACGCCCGCTTCCTCGATCCCGACGATCCCGAACAGCGCGAGGAACTGATGCTGGCCGACGATGACGAGCACCGCGCGGATGCCGTCCCGGAAGATCCGGAAGATCTCGGTCATTCGACCAGCGCCCGGGCCGCACGCGCGGGCAGCCCGCGACCGAGCTGTGCCGACAGCCACGTCCTGATCGCTCCGAGCTTCTGCAGGTCCACTCCCGTCGAGATCCCCATTCCGTCAAGGGTCCACACGAGCTCCTCGGTTGCGAGGTTGCCCGTCGCGTTCTTCGCGAACGGTGACCCGCCGATCCCGCCGACGCTCGTATCGACGACCAAGACGCCGGCCTCGATCGCAGTCAGTGTGTTGGCAAGTCCCTGGCCACGGCTGTCATGGAAGTGCACCGCGAGCTGACCGAGCGGGATCCGGGCCGCGACGTGGGCTTCGATGAGTGCCCGGACCGACCTCGCGTCACCGGCGCCGACCGTGTCGCCAAGCGAAAGCTCGGTGCAGCCCGCATCCAGCAGCGCTTGTCCGGTCGCGACCACTGTCGCGGGGTCGGTCGGTCCATCGACCGGATCGGCGATGACCATCGAGATGTAGCCGCGTATACGCAGACCACGTGCCGTCGCGAGCGTCGCGATGGCGCAGGCGGTCGCGAGCGCCTCGTCGCGGCCGCGCCGCACGTTCGTCTGCGAATAGCTCTCGCTCGCCGACACGAACACGGCGATCTCGTCCGCTCCGGCGGCGATCGCGCGCTCGAGGCCGCGCTCGTTGGGCACGAGCACGGGATAGCGGACCCCAGGCCGGCGTTTCAGTCGAGCGAGGACGTCAGCGGCGTCGGCGAGCTGCGGTACCGCGGTCGGGCTCACGAACGACGTCGCCTCGATCGCGGTGTGTCCCGCGTCCGCAAGGCGGTCGATGAGCTCGAGCTTGGCGTCCGTCGGAAGCGTCCGCGACTCGGCCTGGAGGCCGTCGCGCGGGCTCACCTCGACGATCTGCACGCGCGCGGACTGCGTCATTACTACATTGTCGGGGTATGGAGTTCCAAGACGTCGTCCGCAAGCGGAAGATGGTCCGCAGCTTCACCGAGGAGCCCATCGCGCCTGAGGCGGTCGAGCGGATCGTCGCGAACGCGCAGCGCGCGCCATCGGCTGGGTTCAGTCAGGGCTGGGCGTTCCTGGTGCTCGATGGCAGGGACGAGACGGAGCGCTACTGGAACACGACGATGACGCCGGAGCGCCGGACGTCGTTCGGCTGGCCCGGCATGTTCAACGCGCCGCTGCTCATCGTGGCGCTGTCCAACAAGAGCGCCTATCTGGCTCGGTATGCACTCCCCGACAAGGGTTGGACCGATAAGGACGAGGCGCGCTGGCCCGTCCCGTACTGGGACATCGACGCAGGCATGGCGGGACTGTTGATCCTCCAGACGGCGGTCGACGCCGGTCTGGGCGCAGTGTTCTTCGGCATATTCGATCAAGCCGGATTCCGCACCGCCTTCGGTATCCCTGATGAGTACACGGCCGTCGGAACGATCGCCATCGGGCACAAGGCGCCGATCGACCGCCCCTCGCCGTCGCTCAAGATCGTCGGCAAGCGCGCAGCGTCGGACGTGGTGCACCGAGGGCGCTGGTAGTGAAGTGGATCACGCCTGAGCGCCCGCACGTCGACCGGGTCGCCTGTCCGTGGCTCATCGAGCGCTTCATCGACCTTGACGCGGAGTTCATCTACGTCGCCGCCGATCGTCTCGCGCAGGAGGCTGAGCGGCAGGTCGCGACCTCATTCGATATCACGGGTGCCGAGCTCGGCCATCACGGCGCGGAGTGCAGCTTCGACGCGTTCGTCCATGGCTATGGCCTGGGATCCGATCCGGCGATGGCGTACATGGCAACGGTCATCCGTGGGGCGGACACCGATGACAAGATGCTCGGCTCTACGCGTACTGCCGCGTGCGTTCGGAGGCCCGGTGAGCATCCGGTATCGACGCCTGACGCCGCGATGCCGAACCCCCGGATGGGGGGTCCGTCCCTCTAGCGGGCCGGTACAACGGTCGCCATGGATGGGACGCTGGGGCACGCGAGCGCGGGCAGCGCTTCGCCGGTACGCGAGACGTCCTGGAACTAATGGACGGGCTCGAACTCGGCGAGGCGCTGACCCCGCCGCACCTGATCCCCCGCGGCGCATAGGACCTTCGTCACCGTCCCGTCAGCCGGCGCTTCCACCCGCAGCTCCATCTTCATCGCCTCGACCACGCACACGAGATCGCCCCGCGTGACCCGCTGACCTCCCGTCGCGTGCACGGCCAGCACCACGCCAGGCATCGGCGCCGTGATCTCGGTGCCCGCGACCGCATCGATGCTGCGCTGGCGGCCAGCGGTGTCCAGGACGTACGTCTCGCCGCGCCACTTCACCCATAGGTCCGCGCCGTCGCGGATCGCGATCGCGCGCTCCCCATCGACGAGCCACGCGCCGTTGTCCGCCTCCTTGGCGACGACCTGCCCCTCGACCCTGAACGGCCCGTTGCCGCTCACGCGGATCGCGCGGTCGTCGAGCACGACGGTCATCGCCGGCGGGCCGCCCCCGCGCCATCCGGCGAGCGCGCGCCACGGATCGTGGATCTCCGTGCTGACGGTGAGGCTCGCGGCGTAGGCGGCGGCCGCGACCGCTCGCACGTTGTCGGGCGCGGGTCCGGGGCCGGCAGCGAGCTCCGGCGTGCGCTCGATCAGACCCGTGTCGATGTCACCCGACGCGACCGCTGGATGCGCGGCGAGCGTTCGCAGGAACCGCTCGTTGGTGCGAACGCCTAGGACCGTCGTGCCGCGTAGCGCGGTGCCGAGCGCCGCGAGCGCCGCGTGCCGGTCAGCTCCGTGAACGATGACCTTTGCCAGCATCGGGTCGTAGTCGGTCGTCACGACGCTGCCTTCCTCGATCGTCGAGTCGATGCGCGCGCCGTCCGGCCAGGCGGCGTACGCGATCCGGCCGGTGGAGGGAAGGAACCCGCTCGCCGGATCCTCTGCATAGAGGCGGACCTCGATCGCATGCCCGTGCGGCTGTGCCTCGAGCGTGAGTCGTTCACCCATCGCGATGCGTAGCTGCTGCTCCACGAGATCGATGCCCCAGACCATCTCGGTCACCGGATGCTCGACCTGCAACCGCGCGTTCACCTCGAGGAAGAAGAACGCACCTTTCGCGTCGACGATGAATTCGCACGTGCCGGCGTTCACGTAGCCGACCGCCTTCGCGATCTTGACCGCGGCGTCCGCCATCGCCGCACGGAGCCGCTCGTCGATCGCTGGAGAGGGTGACTCCTCAAGGACCTTCTGATGACGGCGCTGCGCCGAGCAGTCGCGCTCGCCGAGCGTGAGGACCGTGCCGTGACGATCTGCGAGCAGCTGGATCTCGACGTGCCGCGGCCGCTCGATCGCGCGCTCGAGGATGAGCCGCTCGTCGCCGAAGGCCGCCTGCGCGGTGCGGCGCGCGCGGGCGAGCGCATCGCGCATGCCCTGTTCCTCTGCGACGAGCTGCATGCCGATGCCGCCTCCGCCCGCCGCGGGCTTGAGCATCACCGGGTAGCCGGCGCTCGTCGCTGCCTTGATGAAGGCGTCATCCGTCTGATCGGCGCCGCGGTACCCGGGAAGCACCGGCACGCCCGCGCGCTCGGCGATCTCCTTCGCGGACGCCTTGTCTCCCAGTGCGCGCAGCACGTCGGCGGGCGGACCGACGAACGTGAGCCCCGCGTCCTTCACGGCGACGGCGAATTCGGCGCGCTCGGAGAGGAAGCCGTACCCGGGATGAATGAGTCCTGCGTCACTCTCACGCGCGGCGGCGAGGATGCTGCCGATGTTCAGGTAGGAGTCGCGCGCCGGAGCCGCGCCGATGCGGATCGCCGTATCGGCCTCATGAACAAAGGGCGCGTCCGCATCGGCGTCCGAATACACGGCCACGGTGCGAAGCCCCATGTGCTTCGCCGTGCGGAAGACGCGCCGCGCGATCTCGCCGCGATTCGCGACGAGGACGGTCATCATTGGGGGGCATTGTCGCCGCAACGCGCCGCGCTCGCCGAAGGCTGGCCGGTGCTCGTCTCCGTCATGGTCGTCGGCATCCCGTTCGGGATCGTCGCGCGCCAGTCGGGGCTATCCCCGGTCGAGATCATGGCAATGAGCCTGTTCGTGTTCGCGGGCGCGTCCCAGTTCGCGATGGTGCAGCTGTTCAAGGACGGCGTGGCGTGGCCGCTGATCGCCGCGACCGTGCTTCTCATCAACCTTCGGCACATGCTGATGGCCGCGGCCCTGCGCCCATATTTCGCGGGCGTGTCGACCGCGCGGCGCTTGGCCGCGGCGTTCTTCCTCACGGATGAGGCGTTCGCCATGGCGATCGGATGGTTCCGCCGCGGGCGGACCGAGCTCTCCTACTACGTGACGTTCGCCGTCTCGCTCTACGTGCTCTGGAATACCGCGACCGTGATCGGCATGCTGCTCGGGCCGACGATCGGTGAGCCGCGCCGCTTCGGCGTCGACTTCGCGATCACCGCGACGTTCATCGCCATCGTCGTCATCGGCGTTCGCCGGCGGGTGGACGTGGCCGTCGCGCTGACCGCTGCCCTCGTGGCGTCGGCTCTCGCGTACCTCGGCGCGTCGGTCATCGCTGTCGTCGCAGCCGGCGCGCTTGCGCCGCTCGTGGCGCTGTTGTCCCGTGACGAGGAGCTCGCATGACCTGGCTCGCGATCGCTGCGTCCGCGCTCGCGACGTACCTCGTGCGTGCATTCGCGTTCACGGTCGCGTTCCCGAGCACCCCTCCGCGCCGGGTCGCTCGCTACCTCGACGCGCTGCCGGCGGCGATCATCGCCGCACTCGTCGGGCCCGCGGTCCTCGTACCGAACGGTCATCCCACCCACGGTCACGAGCTCATCGCTGCGCTCGTCGTGGTCGCGATCGTCGCGCGGTGGCGCAACCTGCTTGCGGGCGTGCTGGGTGGCGTCGCGGTGGTGGCTCTGCTTCGGCTAGTTCTGCCGGCGTGACCCGCCGAGCCACTTTGGTGCACGCTTCTCGAAGAATGCGCGCATCCCGTCCTGCCCCTCGGCGCTGACGCGCGCATCGGCGATCCGTTGGATCGTGAGGTCCCGCACGTCCGCAGGCGCACGTCCGGCCACTTCGCGCACCAGCTTCTTCGCGGCATTCACCGCGTGCGGGCCGCCCGAGACGATGGCGTCGACGAAGCGGTCGATCTCGGGATCGAGCTGGCCGGCGTCGACGACGCTGTGGATGAGCCCGGTGTCGAACGCCCGATGCGAATCGAACCGGATCCCGGTCGTGAATGCGGCCGTCGCGAAGCTGACCCCGACCTTCCGCACCACGTACGGCGAGATGACCGCGGGCAGGATCCCGAGCCGCACCTCGGTGAACTGGAACACGGCCTCCTCGACGGCGACCGCGATATCGGCGATCGCCACGAGGCCTACGCCGCCCCCGATGACCGCACCTTGGATCCGGGCCACGATCGGCATCGGCAGCGCATCGAGCTTCGCGAAGACGTCGGCGAGTGCCGTTGAGTCGGCGCGGTTCTCCTCGAGCGTGAAGTCGGCCATCGATCGCATCCATGCGATGTCCGCACCGGCGCAGAAGGTGTCGCCTTCGCTCGCGAGTACGACGCAGCGGGCATCGGCGGGCACCGCATCGACCGCGGCGGAGAGCTGGGCGATGAGCTCGGCATTGAAGGCGTTCTTCACGTCAGGGCGATCAAGCGTGATGCGAGCCACCTTGCGCTCGTCGACCGCCAGCCGCGTCAGCTCCGTCACCACTAAAGGCTAGCTGAGCATCTTGTAGAAGATCGCGTTCTTCGCCGGTGTTCTGTCGGGATCGAGCGCCCAGCCGGGGATACCGCCGGCGTAGCTGTAGCCGAGCCGCTCGTAGAGCTCCCGCGCCCCGCTGGGCCCCTCGCTCGTGTCGAGGTGCAGCAGCGTGATACGGCGCTCGCGGGCGATCGTCTCGATGTGCTCCACGAGCTGCGTCCCGAGTCTCCGCCGGCGGTGGGAGGGTCGGACCATCACCTTCTGGACCTCGGCGCGATAGCGTCCGTTCGGGCGCGACGCGGCGACCAGCTGCGCACTGCCGACGATCGGGCCGTCCGGCGC
>JBBRQB010000031.1:0-30372 GCA_038227105.1 Candidatus Limnocylindria bacterium | reverse complement strand
GGCTCATCCTTGCATCGGCTGTGGTGAGGCAGATCCGGTCGTGCTCGAGTTCGACCATCGCGACGATGTCGACAAGGTCGAGGCCGTTGCGCTCATGGCTGCGAAGCGTCGTTGGGCCGCTGTTGAGGCCGAGATCCAGAAGTGCGACGTCCGATGCGTGAACTGCCATCGCCGCCGCACCGCCAAGCAACAGGGCTGGAGACGGTCGTTGTTGTCGTAAACTGACGACCTACGCGGGAGTAGCTCAGTTGGCAGAGCGCGACTTTCCCAAAGTCGAGGTTTCGCGGGTTCGAGCCCCGTCTCCCGCTCAGCAGTACATCAGTCGAACCCGTAGCGGTACACGCGCGTGATGACGATCGCGTACGTCACCCGGTCCTGCTTCGACCACGTATCCCGCGTCTGCTTCTCGGCGTGCTCCTCGCCCGCGTATCGCACCGCCATCGCGCGGATATCCGCGACCGCGTGCGCACCGGTCGCAATGACACGGGCGTCTCCGTCGATCCGGACGTACGTGTCGGCGTCACCGATGAGCAGCGACACCCGCGGGTCGTGGTCCATGTTGCGGGCCTTGATCCGTTGCGCTGTCGTGTTGATCACGACCTCGTCGTCGCGGCGCTCGTACCAGATGATCGAGAGCTGCGGCGAGCCGTCCGGGTTGATCGTGCCGAGGTCGGCGGACCGCGGTGCGTCGAGGAACGCGCGGACGTCGGCGGCGAGCTTCATCTGTCCACTGACACGCTACGCCGGTCAGCCGCCGCTGGTGGCATCCTCCATGCGGCCGGGGCGGCCGTCATCGCCAGTCGCGTGATACCGGACGAGCTCCGGCAGCCACGCCCCCACCGCGAAGACCGCCACGATGCACGCGAGGCCACCGGAGACGACCGCCGCGACCGGCGACCAGAGGCCGGCGACCAGGCCGGATTCGAACTGCCCGAGGTACGGGCCACCGGCGACGAACATGAGATTGATCGAATTGAGCCGGCCGCGGAGCGCGTCCGGCACGATGAGCTGCAGCATCGTGCCGCGGAGGATCGTCGCCACGATGTCGGCCGCGGATGCGATCGCCAGGAGCACGCAGGCGAGGATGAACATGTTCCCGTCGATCACACCGAACAGCGCGATCGCGAGGCCCCACACCACGACGGCGCCGAGGATCGTGACACCGGGGCGTTTCTCGCGCGCGGTCCAGCCCGATGCGACCGCCGCGAGCAGCGCTCCGACACCCATCGAGGCGTACAGGAGTCCCAGGCCCTCCGGACCGACGTGGAACACGCGCTCGGCGTAATACGGGAAGAGGGCGCGCGGCGAGCCGAAGAACATCGCGAGGAAGTCGAGCACCATCGTGGCCAGCAGGATCCGCGTTGCTCCGAGGTAGCGGACGCCCTCGACGAGGGACCGCAGGACCGGCACCCGTTCTGTCGGGACCCGCGGAGCCGTGCGCATGCCCAGGACGGCCGCGAATGCCGCCGCGAAGGTCACGACGTCGATCCCGTACGCGCCCGCGAGACCGACGCGCGCGATGACGATGCCGCCGAGCGCGGACCCGACGACCGAGGCGACCTGCCAGGCCGTCTGGTTCAGGGCCATCGCCGCGTTCATGTGGCGGCGCTCGACCAGCGTCGGGATGAGCGATGCGCGGGTCGGACTGTCGAGCGCCGAGAAGCACGCACCGAGCGCGGTCAACGCGTACAGCAGCGGGACCGACGCAAGGCCGAGCTGCGTCACGACCGCGAGAACGAGCGAGACGATCGCGAGCCCGACCTGCGTGATGAGCAGCAGGCGCCGCCGGTCGACGGCATCGGCGATCACGCCGCCAAAGAGACCGAGCACCAGGAGCGGGACCGCCTGGAACAGGCCGATGGCGCCGACCGCGAACGACGAGCCGGTCAGCAGAAAGATCTGGTACGGAAGCGCGACCAGCCGGAGCTGGCTGCCGCTCAGCGAGACGATCTGGCCGATGAAGATCAGCCGGTACGAGCGCGACTCGCGGAGCGGCGCGAGATCCGGCATGACGAGGCGCGACCAGCGCTTCAGGGCAGCCGCAGCTCGAAGATGAGCTCTCCATCCACGACGTCGCCGGTCCGCGTGAACCCGAGCTTGTCGTTCACCCGGAGCGATGCAGCGTTGTCAGGCTCGACACCTGAGATGAACAGTGTGACGCCATGCTCGGCGCAGGCCCACTCGATCATCGCCCCAGCCACCTCGGTCGCGTAGCCCATACCGCGATGCGCAGCAGCGACCGTGTAGCCCATCTCGGCGGCGCCCGGGGTCGAGAGGTCGTTGATGCCCGACGGACCGTGAAAATTCGGGTGGCCGACCATCGCGCGTACCGGCTCGCGGACCACGATCGCGCGCAGCGACCACGGCAGCCACGCCGGGTCCTTCCGGACCTGGTCATGTCGCATTCGAACGAGCTCAAGCCATCCGCGCATCAGATGAAAGTCATCGGGGATCGCAAAATCGACAAGGGCCCGCGCGGCCACGAGATCCGCGCTCGAGAAGGCGGCAAGGACCTCAGGTGAGAGCGATACGAGATCAAGCCTGCTCGAGCGAATGACATGCACCGCCCGAACGCTACCTAACGGTCCTTCGGGTCGTCTGGATCCATCCTCCGGTCCATGTAGATCCAGAGCGCGCGCGAATAACGGAAGCAGAACGGCGCAAGTGGCAGGAACGCGGCACCGGACACGAGCAGGACCCATTCCAGCGGCCAGTGCGTGAGCCAGAGCAGGCCGAAGAACAGCACCGCGACCGATCCGACCGCGAGCCCGTAGCTGATGGCCATCGCGCCCACGAAGTACCCGTGCTCCCGCTCGAAGTAGAGGCCGCAGACGGGACACCGCTCGGGCATCGTGATGAGGCCGCTGAACAGCTTCCCACGGCGGCATCCGGGACAACGGAGGGTCAGGATGCCGCGGAGCATCAGCCCCGCGCCGACGCTCCGAAGAGGCCGAGGAACGTCGCCTCGGCGACGCAGACGTTCTCGAATTCGGCGAGGTGCAGGCTCTCGTTCTCGGAGTGCGCGTTCGAGGCGGGGTCCTCGACACCGGTGACCAGGAGCGCCGCACCGGGAAACGTGCGCGCGAAGTCGAAGAGGAACGGGATGCTCCCACCCTGGCCGATATCGATGGCCTCCTTGCCCCAGGCCGCGCCGAGCGCCGACTTGAGGGCCTCGTACGCGGCGCCGCTCGTCGCGCCGGTGAATGCCTCACCGGTCGGTCCCCGGGTGATGGTGAGCTCCGCCCCCCACGGGACGTACGACTCGAGGTGTGACACGAGCGCGTCCTGCGCCGCCTTTGCGTTCTGGCCAGGTGGCACGCGCATCGAGAGCCGCGCCGACGCGACGGGCCAGAGCGTGTTCGACGCCTCTTTCACCGGCGTCGCGTCGAGACCGATGATCGAGATGGACGGCTTGGTCCACATGCGCGAGGTCAGCGAGCCGTCCCCGATGAGCCGCACCGATGGCCGCGAGCCGACGTAGCCACGGAGCTCCTCTTCGGTCATGTCGAGCCCGTCGGCGTCACCGCTCTTCAGGCCCTTCACCGCGACGCGGCCCAGGTCGTCGTGGAGCGACGAGAGTAGACGCGTGATCGCCATGAGCGCGTCGGGCACCACGCCGCCGTAGCCCCCGCTGTGCACGGCGTGATCGGCGACCCGCACCTCGAGCGTGACGAGCGCGTTGCCGCGCAGCGTCGTCGTGATCGCAGGTTGGCCGATCCGCCAGTTCGCGGAGTCAGCGATGATCACGGCATCGCACTGCAACGTCGACTTCTCCGCGGTCAGGTAGTCCATCAGGTGCGCGGATCCGGACTCCTCCTCCCCCTCGACGAAGAGCGCGACACCGCATGGCGGCTTGCCACCGAACGCGCGTAACGCGGCAAGATGTGCCGCGATGCCGGCCTTGTCATCGGCGGTGCCGCGACCGTAGAGGCGGCCATCGCGCTCGACGGGCTCGAACGGGTCGGTCTGCCACCGATCGCGCGGGCCTGGCGGCTGCACGTCGTGATGCGCATACAGGAGAACGGTCGGTGTGCCCGGGGGACCGGCCACGCGTCCGACCACCGCGGGATGCGCCCCGGCCTTCCCCACCACGCGCGCGTTGACCCCGGCGGCCTTGAACAGCTCCGCGGTGAGCTCCGCGGTGTTCTGCACCGGTGCCGCGTCATATCCCGGCGCGCTCAGCGACGGAATGCGTGCGAGACGCTCGAGACCGGCGCGCACGTCGCCCATCGACGCGCGGACCTTCGGGCGCAGCTCGGCAGCGAGCTCGGCGGCGTTCACGGTCCGCGCAGTCTAGAGACATCATGTCCGCCCGCGATCCGATAATCAGCGGCGCGCACTGGAGATACCAGAAGCCGCGGATGGCGCCATAGCGACGGCCGCGCACCGATGCGGCTGGCGATGTCGTCCGCGTATGGAAGGAACTCGACGCGGAGCTGATCGTTCTCCGCCGCGCGGGCCTGCGCGAACCGCTCGCTGATCTCGGCGCGCATCGCGACCTCCGCTGGAAGCGCGGCCCGGCCGGTCAAGACCGCCGCGACCCAGCGCGCCTGCAGCTCGGCGAGCGGCAGGACCGGACCGGAGACACGCATCATGCCTACGAACGCGATCCCGGGCACGCCCGGCGGGAACACGAGGCGGTACAGCGCCAACCCGCTTCCGATCCGCTCCGGCAATCCGGCCGGGAGGAACGGGAAATCCGGGAGGTAGCCGGTCGCGAGGATGGCGGCGTCGGCGTCCGCGCGCGTCCCGTCCGCGAAGAGCGCGCCACGCTCGTCGAGGCCCACGAGCGCGGCACGGACCGCGACCCGTCCGGACGCGATGAGATCGAGCAGGCCCAGACCCGGCGTGCGGGTCGCGCGCATCCGCTCGAGACGCAGGCCGCGACCGGAGTATTCAGCGGCGATGACCCTCTGGGCACGCCATCCGCGGACCCGTGCGGGGAGCAGATGCGCGAGGCGGGTCGCGCGGTGGTCATAGGGACGACCGCGGTGGACGCGAGGCGAGAACAGCGGCAGCTCGCGTACGGCGACGGTGACGGAGCGGGCAACGGCTGCGAGCTCGATCGCGATATCCGCGCCGCTCGATCCGGCGCCGGCCACAACGACATCGCGACCGGCGAAGCGCCCGGGGTCGCGGTACGCGCTCGAGTGGATGACCTCGCCCGTGAACCGTTCGCGCCCGGCGAGCGGCGGCTCGAGCGCGCGACCGAACAGACCCGTGGCGACGATCACGGCATCGAAGTGCTCACCATCGACGATCCAGCCGTCCGTATCCGGTCGCACCATGCGCACGTCCTGGCGACGGATGAGCGCCCGGACGCCGGTCATATCGGCGTAGCGCTCGAGATACGCGTGGACCGCATCGCGGCTTGGGAAGTCGGGCAGCGACGACTCGAAGCCAAGATCCGAGAACGCGGTGCGCTGCTTCGAGGTGTTCGTGCGGAGCGATGGATACGCCAGGCCGGTGTCCGGGCGCCAGATCCCCCCGACCTCGCCGGTGCGCTCGAGCAGGATGACGTCGAGACCGGCCGCGCGGAGCCACCGGGCGCTCACCAGGCCCGCCGGGCCCGCACCGATGACCGCGACCCTCGCCATCAGATGAGTATCGGTCGCACACTGGAAGCATGAGGCCCGCCGAGCGTGACGCCGCGTTGCGCCTCCTGACGGAGGGTGAGATGACGCTGCAGGGTCGGATCCTCGCCGCGTCGAACGCCTCGTTCCTCGGCACGGTCACACTGGGCGGTGAGTCCGTCACGTGCATGTACAAACCGGTGCGCGGCGAACGGCCGCTCGACGATTTCCCCGACGGCACGCTGTGGAAACGCGAGCGAGCCGCGTACCTCGTCTCCGAGGCGACGGGCTGGAACATCGTGCCACCAACGGTCGTTCGCGACGACGGACCGTTCGGCGCGGGCATGGCCCAGCTCTGGATCGATGTCGACCCGAACGCGGACGTGTGGGCGATCGTGCAGCAGCCGGACCCGCGGCTCCGGCGGATCGCCCTGTTCGACGCCGCGGTGAACAACGCCGACCGGAAGGGCGGTCATCTGCTTCCAGCGGTCACCGGAGACCTCTTTGGCGTCGATCACGGCATCTGCTTCGCCGCGGAGCCGAAGCTGCGCACGATCTTGTGGGACTGGCGCGGCGGACCGATCGAACCCGAAGAGCTCGAGGTGCTGCGCACTTTGCGATCCAAGCTCGATGGGCCGCTCTGCCAGTCACTGCAGGCGCTGCTCGCGCCATCCGAGATGCGCGCGTTCGAGGTCCGTCTGGATCGGCTGATCTGGACGAAGGTCTTTCCGCAGCCAAGCCCGGACCGGATGGCGGTGCCGTGGCCGCCGTTCTAGGCGGCGATCGGGTCCCCGAGCAGCGTGCGGGCACGCGCGACGAGGTCGTCGAGGTCGAACGGCTTCGCGACGATGTCCCGCGGCGCCTTGCCCGGTGTCGTGTCGAGGGCGAGCTCCGGATTCGCGGTCACGAACAGCACCGGGATGTGCCGGAACGCGGGATGCTCCCGCACGACGTCGTAGACGTCGATACCGCTCGCACCGGGCATCCGCACGTCGAGGACCAGAAGCTGCGCACCGACGCTCATGACCGCGTCGATGACCAGCGCGCCGTTCGACACGACGATGGGCTCCATCGAGCCGTCCGCACCGAGTGCCTCACTGAGGATCGCCGCGATATCGTCGTCGTCCTCGGCGATGACGATCGGCGCGCTCACGGGTGGTCCATCAGGTGAGCGAGCTGCGCTTCGGACTGGACTTCGGCACGTCGAATAGCGCGCTCGCGGTGTCGGACGGTACGGGCGTGAAGCTGTTGCCGATCGATCCGGTCGGCGGCGACACGATGCCTTCCGTGCTCTACGTCCGGCGCGACGGCTCCCCCACGGTCGGTCATCCGGCGATCCATTCGTTCCTGGCCGATAACCGCGCGCGCGGCCCGGTGCACCGCGAGTACAAGCTGCTCGGGGTGAAGATGGCGTCGAGCAACCCGGTGCAGCGCAGCGGCGTCGAAGCGTTGATCCTCGCGGACACGTCGTCACCGGGCAGGTTGTTCCAGTCGCTGAAGACGTTCCTCGGCGACCCGCTGCTGTCGCGCACGAATGTCTTCGGCGACGAGAAGGGACTCGAGGACCTCATCGCGATGATCCTCACCGCGATCTTCCAGCGCGCCGAGGAGCTGACAGGCACACGGCCGAGGGCAGCGACGCTCGGCCGTCCCGTGGAATTCGTCGGTGGACCCCTGGTCGAAGAGCGTGCACGAGCCCGTCTTGAGCAAGCAGCGCGCCTGGCAGGCCTGCAGAACGTGAGATTCGTCGAAGAGCCCGTGGCCGCGGCCTTTGCGGCCGATGTTCCGGCCGGACTGGCGCTGATCTTCGACTTCGGCGGCGGAACGCTCGACCTCTGTGTAACGCGCCGTGACAAAGGCGAGATCCGGGTGCTCGGCACCGCGGGCGTGGATGTCGCCGGCGACCGCTTCACCCAGCTGCTCATCGATCAGCTCGTCGCGCCGCACCTCGGGGCGGAGAAACGGTGGGGACCGAAGGGCCTCATCCTTCCCCGCTTCATCACGAGCGCGATCGGCGATTGGCGCGCGTTGTCCGCCCTCAATGAGAAGCCGATCCTCGAGGCGCTCGATGACCTCCAGGCGCTCGGCGCGCCGAAGCGCGAGCTCGCCGCGCTGCGAAGCGCGATCGAGCTGCAGCTCGGTTACGAGATCTTCGCCGCCGTCGACGCAACGAAGATCGAGCTGTCCGCCGTCCAGCTCGCGCTGTTCTCGTTCCACCATGCCGCGGTCGACATCGATCAGCAGGCCTCGCGGCGTGCCTTCGAGGTCGCGATCGCGCCACTCCTGTCACGCGTCGACGGCGCGCTGACGAAGGTTCTCGAACGGAGCGGGACGGCGGCGGACCAGATCATCGAGATCGTGTGCACGGGAGGCTCAAGCGCGATCCCCGCCGCGCGGACGCTGCTTCGCGGACGATTCAAGAACGCCGTGCTCCGCGATACGGCGGCGCACACCACCGTGGCCGCGGGGCTCGCCCGCGTCTAGCTCCCCTCTACCGCTCCGACGCCCGGGAGTAGGCAGCGCAGAGCATCCCGTAGTAGGTCGGTGCCTCGTAGCTCAGTAATTCGCCGCGCCAGCCTGCCCCGAGCGCGCCATGCAGCATGAGCATCTGCCAATAGCTGTCGGCCTTGCCCTCGACAGGCAGCGTTGGGTCCATACGCATGAGCTCGGCGAGATCGTCCTTCTTGATCAACGCGACGACCTGCTCGTCGAACTCGCGCGAGCGCGGGGTAAAGCCATACGGGCCCTTCGCGTCGTGCCCATGCCCGTGGTCGCAGCTCGCGATGAGCGCGACGCGCTTTCCCGATGCCTCCGCCGCGCGCGCGATCGCCCGGCCTGCCATGACGTGCCGCTCGTATGGAAGATCGCGTGCCGGCGCGACGACAACGACCGGGACCGGTGAGGCGGCTCGTCCGCCCATGAACCAGGTCGGCACGAGGATCGCCCAGTCCATCGGGAAGGTCGACGCGGCCGCGTCGTTGGCCCCATAGCTCACGCCCGCGACCGGGATGCCCTCGGCGACGATCGCGTCCTTGATCGCGAGCGCAAGCGTGCGATCCACCGGCGTCCGCAGCGCGACATCGGGATGGCCGTCGAGGGCTCCGGCGACGGTGCCCGACGTGATGACCGCCATTGCGCCCTCGACATGGATGTTGTGCGGTGTGAGCACGATCGTGACCTCAGGTGCGGCGCGATCGAATCGCCGGCCGAGCTCCTCCATGCCTCTGCGGGTCACCGCGGCGAGCTCACGCTCGGCGGGCGCGCAGGTCTCGGCGATCGCGATGCCGCCGTGTGGCGCGATGCACGCGAACGCGAGACCCATCAGTGGATCCGGCGCACTTCGAGCTTTCCCTCGGCTCGGCGCACCTCGTACGCCGGCTGGTCGAACGTCGCCGGCCCGGCGACCACGCCGCCGTCGGCGATGCGGAACCGCGAACCGTGACACGGGCACTGGATGGTGTCGCCGACGATCGTGCCCTCGGAGAGCGAGCATCCGGCGTGGGAGCAGACGTCATGCATCGCCGAGATGCGCTCGCCCTCACGCACGAGGACCAGGGCCTGCGCGCCGGCCTTCGCCTTCGTCGGCGTGCGCTCCGGGACCTCGGTGAGGTCGAGCGCGGCCCACTTGGCGCCGCCACCACGCCAGGCGTGACGATCGACCATGTTGCCGAAGGCGAAGACGAGGTCGCCCCCGATGTAGGAGCCCAGCAGGATGATGGCGTACCCCGCCGCGGCCGTCCCGATCGCGTAGACCGGATCGCCGGGCATCACACCGAACCGGATCAGCACGGAGAACAGGTAGAACACCGTCGCGACGAACATGAGCCCCGCGTGGAGGCCGCCGTACTGCCGCGCCTTTCCGCTTGTCTCGTCGAGATCCACCATGCCGGCGAGCGCCGCCGCGAGCAGGCCGCCGAAGCCGACGAGCGTGGCCCAGTTCGCGCCGTCGTAGATGTCGAGCACGTCGAGGACGAGCGCCACCGTCAGCGCGCCGATCGGCAGATCGGTGAGCAGCGGATGGAGCGGATGGCCGAGCCAGGTGCCGTGCAGGAGGCTGCGGAGCCACTTCGGCCGAATGACGCTCCGGCTGACCGCCGAGTAGACGTCGGCGATCCCGACGCCGAAGTGCCATGTGTCGAGGATGCGGTTCACGTTCCGGCGGATCATCTGGCCCTCCTACAGCGCTCCGTGGGCATGATGCGTCATTCTGTCCACGTGCAGGTTGCGGGCAAGGACATCACCGTCACCAATCGGGACAAAGTGTTCTTCCCGGAGCGTGGGCTCACCAAGGGTGACCTGGTCGACTACTACGTGACCGTATCGGCGGCGCTCCTGCCGCACGTGCGCAAGCGGGTCATGCAGATGCTCCGGTACCCGAACGGCGTCGACGGCGAGTTCTTCTACCAGAAGCGCGTCCCCGTCCCACATCCCGACTGGCTCGAGACGTACACGATCCAGTTCCCGAGCGGACGCAGCGCCGACTTCCCGGTGGCAAACGACGCAGCGGCGCTGGCGTGGATCGCGAACCTCGGCTGCATCGACCTGCACACCTGGTCCTCGCGCATCGACGATGTCGAGAAGCCGGACTACCTGCTCATCGACCTCGATCCGCGCGGTGGCGATCCGTGGTCGCACGTGCGCACGATCGCGCTCGTGGTCAAGGACGTGATGGACGAGCTCGGGCTCGTCAGCTACCCGAAGACATCCGGATCCACGGGGATCCACATCCTGGCACCGATCGTCCCTGAGCTCGAGTTCCCCGAGGTGCGGCGCTTCGCGAAGGCGTTCGCGCAGGAGGTCGCGCGGCGCGTGCCCGATATCGCGACAACGACGTGGAAGGTCGCGGACCGCACCGGCGTGTTCGTGGACTTCGGCCAGAACGCACGCGACCGAACGATCGCGTCCGCGTATTCGATCCGGCCGACGAAGGACGCGCGTGCATCGGCACCGCTTCGCTGGGAGGAGGTGGCCGACGTCGAGGCGGCGGACTTCACGCTAACGACCATGCCCGCACGGATCGAGAAGGTCGGGGACCTCACTGCCGGGATGTGGGCCGAGCCACGACGCATCGCCCCGCTGTTCGATCAGCTGAAGCTCAAGCCCGCGAAGCTCGCTGGCTAGCAGACCCTCTCGATCGTGCTCACGACGCGATCGATGTCGAAGGGCTTGGCGATGAACGCGGCCGCGCACAGCTCGCGCGCCTGCTCCTGCAGTTCGCCCGCCGCCGACAGCAGCACGATCGGCGTGGTGTCTCCGGTCCGCTGCTGCTCTGCGCAGAACTGCCAGCCGTCCATCACCGGCATCATCAGGTCGAGCAGGATCACGGAGGGCTTCCAGCGCGTCATGATCTCGAGCGCCTCACGGCCGTTCGCGGCGCACTCGACGGTGAAGCCCTCATCGTCCAGCGCGACCTGCAACGTTTCGCGGATCGCCTCGTGGTCGTCGACGACCAGCACGTTGATGTCTTTCGCGCCTGCCACCGCGCCCAAGATAGACCGATATGGGTCGGGCGTGTCCAGATCAGGCACGCCGAGGGAGCAACCCACCGCTGCCGAGGAGCCCGGAGATCGTCGGATCGCTGTCCTGCCGTGCGGGCCGGACCTGGTCCCAGGTGCACTGGCGCGGGTCCTTGTCCGGGCGGAACCGGAGGAACCCGGTGCCGTGCCGGAAGCGCTCGGTCTCCATCTTGTCGTAACGGACCTCGCACACCAGCTCCGGCCGCAGCTCGACCCACTCGAGGTCCTTCCCCTGGGACCAGCGGCTCTGCCCGCCGGGCATGCGCCCTTCACCGAGGTGCCCGGTCTCCTCGAGCGGTGGCAGCCGCTGCTGCAGATCTGCTTGGAGCTGTCCGGTGATGCCCGAGGTGTGCCCGACGAAATGGAGCGTGCCATCCTCTCCGTACAGACCGAGCAGGAGGCTCGCGACGCGCTTCCCGTTCTTGCGATATCCGACGATGACGCAGTCGGCGGTCTTGTGGTGCTTCACCTTGAGGACCGCCTCGCGCGAGCCGGGCTTGTATGAGAGGTCGGCACGCTTACAGATCACGCCGTCGAGCCCGATCATTTCGAGCCGCTCCAGCCACCGCTGCGCGAGCGCGCGATCGGTGGTCTGCGGCGAGAGCGTGAACTTCTTCGCGCGCTTCTCGAGCTCGACGCGGCGGTCCGTGAGCGGGCGGTCGTGGATCGCCTCGCCGTCCCACAGGAGCATGTCGAACGCGATGAACGTGGCCGGTGTCTCGGCCGAGAGCCGCTTGATGCGCGACTCAGCCGGATGCAGGCGCATCTGCATCGCATCGAAGTCGAGCGCGCCGTCTCGCTCGATGACGATCTCGCCGTCGAGCGCGGAATGTGGGGGCAGGAGCTCACCGATCGCGCGCAGCTCCGGGAAATAGCGCAGGAGCGGCCGCCCGTTGCGGCTCCAGAGCGCGACTTCCCCGGTGTCGTTCTCGAGCACGCCTCGGAACCCGTCCCACTTCGGCTCGTAGCGCCACCGCTCGCCGGTCGGGAGCTCGTCCACGAGCTCGGCCTCCATCGGCGGGAACGGAACGTTCGGTCCGGGCTTGGCCGGACCCGCCGGTGGTGTCACCGGCCGAGTCTAGAAAGGTCAGCGGCCCTTGGTCTTTGCGTTGTCCATCATGTTCAGGTCCTCGGGGTGCGGGACGTTGGGCTCGGGCCGGTCACTGTCCTTGACCCCGCCCTTCTCGGCGACGATCCCCTCCTGCTGCTCGACGATCCGCTCGCGCTCGGGATCGGGTTTGCCGAAGTTCTCCGTCTTGGGCTTGTCCTTCATGCAGACACCTCCGTTCCACCAAGCGAGCGCACGGTGCGTGCCAGACCGCGGCAGGTGCCATGCACTGCAGTCGGACGGGTGAAGGGTCTTCGGGTCGCCATGCTCGCTCCGATCTCCTGGCGCGTGCCGCCCCGCCACTACGGGCCGTGGGAGCTCGTGGTCTCCCGCCTCACCGAGGGTCTCGTAGCGCGTGACGTCGACGTCACGCTCTTCGCGACCGCCGATTCCGTGACGTCGGCGCATCTCGACGGCGTGTGTCCGCGACCGCTGAACGAGGACCCGTCACTCGACGCGAAGGTGTGGGAGGGGCTGCACATCGGCCACGCATTCGAGCGCGCGAGGGACGCGGACGTCCTGCACAACCATTACGACTTCCTACCGCTCACGTACTCGCGTCTCGTGGACGTGCCGATCGTGATGACGATCCACGGCTTCTCGTCGCAGCGGATCCTTCCGGCGTACCAGGCGTACGCCGACCGCGTGCGGTTCGTCGCGATCAGCGACGCCGACCGCGCGCCGCAGCTCCCCTACGCGGCGACGATCCATCACGGCATCCCGTTCGACGACTACCCGCTCGGCACGGGTGCGGGCGGCTACCTCCTGTTCTTCGGACGCATCCATCCCGACAAGGGCACAGCCGAGGCGATCACTGCCGCACGCCAGGCCGGCCTCCCCCTCGTGATCGCGGGCATCGTCCACGACGAGGCGTACTTCGCGCAGCGGATCGAGCCGCACATCGATGGCGACCGGGTCCGCTACGTCGGCGCGGTGGACCAGGTGGATGGCGCGAAGCTGTTGGGCGACGCGGTCGCGCTCCTGCATCTGGTGAACTTCGACGAGCCGTTCGGGCTCGCGATGGTCGAGGCGATGGCAACGGGTACACCGGTGATCGGGACGCGGCGTGGGTCCGTGACTGAGGTCGTGGACGACGGCATCACCGGCTTCCTCGTGAACGACGCGACCGAAGCGGCCGCGGCCGTGCCCCGCGCGGCCATGCTTCCGCGCCACGCCGTCCGCGCGCGCGCGGCGGAACGATTCTCGCGCGACCGCATGGTCGACGCGTACCTTGAGCTCTACGCGAAGATCGTCGCGGGAGAGGCATGACCCGTTTCGACCTCGGTGTGAACTACTGGCCGGCGTCGAGCGCCATGCGGATGTGGCAGCGCTTCGACGGCACCGAGATCGAGGACGACTTCCGGCGGTGCGCTGCGGTCGGGGCCGGCACCGTGCGGCTCTTCCTGCTCTGGGAGGATTTCCAGCCGCGGCCCGACGCGGTGGCCGACGACGCGCTCATGAAGCTGCGCGACGTCGCGGACCGCGCGGCGCGTGCCGGTGTCGGGATCATCCCCACGCTCTTCACCGGTCACATGAGCGGCGTGAACTGGTATCCGCGGTGGGCGCTTGGCGACGACCCGGCGCGGCGATTCCGGTCACTGGCCGGGGGGTCGATCGTGGACCGCGCGACGCGCGACTGGTCGGACGAGCCCGTCATCGCCGCGCAGGCGCTGCTCGCGCGCGAGGCCGCTCGGGCGCTCGCCGGCCATCCGGCGCTCCGCATGTGGGATCTCGGCAACGAGAACTCCAACTGCTGGGTGCCGCGGACGCGTGATGACGGCCGCCGCTGGCTCGCTGCGATGACCGGCGCCATCAGGAGCGTCGACGCCAGCACGCCGATCACGATCGGCCTGCACGCCGAGGACCTCGAGGAGCACCGACGTATCGGACCGGCCGAGGCTGCGGAAGTTTGCGATGTCGTGTCGATGCATGGGTACCCCATGTACCTCCGGTGGGCGCGGTCCAGGGACGACGACCGGGTCCTGCCGTTCCTGGCGGAGGTGACGCGCTGGCTCGCGGGTGGCTCGGACGTGCTGTTCGAAGAGTTCGGGGCTCCGACACGCGACGCGCGGGATCCCGACACGGTCCGGGTCGCCGACATGCTGCTCGAGGAGGACGATGCGGCACGTTACGTCGCGCGTGCGCTCGACGCCATCGCGGGAGCAGGCTGCACCGGCGCGCTCCTCTGGTGTTACGCCGACTACGCGCGGTCGATCTGGAACGAGCCTCCGTTGGATGATGCGATCCACGAGCGTCACTTCGGCTTGTGGCGGGCCGACGGGTCACCCAAACCAGCGGTGGCAGAGGTGGCTCGGCGGCGTGCGATGGTGCGCGCGCCCGGCGCTGCCGAAGGTTGGATCGAGATGCGGCGGGAGGATTTCTACCTGCACCCGCAGAGGAACCTGGTGACCCTGTACGACGCGTACCGCGGCAGGGATGAGGGCGCTAGGGCGTCGGGATAGCGGGCGCGATGAAGACGCGATCCTTGCCATGGCGCTTCGCGTCGTACAGCGCTGCGTCGGCGTGACGGAAC
Organism: Candidatus Limnocylindria bacterium; assembly: GCA_038227105.1. Taxonomy (GTDB): domain Bacteria; phylum Chloroflexota; class Limnocylindria; order P2-11E; family P2-11E; genus UBA4735. Next base: position 15,642 of record JBBRQB010000031.1, on the reverse strand, counting down.
AGCGAGTGCTCGTCCGTCGCGGAGCGCGGGAATCCGGCCACACCGATCGACACGGTCCCGGCGACCCTGGCGCCGTCGGCCGCGACGACCGTCGCCGCGGCGACCGCGACGCGGATCCGCTCGGCCACCGCTGCGGCGGCCTCGACGGTGGCGTCGGGCTGCAGCACGAGGAACTCGTCCCCGCCGAAGCGCGCCACCACGTCGCTCGTGCGAACGTGCGTCTGAACCGATTGTGCGATCGCGATGAGGTGGCGGTTGCCGGCCTCATGGCCGAACCGGTCGTTCACGCTCTTCAGCGAGTCGCTGTCGATGACGAGCAGCGCGAGCGGCCGGCCACCGCGCTTCGCGCGCTCGATCTCCTCGCGCAGGCGCGCGCGGAAGTGCCGGCCGTTGTAGACACCGGTCAGCTCGTCGGTCACCGACAGGCGCCGGACGGCCTCGTGCGCGGCAGCGGCGGAGATCGCGAGCGAGGCCTGGTTGCCGAGCGTCTGCGCGAACCGGTAGTGGTCCGCACTGAAGGCGTTCACACCCATCTTGACCGCGCGGATCACGCCGAGGAGCCGCTGGTCAGCGATCAGAGGCACGACGATCGCGGACTTGTTCTCGAGCGACCCGCCCGGGACCGGCACGACGCGCGGGTCCGCCGCAGCATCGGCGATGAGTGCTGGCTCGCGATGCTCGGCGGTCCAGCCGACGATGCCCTCACCGAGCTTCACCTTCGTGTCGCGCACGACCGTCTCGTATTCGCTCGGGTAGTAGTTCTTCTCGAACACCATCGTCGCGACCGCGAGCTGCTGCGCGTCCTCGTCCCACAGGAAGATCGCGGTCGAGTCGGCGGTGGTCACGAGATGGAACTGCTCGACGATCGTCTGCAGGGTGCTGTCGCGGTCGAGCATCGCGGCCTGGCGTGCCACGACGTTGACCGCCGCCAGCTCCGCGATGTCTTGCCGCCGTGCGGTGTGCTCGCGCGCGTGCATGAGTGCGAGCGACACGAGGCCCGCGAACGCGGACAGGAGGCGCTCGTCCTGGAGGGAGAACGCGTCGGTCTTGGGGCTCTGCACCGTGAGCACGCCGATCAGGGCCGCGCGCGCGATGAGCGGCACGCAGATCTCGGAGCGGCACTGCGGGGCGGCCGCGATATAGCGGGGATCCGAGCTGACGTCGCCGACGTTGACGATGCTCCGGTTGCGTGCGGCGAGCCCGGTCAGTCCATGGGCGGTCGACATGCGGTATGAGCGCACCGCGGGGTCGTCGCTGCCTTCGCCGGCCGCCGTCGCCGCATAGAGCTCGTCCTTGGCGGCGTCGTACAGCAACAGATAGCGCATCGAGTAGCCGAACTGCTCACCGAGGAGCTCGATGACGTGCGTGAGCACGCTCTGCTCGTCCGTGGCGGCGTTCAACAGCGTCTCCGCTGCTCGCATGAGCAGCGAAAGCTCGTTGACCCGCGGCGGCACTGTCTCATTCATCCTGCCGAGAACCCTATGAGCCGCACCGAAGGATCGGTCGCCACGAGAGGGAGTACAGACGTCCTAGCGGAGCAGCCGGGCTGGGACCCCCGCCAGAGGGAGTGTGCGCGTCACCTTGCCGGTCGTGGGATCGAGCACGAGGAGCTGGGCCGGGTCGCGGCGCGCCATGAGGACCTCGCTGCTACCCCCGAGCGGCCCGCACTCGCTCCCGGCCACGGTGAACGTCTTGTCGGTCGTGATGACGTACCGTCGGGCGCCGGCGACCGACGGCACGCAGGCGTGGATCACGCCCGCAGGGGTCACCGTCGCGTAGACCAGGGTCTGGAGCCGACCGGTCTGGAAGCCCAGCGGTGCCGGCAGCGCAACGTCGTCCCAGTGCAGCGGATCGCTCACCAGGTACGCGCGGATCCCGCCCCCGGCCCCACCGGTGATGTCGTACGTGAAGACCGCCGTCCGGGTGTCCGAGACGCGGAGCGTGACGGGTGCCGCGAGCGATCCGCGCGGCAGCGTGAGGCGGTCGGTCACAGTCCGCGACCGCATGCTGACGAACAGCACCTGGGTCGATCGCTGATCCGAGATCGCGACGAGGAGCGAGTCGCCGCGCACGACCGCCGATGACGCTCCGGCCGGCAGCACGATCGGATCGCCGGCCTTCCGCGCGTCGAGATCGATCGGGATGACCGAGCCCTGCAGGTTGGTCGCGGTCAGCGCGAACAGCGTCCGGCCATCCGGAGGGAAAGCGAGCGACGTCACGGTCGGCCCGCGGAGATCGACCTCGGCGAACGTGGTCCCGGTGATCGCGTCGAGGAAGACGACCCGGCCGCCGTCCACCGCCACGTACAGCGAGCGCCTGTCCGGCGAGAGCGCCATCGCCGTGATCTTCCCGCCGGCGTCGAAGAGCTCGCGCGTACCGGCCGCGAGGTCGATAGCCTCGATCTCCCGTGCGTCGGCCTCGTCGGTACTGCGTGAGACCGCGACGTAGACGACCGAGACCGCCGCACCGCGCGCGAGCGGACCGACGCCGAGAACGGCGGACGCGCCGGCAGCGACGACGAGCAGCAGGACGATGACCGACACGGCGACGAGCAACCTGCGCACGACAGCCTCAGTATGAGGAGCGAACGTGGACGAACGGGTGATCGTCAGCCGCGACCCGCTCAATGCGGAGACGCGGCTCGATCTGCAGGAGGGCGTCATCACCCCGGCGACCTGTCACTACGTGCGGAGCCACTTCAGCTTCCCTGCGTCTCCGGCGGCCATCACGATCGGCGGCGCGGTACGCACGCCGCGATCGCTCGCGATCGAGGTCCTCCGCGCGCTCCCGTCGCGCACCGCGACCGTGACGCTCGAATGCGCCGGCAACGGACGCGCGTTCCTCGCGCCGCCGGCGCCGGGCGAGCAATGGACGCTCGGAGCGGTGAGCACCGCGAGCTGGACCGGCGTCACGCTGCGGACCCTCCTCGAGCCGGCTGGACTGTCGGATCGCGCGATCGAGATCCTGTTCCGCGGCGCCGACTCCGGCGAGCCGGCGGGTCTCGGCCGGCGGATCACGTTCGAGCGCTCGCTGCCGGTGGAGCGCGCGCTGTCCGACGACGTGCTCGTCGCGTACGCGATGAACGGCGAGCCGATCCCGACCGAGCATGGAGCGCCGGTGCGCCTGATCGTACCGACGTGGTACGGGATGGCGTCGGTGAAGTGGCTCAGCGAGATCGTCGCGATCGAGGAGCCGTTCCGCGGCTTCTACCAGTCCGACCGGTACGTGATCGGTGACCAGCCGCTCCGGGCCATCCGGCCGCGCGCGGTCATCACGGCGCCAGTCGACCTGGTCCGTGCCGGCGAGCCCGTGCGCATCCGCGGCTACGCCTGGTCGGGCCAGGGCCCGGTGACGCGCGTGGACCTCACGACCGACGCCGGTACCGCGTGGCGCCAGACCGTGCTCGGTCCCGAGACCTCGCCCGCAGCGTGGCGCCAGTGGTCCCTGTCGTGGATACCCGAGGTCGGCACGCACACGCTGATCGCGCGCGCGACGGACGGCTCGGGCGATGCGCAGCCGCTGACCCAGCGTCGCAATGCGCTGGGCTACGAGAACAATGCGGCTCAGCCGATACGAGTCGAAGCGCGCTGACAGCGGCGCGACCGGAACGTCACGCGGATCCCCGCCAGCCGGTGACTGATGCTGGAAATCGGCTCGGAGGTCAGCTTAGGAGGCAGCCGAGCTGACATCCGACGAATGCGAAGATGGCGCCCAGGGGGAGCACTCGTCCGGGCGTCGCAGGAGCCATGCCGCAACCTCGTCCACGAGTACCTGCGCGCCCAGCACGTTGGATTCCGCGCCCGAGTGCGGGTTCACGCGGCCCGCGTCGATGCCGTCGTGCACGCGGCCTTCGCTGCGGTCATACACCGGCCGGCCGACGGGGTTGCGGCCGTCGAACCAGGCGCGCGCATCGCGTGCCGCGCGGTCATAGCGGACCTCACCGCAGGCCTGGCTCAGACGATCCATCACGAAGACCGCCGATGCGGCGCCGTAGGCCTGGACGGTCGGAACGTCGAAGCCGCACTCGATGAGCGGAAGCAGATACGCATCAGCGCTGCGGCGCGCGGTCTCGAGGAGGTCCGGCCGGCCGAGCGTCGTCGACGCCATGGCGAGCACGCCCTCCTGGATGTGTCCCCAGAGGTGCGGCACCGCGGCATCGTGACCGTCGACGAGGACGTCGCCGTGACGCTGCGCGACCATGTCGTCGCACCACCGGCTGATGTCGTCGCTCGAGTCACCCGCGTCGAGCGCCGCGAGCACCTGGATCGCGCGGACGTCTGACCCCGCGGGCCGCGCGTCGAACCACACGCGCGCGCGTTCGTAGTCGGCGCGAGCGGTCTTGTCGCCGAATGTTCGCCACACCTTCGCCATCGCGCGGGCGCCACGGGCGTGCCAGAAGGACGCGCCGTCGGCGCGTGACGTGATGCCCTCGACGTTGCGTGCGCCGTTCCAGTCGAGGATGAAGTTCAGGTACCGGCCATCGGCCTGCTGCATCCACCGGCAGAAGGCCAGGAGCTCATCGACCCAGCGCTTCGCGACCGGCGAATGCGTGCGATCCCAGAGGTCGCACCACAGCACCAGCGCTCGCGCGACGTCGTCCACGCAGGCCACGCCCTCTTCCCCACTCTCGCGTGCATTCAGATGAGAGCCGTCCTCACGCGCGTAAATGGCGATGCCGAGGGCAGGCGGGCCGGCCACGGCCAGGGGACGCGCGAGGGATACGAGCCGGCTCAGCACGGTTCGAGGCTGGCGAGGATCTCCCGAACGTCGAAGTCGGCCGCCGCGATGACCGAGTCGGCCGCGCCGTAGTACATGCGGATCCGGTCGCCGCGGTCGTCCAGCGGCACGACGCCGCAGGAGAACACGGTGTCGTTGAACAGTCCCATGCATTCGTAGACGTCCGTCGGCGTGAGGATCGGCTGCGGTGAGCGAGCGATGACCTTGCGCGGATCGTCGAGGTCCATGAGCACGGCGCCCATCGCGTAGGTCGTCTCACGGTTGACACCGTGATACAGCTCGAGCCAGCCGCGCTCCGTTCGGAACGGGACCGCGGACGCGCCCGTGCGAAGCTCGTCCCACGTCCCCCAGCGCGGCAGCGCGAGCGGCAAATGGCCGCCCCACCCGAGCTTGTCGTCGGAGAAGGCGATCCAGATCCCGAAGATGCGACCGAACGACTGCGGCATCGGGCGTGTGAGCGCGACGTACTTGCCACCGATCTTCTCCGGGAAGATGCACACGTCCTTGTGGTCCGGCAGGAAGATGACGCCCTTGCGCTCGAAGGTTCGGAAGTCCTCCGTCGTGGCGAGACTGGTGGTGATGCCCCAACGCGATACCGATACGTACGTGATGTGGAACGACCCGTCGATGAACGTGATCCGCGGGTCCTCCACGCCGTATTCCTCGAGGCCGTTCTCGGGACCGATCGCCACCTCTGGATCGATCGTGAAGTGGACGCCATCCTTGGAGCGCGCGACGCGCAGATGCGAGATCTGCGCGAGGTAGTCCTGATAGCCCTCGTTCACCATCCGCATCGATCCGGTGGCGTTCCGGTAGCGGATACCGCGCGGATCGCGGAGGTCGAGGCCCGGGAGATCGGTCGGGATATACGCGACGCGGACCCGCGAGGGGTCGACCGTCGTATCCATGAACGCCATCCCGATGACGTCCTCTTTCCGGTACTGGTGCGTCAGCGGCCGGAGGATCGGATGCGGACCGGTGAAGTCGAGCGTGAGCGCATCGGGTGGCAGATCGATGTCGCTCCGCGGCCGCTCGGCAACGCGCATGAGGAGGATCGTCTCGCCGTCGAGGATCGCGGTGGCCGCGTTGAAGACGGACACGACCTCGAGCGCCGGCTGTGACGGCGGGACGTCGTGCGCGGTGATGAGCGGGTTCCCCGGGAGTCGCCGGCCGAGATCGGCGTAGGTGCCCTCGGCGACGGTCAAACGGCCACGAGCCCGGGGTGCGCTGACGGATCGACCATGTGCTGCATCAGCCCGAGGACGCGCCGGCCTACCGCGGGCCACGCGGTCTCGCGCCCGTACGCGTAGGCGCGGGCCTCGAGGCTCTGCTTGAGCGTCGGGTCACCGAGGATCCGCTGGACCGATCCGGCGATCGCGACCGAGTCGCGGAACGGCACGAGGATCCCGCGGCCATCGGCCATAGCCTCCACGGCGTGCAGGTACGGCGTCGACACGATCGCCTTCCCGGCACCGAGTGCGTAGGCGAGCGTGCCGCTGGTGATCTGGTTCGGGTCGAGATATGGCGTGACATACACGTCCGTCGCAAGCAGGTAGTCGACGATCGCGCGCTGCGTCAGGTACTCGTTGACGAACGCGATGTGATCGGACATCCCGAGCTCCTCGACGGCCTGCTCGAGCGTGTTGCGATACGCCTCGCCCTGCTGCTTGAGCAGCTCCGGGTGGGTCTGGCCGACGATGAGGTACAGGGCGTCCGGGTGCTCCGCGACGATCGACGGCATCGCGCCGATCACGTACTCGAGCCCCTTCCGCGGATCGACGAGACCGAAGGTCGACACGATGGTGCGGCCGGTCATACCGAGGCGGCGCTTCAGCACGTGTCGCCCGGAAGGCTCGATGGCCGGCATCCCGTGCGGGATGACGACCGGCGTCTTGGTGATGCCGTAGTCGGACTTGAGGAGCCGCGCCGCCACGTGGGCCATGACCACGACCTCGTCGCTGTGCTCCGCGATCGTCCGCACCGCCTCGCGGATGGACGGCGACGGGTCGGGGAGGACGCTGTGCAGCGTCGTGACCGCGGGCTTCCGGAGCTCGAGGAGGAACGGCCGCAGGTGGTCCTGGTACACGCCGTCCTTCCACACGCCGTACAGCCCGAACTCGTGCTGGATGTTCACGACGTCGACGCTCGAGTCGTTGATGAGCGTCGCGGCGGCCCGGTAGGTGTCGGGCTGCTGCTGCCGGATGCGCGCCTTCACTTCGGTGCCGTAGGCGCGGGCGCTGTTCGGCTCGTCGATCGCGACCACCGAGCAACGGACCGTCGGATCGGCCGCTTTCACCGCGGCCATGATGTCCGCAGTGAACGTGGCGATGCCGCAGCGGCGGGGTACAGAAGAGGAGATGAATGCGACACGCATCTCAGTCAACTGTAGGCGTCAGCTGACCGCAAACCGGACGCTCTGTCGGTCTTCTTGCTTTCGGGCGCGAAGTCGGCGGCATTCTCGGTCGCTGACTCGCTCGCTAGCCATGCCGTGTCGGCGTCCGTTGTGCCTTTCGTTCCTGTTCGAGGACCTGTTCGCCCGGTCCGAGGGTATCGCCGGTCGGGACACCGATACCCGATTGGGGCACGTTCGCCGCGAACGCGCCGGTCAGGGCCTTCGCTGGAACGTCAGCGGTGGCTTCGTGCTCCGGAATGCGCTCGTCGACGGTGCGGCTCTTTCGCTCAGCGGTCTGCCTGTCGTCTGATGCGCGCGGTGTGTCGGACGTGGCCATGTCGGCACCTCCCCCGTAGGGCCGGGTGACGTGCACGGCTCGTGCCGCGCGCTACTTGATGCCGGCGACCCCGAGCGCACCGGGCAGGATGGCCCCGAAGAACGCGCCCGCGATGGCCGCACCGGCGACGAGAACGAGGATCTCGAGGCCCGATACGAGCGGGCTCCGTTTCGTGAGGCGGGACTTCCACACTCCGACTGCGAACATCGCGACGGCCGACAGGCCGATCGACACCCAGAGAGCCGACGTCACGGGAAGGAAGAAGTACGGCACGAGCGGGAACAGCGCCGCGGCGAGGAACCCGCCCGCAAGCAGCAGTGCTCCCTGGATCGGCGACCCACCCTCGTCGATCGTCACGCCGAGCTCCTTCTCCACCATCGTTCGAAGGAGCACGTTCGGATCGGTGCCGATCTCCGCCGCGACCCGCCGCGCCGCGTCAGGCGTGAGCCCCTCGCGCTCGAACAGGAGCGCGAGCTCCGCCTCGGCCTCGCCGGGACGCTCGGCCACCTCGGCGCGCTCGACGCCGATCTGCGCGATGAAGATCTCGCGCTGGCTCTTCGACGACATGTATTCGCCCGCGCCCATCGAGAAGACCTCGGCGAGCGTGGCGGCGATGCCGCTGATGAGCACGGTGTACGTGTCGTGCGACGCGACCGCCACGGTGCTCACGACGGCGAGGATGCTGGTGACGCCGTCCTGCAGTCCGAAGATGACCTCGCGGACCTCGGCCAGCAAGTTCGCGCTCTTCCGTTCTTCGTCGAGGTGCGCCTCGAGCCAGGCACGGTCGTGGAACGGACGCTCCGCAGTGGGCTCGCGCATCAGATCACGCGACCCGGCGCGCCGCCCTCCGCCTCGAGCGGCAGTCCCGCGCGTTTCCACGCCGTGACGCCGCCGTCGAGGTTCTCGACCTCATACCCGAGCGTCCGAAGTCCGCGCGCCGCGGAATCACTGCGGTTGCCGCTGCGGCAGACCGCGAGGATCGTCTTGTCCTTCGGGACCTCGCCGAGGCGCTCGCGCAGCTGCCCGAGCGGGATGTGCTGCGAATCCGCGATGTGACCGGCCTGCCACTCGTCCGGCTCGCGCACGTCGAGGAGGTGCAGGTCCGCGAGTCGCGCGCCGGCGTCAACGGGTCCCATGCGCTGAATTCTGAGGGATGGACGGGCATACTGCGTCGCAGCTCCGCGTTAGGGAGACCTCATGCGCGAACCGTATCCGCTCGCTCTCGTGCCACTGCTGCCGCAGTTCCTCACGCGCCGGCGCGCGAAGGCCGACTACCCGCTGCGCGCGATGGAGCGCTTCGGTCTCGACCGGCCCGCGTATTTCTTCGCGATGGACCTCGGGACACAGGATCCGAAAGGTGCGCGACCGCAGGACATCGGGAACGCCACGTACCGCACGAGCGACGGACCGCTGCGGTCGACAGCCGCAGCAGCGGAGTCCGCCGGTCTCATCATGTGGGGCGACGGCCGCTGGGCGCTGACGGAGAAAGGACGCACCGCGCTGGACGAGCTCCGTCGCGCGATGGACGCGCACTACGCGTCGCTCACGCCGATCCCCGCCGGCGAGCTCGACCTCCTCGCCGGTCTCCTCGACCAGGCGTTCCGCGCGGTCACGACCTCCAGCGAGCCGAAGACGCGCGAGCACACGCCGCGCGCGGCGCGCCACCGCTGGCAGGAGCCGTCGTCCGCGATGGCACGCCTTGATGCGGCCGTATACGGCCTCTGGCAGGTGCGCGATGACTGCCACGTGCAAGCCTGGCGCGACGCCGGCCTGACCGGGACGGCGCTCGATGTCCTGACGAAGGTCTGGCGCAAGGAGGCCAGCACCGTCGGGGAGCTGAGCTCGGCGGCGCGGCCTGAAGCAGACACCCGCACGGCCGTGCAGGAGCTGCGCGACGCCGGCCTGGTCGCGCCTGGAGCGGATGACGCGCTCACCGTGACAACGAAGGGCACGGGAACGCGTGAGCGCATCGAGGTCGAGACGGATCGCTACTTCTTCGCGCCGTGGCCCGATAGCGTCGGGGCGAAGGCTGACTGGCTGGTCGACCGGCTCGGTGCGGTGAACGCCTCATTCGCCTGAGCCCCATGTAGCGATCCGTTACGTCTGGCATCGATATTGCCTGCAGTACCTACCAGATGGCTATCGCATCGCCCGGACCGTCAGCTGAACGGAGCGTCACTCATGACGCCCGGATCCTCGTCGTGGACGACGAAGCAGACATCGCGAACCTTCTCGGGACCGTCCTCCGTGAGGAGGGCTTCCAGATGCGCGTCGTCACCGATTCCCGCCAGGCCCTCGATATCTTCAACAGCTTCAAGCCCGATCTCGTGAGCCTCGACGTCATGATGCCGAGCGTCGACGGGATCAGCCTCTGCCTCCAGCTCCGCAAGGAGACCGATGTGCCGATCCTCTTCGTCTCCGCGAAGAGCGATCCGCCGGACCGAGTGGTCGGCTTGCGCATCGGCGCCGACGACTACATGGGCAAGCCCTTCGACAACAACGAGCTGGTGGCGCGCGTCGAGGCGCTGCTGCGGCGTCGCACCTACGCGGCCGTCGCCGAGCGCGACCGGCGTCAGCTCCGCTTCGGCGTGTTCGTCGTGGACCTCGGCAGCGTGCAGGCGATCCATGGCGAGACGGCGCTCCCCCTCACGCCGACGGAGTTCAAGCTGCTGAAGACCCTCGCCAGCGAGCCGGGCCGCGTGTTCACGCGCGACGACCTGCTCACCGGCGTGTGGGGCTACGAGCCGGGCAGCGACACGCGGCTGGTCGACGTCCACGTCGGCCGCCTGCGGAAGAAGCTCCTCGATGGCGGGGTCAACGAGGTCGCGATCGAGACCTCGCGTGGCTTCGGCTACAAGCTGACGAAGACCACCGAGGACAACGCGGAGGCGCGGGCCTCCTAGCCGACCGGGACCGGGCGCAGCCTCTCGACATCACGCATGAGCGCGCCGAACTGCTCGAAATTCAACGACTGCGGACCATCCGACAGCGCGCGCTCCGGATCCGGATGCACCTCGATGATCAGCCCATCCGCGCCGGCCGCGACCGCTGCGCGTGCCATCGGCGCGACGTACGACGCCTTCCCGGTGCCGTGGCTCGGGTCGACGATGATCGGCAGGTGTGAGATCTCGTGCACGACCGCGACGGCTGACACGTCGAGGACGTTGCGTGTGGCGGTCTCACCGCCACCGACGGGCAGCCCGCGCTCGCACAGCATCACGTTCTTGTTGCCCTCGCGGAGGATGTACTCCGCGCACAGCATCCAGTTCTCGATCGTCGGGTACATGCCCCCGCGTTTGAGGAGCACCGGATGTCCGGACCGGCCGACCTCGCGGAGCAGCGCGTAGTTCTGCATGTTGCGCGCGCCGATCTGCAGGATGTCGACGTACTTCGCGCACAGATCCACGTCATGTGGATCGAGCACCTCGGAGACGATCGGCATGCCGGTCTCCCGCTTCGCGCGCGCGAGCAGCTCGAGGCCGTCGCGGCCCATGCCCTGGAAGTCATATGGGGACGTGCGCGGCTTGAACGCGCCGCCGCGCAACACGTTCGCGCCCGCCGCCTTCACGGCGAGCGCCGTCGACATGAGCTGCTGCTCGCTCTCGACGGAGCACGGGCCGGCCATGACGACCATCGAACCGCCGCCGATGCGAAGGTCGTCGACCTTCACGACGGTCTGGTCCGGCTGGAACTCGCGCGACGCGAGCTTGAAGCGCTTGAGCACCGGGACCACCTTGTCGACCGCCGGAAGTGACGCGAGCTGCTCGGCGAGGCGCGCCTTGTCGTCATCGAGGACGCCGATGGCGCCGATAACGCTGACCTCGGTGCCCGACAGGTTCGCGCCGTAGCCGCGCTCCCTGAGCCGGTCGACCACGTGGTCGATCTGGTCCTTCGTCGCGCCCTTCCGCATCACGATGATCACGCGAATATCGTAGAGGTGATGCCGCTGTACGCGTACAAGGGAAAGAGTCCGCGCGTGCACCCGACGGCCTTCGTAGCGCCGACCGCGGTCCTCATCGGCGACGTGACACTCCATGAAGGCTCGTCGGTCTGGTTCGGCACCGTCCTTCGCGGCGACATGGATCGCATCGAGATCGGCGCGCGATCCAACGTGCAGGACAACTCGACCGTTCACACCGACGAGGGCGAGCCCACGATCGTGGGTACAGATGTGACCATTGGGCACAATGCACTGGTCCACTCGAGCATCGTCGAGAGCAACGTCCTCATCGGACAGGGTTCGGTCCTCGTCGGCGGCTGCGTCATCGGGACGGGCACGATCGTCGGCGCCGGTGCGGTGGTGAAGGCCAAGATGCGGGTGCCCGCTCACTCCTTGGTGGTCGGCGTGCCCGCCGAAGTGGTCCGCGAGACGAAGCCCGAGGACGAGCGCTGGACCGTCGGAGCCGCTGCGCACTACGTGGAGCTTGGTTCCTGGTACCGGGACAACCTGAAAGAGACCACCTAACTGGCGACGCTTCGGATCGACGGGAACAGCCTCTCGATCGCGGATGTCGTCAACGTGGCGCGTCGCGACACGCCGGTCGCACTCGACCGCGCAGCCGAGCAGCTCGTGCGGGCCGCCGCGAAGCTCGTCGCGGAGGTCGCCGACGGCGACACGCCCGTCTACGGCATCAACACGGGGTTCGGCGACCTCTCCCAGAAGCGGATCGCGCGCGGCGACCTGGTGAAGCTCCACTACAACCTGTTGCGGAGCCACGCCGCCGGTGTCGGCGACCCGCTACCGCGGGACGTGACGCGCGCGATCCTGCTGCTCCGCGCGAACACGCTCGCGTCCGGGCGATCGGGCGTGCGGCCCGAGACGATCGACCTCCTGCTCGACCTCTTGAATCGCGGAGTCCACCCGGTCATCCCGATGCACGGCAGCGTCGGCGCATCAGGCGACCTCGCGCCGCTCGCGCACGCCGCGCTCGTCCTCATCGGCGAGGGCGAGGCCGAATTCGAGGGCAAGCGCCTGTCCGGCGCGGACGCGATGAAGCGCGCGGACCTCAAGCCGATCGAGCTCGCACCGAAGGAGGCCCTCGCGCTCATCAACGGCACCCAGGTCATGACGGCGATCGGATGTCTCGCGCTGCACGACGCCGAGGTGCTCTGCACGACCGCCGACATCGTCGGTGCGCTGTCGTCGGAGGCGCTGCGCGCGACGGACGCGGCGTGGGATGAAGCATTGCATCGGGAGCGCCCGCATCCGGGCCAGCTCACGGTCGCGGCGAACTTGCGGCGCCTGGTCCATGGCAGCCCGCTCGTCGCATCGCATCGCGTCGGCGACCCGCGCGTGCAGGACCCCTACTCCATCCGCTGCATGCCGCAGGTGCACGGCGCATCTCGCGATGCGCTCGCGCAGACACGCCGCGTGCTCGAGATCGAGATCAACAGCGTCACCGACAACCCGCTCGTGTTCGCGGAGACGAAGCGCATCGTGAGCGGGGGCAACTTCCACGGCCAGCCGGTCGCGATCGTCCTCGACCTCGCGACGATCGCCGTCGCCGAGCTCGCTGACATCAGCGAGAGCCGCATCGACCGCATGACCAACGGACACACCAGCGGTCTGCCCGCGTTCCTCTCACCGGACCCCGGCACGAACTCGGGCTTCATGGTGGCGCAGTACACGGCCGCCGCGCTGGTCGCCGAGAACCGGCTGCGCGCGATGCCCGCGTCGGTCGAATCGATCCCGACATCCGCCGACATGGAAGATCACGTCAGCATGGGCGTCCACGCGGCGCACAAGCTCGCGGCGGTCGTGATCAATACGCGCAACGTGCTCGCGATCGAGTCGCTCTGCGCCGCCCAGGGGATCGACCTGCTCGCCGCGACGACGTCGGTCGCGCTCGAGGCGGCGCGGCGCGTCATCCGAGAGCATGTCCCGAAGCTGGAGACCGACCGGGCCCTCGCTCCGGACATCGCGACGATGCGCGACGTGATCGCCCGCGATCTGCTCGCGACGGCCGTCCGACACGCCTCTGGAGAGCTCGCCTAGCTCGGCAGCGGCGTGGTAGGCTGTCGGAGATACTCTATACGAACCCTATACAGCGACAAAAGAGGTTCCGATGGCCGCCAGCTCCCGCACAGCGCTCGCCGCCGATCCATCCGCACAGATCGCACTGACGACGGACCGGGCCCAGGGGCTCCGGCGCTGGAACCGCGTCCTCGCGGCGCTCCATCTGATCCAGTTCGCGCTCGTGGTCGCGATCTCGCGGACCGAGGCGTCGTTCACCGCCTCGGTGAGCTACGTGATCCCGCGGCTGCAGAACGGCCAGTTCTCCGGTCTCGACCAGCGTTCCGCCGAGGTCGTGCACCTCCCGCTCGCGTACCTGGTCGCGGCGTTCTTCCTCGCGTCGTCGCTCGCGCACTTCGCGCTCGGCTGGCCGTTGCGCATGCGCTACGAGGGCTGGCTCCGCCGCGGCATGAACCCCGCCCGTTGGGTCGAGTACGCCGTCTCGTCCACGCTCATGATCCTCGCGATCTCGAACCTCTCGTTCGTCCGTGAGTTCTCGGCTCTGGCGGGCATCGCCGGCTGCAATATCGCGATGAACCTGTTCGGTTGGAGCATGGAGGCGGCGAACGAGGGCCGCGACCACGTGGACTGGAAGCACTTCGTCTTCGGCTGCATCGCCGGCATCGTGCCGTGGATCGCGATCGGCGCGAGCCTCGTGACGTACAGCGTGCAGCCCGACGTGACGCCGATCCCCGCATTCGTCTGGGCGATCTACGGCTCGTTGTTCGCCGCGTTCAACGTCTTCGCCATCACGATGGTCCTGCAGTACGCCCGCGTGGGACGCTGGCGCGACTACCTCGCCGGCGAGAAGACCTACATGGTGCTGAGCCTTGTCGCGAAGACGCTCCTCGCCTGGCAGGTCTGGTCGGGGACCTTGCGCCCGATGTGACCGCCCGCCGGGGCGTTTCGATCCGTTCTTAGCGATATCTCATGCGCGGCCTGAGCGCTGATGGTCCTCTTGGGTGGTGGGTAGCCCGAGGCGCCGTCCGCTCATCAGTTCCGTCACCGTCCTGCGCCTGCTGGCCACGGGCGTCACCGCCCTGAGCCTCGGTGGGATGACGGTCTACGCGAGCGGCCACCTGTACAACACGTCCGCGCCCCTCCAGCCCGTCGCCCCACAGGCTGCGACCGCTCCGGTACCGGCCACGGTCACGACGACGACCCGCTCGGGGACCGGCCGGATCCAGCTGAGCCCCGGCGTGCCGACCACGACGGTGCAGCCGGTCACGAAGACCCACCGGTCGTGATCACCGCCGAGACCATCTGGGTCATCGCGCGCGCGACCGGCACCGCGGCGCTCGTCGCGCTCGTGCTCTCCGTGCTATCGGGCGCGGCACTTCGCAGTGGTGCGCTCGGCTGGCTCTCACACAACCGCGGTGTGCGCGCGGTCCATGACCTGACGAGCGTGCTTTGGATCCCGCTGATGCTCGCGCACATCGTCGCGCTGCTGCTCGATCCCTACGCCAAGGTCGGCCTCGCGGATCTGATCATCCCCTTCCAGGTGCCGTACGGACGGCTCGCCATCGGCCTGGGGACGATCAGTACGCAGCTCATCGCCGTGGTCCTGCTGACGACGTGGCTGCGTTCGCGGCGTACGCAGGCCGGCTGGCTCGCGGTCCACCGGCTCTCGTACGTCGCGTTCGTCGGCGCGTTCGCGCACGGCATCATGGCTGGGACGGACTTCGCGCAGCCGATGCTCGCCGCGCTCGCGTGGGTCACCGCCGCGGTGCTCGGTCTCGTCGCCTTTCGCCGGGTCACCGCCGCGCGCGGTCGTCAGCCGGCGACGCGCTCCAGGACAGTCGCGATCCCCTGACCCACGCCGATGCACATCGTCGCGAGCGCGTAGCGGCCACCGGTCCGGCGTAGCTGGAGCGCCGCGGTGCCGGCGAGCCGTGCACCGCTCGCGCCGAGCGGATGTCCGATCGCGATCGCGCCGCCGTTCGGGTTGAGACGCTTCTCATCACGCCAGTCGATGCCGAGCTCGACGCAGCAGGCCACCACCTGGCTCGCGAACGCTTCGTTGAGCTCGACGACGTCGAGGTCCTTGACCTCGAGGCCGGCACGCTTCAGCGCCGTGCGCGAAGCGGGGATCGGGCCGAGGCCCATCTCGTCCGGCCGGATACCAGCGATCCCGGTGCTCACGACGCGCGCGATCGGCCTCAG
>JBBRQB010000030.1:0-30450 GCA_038227105.1 Candidatus Limnocylindria bacterium | reverse complement strand
CGAGACCGCCCGCGTAGCCGACGAGCGCGCCGGTGGATCCGACGACCCGGTGACAGGGGACCACGATCGGGATCGGGTTCTGGTTCAGCGCGCCGCCAGCCGCGCGCGACGCCTTCACGTTGCCCGCGCGCTTCGCGATCGCGCCGTACGTGCTCACCGAGCCGAACGGGATCTTCGCGGTCGCGCTCAGGACGCGCGTCTGGAAGGGAGTCAGCCCCGAGAGGTCGTACTCGATGTCGAACTCGGTGCGCTTGCCGTTGAAGTACTGATCGAGCTCGCGCGCGAGCGCGCTCGAGCGCTTGTGGTCGGGCACGATGCCCGGTCCGTACACGCGGACGAGGCGGCGCAGCTCGGATGGCGACGGCTCCGTCCCGTAGTGGATCGTTGCGACGCCGCGTGGCGTGATCGCCACCCACAGCGGGCCGAGCGGCGAGGGAAGCAGGTCATAGCCGACGGTCGTGAGGCCTTCGCGCTTTGCGCGGGCGAGAAGCCGCTCGCGCGCATCCACCAGAAGTATGTCCATCGTCATGCCACCGCCGCCTTCACTTTCTTCAATGCTTCGCTGACCCGGGCGCGCGCCGCTTCCTCCGAGCAATCGAGCGCCATGGCGATCTCCACATACCCGAAGCCCTCGAGCTTTCGCAGCACGAACGCCGCGCGCTGTCCCGCGGGCAGGGTCTCGATCGCGTTCGCGAGATCGACGAGCGTCACGTCGTCCCGCGGCGGCGCGGCCAGGGCAAGGTCGTCCACGTTCGCGACGATCCGCTTGGCCTTGCGTTCGCGGTCGATCGCGCGGTTCGTCGCGATCTTGTACAGCCAGGCGCGCTCGTTGTCGCGCCGTGGAGGCGGCCAGGCCCGGAAGGCCGCGAGGAACGTATCCTGGTAGAGGTCCTCCGCGTCGGCCCGCTGGCCGGAGAGCCGGAGCGCGTACGCGAAGAGCTCGCGCTCGTGGCGCTCGAGAAGCTGGCCGAAGGTCAGCGCGTCGTTCTCCACCTCTCCTAATGGAACGCGGGACCTACCGCGTACGTGAGACCGCCCGATCGCGGATCTCGTCGCTGAGACGAAGGGGCCGTCCAGAGCCGCCGTAGCGCTCCATCGAGAGCTCCGCCATGACCGACAGGGCGATCTCGGCGGGGGTCCGCCCACCCAAGTCCAGGCCGATGGGGGCGTGCATCGAGCGGATCCGGTCCTCGGCGACGCCCTCGTCGCGGAGCATCCGCTCGACGAGGATCGTCTTGCGCTTGCTGCCGAGCAGGCCGACGTAGCGCGCCGGCCGTTGGATCGCCGCGCGGACGCAGGCCGCGTCGAGCTTGTGCCCGCGCGTGGCGACGACGATGAAGGCGTTCCAGCCGATCGGGAGCGTCCCCAGGGCTTCCACGATGTCCGCGCGCACGACCTCGACCCCATCGGGGAACCGGTCCTGCGAGGCGAACTCGGGGCGGTCATCGATGACCGTCACGTCGTAATCGAGCGAGTGTGCGAGCTTCGCGAGCGCGAGGCCGACGTGGCCGGCACCGGCGACGACGAGATGCGGCTTCGCGACGATCGGCTCGACCAACAGCTCGGTCGCATCGTCGAGCTTCGTCGTGCGCGCCGTGCCCGCCCGGAGCGTCTCGGTCGCGAGCGCACGAGCGCGCTCGTCGAGCGCGGGGTCGCCGAGCGTGCCGCCCGATGAGCCGTCCTGCTCCACGTACATCCGGCCCGCGGGCACGACGTCGTGACCGTCCTTCTTGAGCAGCGTCGCGAGACCGATCGGCGTGCCGTTGGACGATGCGGCGAGGACCTCCGGAAGGAGGTCGCGGTCACCGATCGTGAGCGCGGACGCGCCGGGCTCGATGTTGATCCACATGGTCCCGCCGCAGACGAGGCCGGTGTCCCAGGCGAGCTCCTCGGTGAGCTCGTACTCACGGAGCGAGGTGCCGCCCTCGTCGAGGATCCGCTTCGCCTCGGCGAAGGCGTCGCCCTCCACGCAGCCGCCGCCGAGCGTGCCGTACGTGCGGCCGAGGTCATCGATCAGCATCTTCGCGCCGACCACCTGCGGCGTGCTGCCGGTGGTCCGCACGACCGTCGCGACGGCGAATGGCCGGCCCGCCCGACTCAGCTCCGCCATGCGCGCGTACAGCTCTCTCACGCGTTCAAGTCTCCCACGACATCGACGTCCCGCACCACCCCGCGGTCAGTGACGTCGATATCGACCCTGATATCGGGGTGCGCCTTCAGGATGTCGTGCAGCGTGATGGTCGGTTCCGCCGAGCGGATCTCGTCGCGCAGCGCGGGCGGCAGGATCACCGGATGGCCCCGCTTGCCGTTGTAGCGTGGTGACACGATCGCCGATCGCTTCGCGAACGTATCGAGCAGCAACCGGACCGTCGATCCCTGAACGAACGGCATGTCCGCCGGCAGCACCAGGAGCGCGTCGCCCTCGGCCTCGGCCATCCCGGCCTGGAGGGACGAGAACATCCCGCGTGACGGATCGGGGTTCACCACCGGCCAGACCCGGGGATCGGTGAACGCGTTCACGTCGTGCTTCAGGTCGTCGGCGTCCGGCGCGACCACGACGATGATCTGATCGACCCCGCCGTCGAGGAGCGCGGCGATCGCGCGGTCGAGCAGCGGCTCGCCATCGACCAGCGCGAGGAGCTTCTTCCCACCGAACCGCTCTGCGCTACCCGCCGCCGGGACCACCGCGACGCTGCGCATCAGTTGTCCCGGAGGGACGCGAGAGCCCGTGTCGCGTAGACGGGAACGCTGCGCTTGCGCTGCGCGATCGTGCCGGAGGTGTTGTCCATCGGGCGCGCGAGCTTGTGCGCGGCCGCAGCGGCGGCCGCGATCGCGTCGTCCTCGAGGCGCGTGCCGATGATCGCGGTCGCAGCATCGTCGACGAGCACCGGCCGTGAACCGACGGCGGTCATGGCGACGCGCGCCTCGCGCACGATGCCGCCCTCGAGCCGCACGGCGGCGGCGATCCCGACGATGGGAAAGTCGAACGAGCCGCGATCGCGCAGCTTCAGATAGGTGCTGCGCCAGCCATCGAGCCTGGGGAGCAGCACCTCCGTGACGATGTCGTCGCGGCCGATGGTGAGGTGGCTGATCCCGTCCTCGCGGTACAGGTCGGCAAGCGCGATCGTCCGTCCGCCCGACGCGTTGACGACATGCACGCTCGCGCCGAGCGCGAGCAACGCGGGCACCGTGTCCGCGCTCGCGACGGCGAGGCAGCGCGGGCTCGACGGCGCGACGCGGCACACGACCGACGGGTCGGTCTTCATGCACATGCCTTCGGCCATGCGCCAGAAGAGGGACTGGTCGTACCAGTTGCAGCGCGTGTCGAGGCAGAGGTTTCCGCCGATCGTGCCCATGTTGCGCAGCTGCGGAGTGGAGATCGCGAGCGCGCCCTCGGCCAGCGCGGCGTAGCTCGTGCGCACGCGTGCGTCGGTCCCCACCGCGGTCAGCGTCGCACCTGCGCCGATGGTGAGGCCCAGGGGTAGGGGCCCCTGCGACCGTAGGTCCCCGTTCCTGATGTCGCGCGGGACGGCCCTCGAGAGCGCGATGAGCGTGCTGGGGGTGAACTGGCGGCGCTTCATGTTCGGGAACAGGTCGGTGCCGCCCGCGACGACCATCACGGTGATCCCCGGCGTGCCGGTCTTCGCGGCATCCTGTTCGGCCGCGCGATGCTCGCGCAGCAGGAGCGCGGCGTCCTCGACCGTCCCCGGCACGTGCAGCTGGAACTTCGGGAGCCTAAGCATCCCGCTTGCGCTCCCGCGCGTCGGTCGATGCGTTCAGCCGGCGCAGCGCGGCCTTGGGATCGCGCCCCGACCCGAGGCCGCTCGGGCCGACGCGGTCCTTCTTCTTCGCGAGCGCGTCGAGGATCTTCTCAGGCGTGATGGGCGTCTCGTCGAAGCGCACGCCGATCGCGTCGAACACCGCGTTGGCGATCGCGGGGATCACCGGATTGAGCGGACCCTCGCCGGCCTCCTTGCCGCCGTACGGTCCCTCGGCGTCGATGGTCTCGACGATGATCGCCTCGAGTACCGGCGTGTCGAGCGAGGTCGGGATCTTGTAGTCGAGCAGCGACGGCTTCTTGTGCAGTCCGCCGCGGAACACCTGCTCCTCGCCGATGATCTCGCCGTATCCCATGTACGCGGCTCCTTCGACCTGCCCCTCGACGTTCGCGGGGTTCAGTGCGCGCCCGCAGTCATGAGCGGTAACGAGACGGTCCACGGTCAGACGGCCGGTCTCGCGATCCACGGTCACCTCGGCCACGCAGGCCTGGTACGAGTACGCGGGCGTCGGGCCGACACCGGCGCCCTTGAACGTGCCGCCGATCCCCTTGGGCGGCTTGTACCAGCCGGCCGCCGACAGCGTGCCGAACTTCGCCTCCGCGAGGACCGCGGCCTCGGTGAACGTCATGGCCTTCGCCGGGTCGTCGCGGTCGTGCACGCTCCGGAGCGCGAGCACGATGCGCTCGCAGGGCACGCCGAGGTGCTCCCCGGCGACGGTCGCGAGCTGCTCCCGCAGCTTCATTGCGGCGTCCTTCGTGGCGTTGCCTGCCATGAACGTGACGCGCGACGAGTACGACCCGAGGTCCACCGGCGCGAGTGACGTGTCGCCAGACACGACGTGCACGTCCTCGGGAAGGACGCCGAGCGTCTCGGCGGTGATGCTCGCGAGCATGTTGTCCGAGCCCTGGCCGATCTCCGACGTGCCGCAGTAGACCGTCACGCCACCGCCGCGATCGATCTTCACCGTCGCGCCCGAGTGTGGCATCTCGTTCCAGTAGATCGGCAGTCCGGCACCCGAGATGTACGCGCTGCCGGCGATCCCGATGCCCTTGCCGTCGGGGAGCTTCCCATGCTTCGCGCTGAAGCCGGTGCGCTCGCCCGCCCGGTCGAGGCACTCGCCGAGGCCCATCGTCGTGATACGCAGATCGTTCACCGTGCGCGAATGCGCCGGCTGAAGGATCCGCTTGCGGTACTCGAGTGGGTCGAGCCCGAGGTCGTGCGCGATCTTGTCCAGCTGCGCCTCGAACGCGAACCGCGGCTGCGTCGTCCCATGGCCGCGCTTTGGGCCGCAGGGGGGCTTGTTCGTGTACACGCGCACGCCGTCGAACTTGTAGGCCGGCACGCGATACGTGACGGTGAGGAGCGCGCCGGTGTAGTACGTCGTCGCGATCCCGTACGACGCGTACGCGCCGCCGTCGAGCCAGCTCTGGAAGTGGACGGCGGTGATCTCTCCGTCCTTCGTGACGCCCGTCCGGAGGTGCATCTTCACCGGGTGGCGGCCGCGATGGGCGTAGAAGACCTCCTCGCGGTCGAGCGTGATCTTCACCGGCCGCTTCGTGCGGAGCGCGAGCAGGCATGCGGCGAACTCGTGCGCGAACGGATCGCTCTTGCCGCCGAACGCGCCGCCGTTCGGCGTCGCGATGACGCGGATCCGCGAGCGCGGGATGCCGAGCACCTTCTCGAGCTCGCGGTGCAGGTAGTGGGGGACCTGGGTGCAGGTCCACAGCGTGACGTTGCCGTTTGCCTCGCCGTTTGCCACGCAGCTGTGCGACTCGATCGGCGCATGGGTGTTGCCCTCGAAGAAGAACCAGTCGTCGCGCGTGTGGTCGGCCTTCGCGAAACCGGCCTCGAGGTCACCGAAGCTGAGGTGGACCTCCTTGAAGATGTTGGTCCGCTTGCTCTCCTCGTGGATCTTGACGTCGTCGCGTTCGAGCGCCTCCTCGATGGACAGGATCGCCTCGAGCGGCTCGTATTCGACGTCGATGAGCGAGAGGGCCTCGAACGCGGTGTCCTCGTCCAGCGCGGCGACGGCCGCCACCGGTTCGCCGATATAGCGGACTTTGCCCACCGCGAGCGCGGTCTCGTCCTGCGTCGACGGCATGATCCCCATCTTCTCGGGCATGTCCAGGCCGGTGACGATCGCGACCACGCCGGGGTGCGCGAGCGCACGCGAGACGTCGAGCCGTTTGATCCGCGCGTGCGCCTGGGTCGACCGCAGCAGCCGGCCGTAGAGCATGCGCGGCAGCACGATGTCATCCGCGTACTTCGCCTGGCCGGTCAGGTGCGCCCACGAATTCACCTTCGGCAGGCGCCGCCCGAGGATCGAGAGTGAGTCGCTCACCGGCCCTGCTCCATCAACGGCAGGTGGCCGAGGGCGACGATGTCCTTCCACTGCTCCGCGTCGCCTTCGGTGAAGACGGCCGCTTCCGCGATGACCGTTCCGCCGGCGCGCTCGACGAGATCGCGCATCGCGTGCAGCGTGCTGCCGGTGGAGATGACGTCATCGACGATCGCGACGCGCTTCCCGCCGCACAGTGCCCGATCCTTGGCGTCGAGGAAGATCGTGCGCGGGCTCCCGGTCGTGATCGACTGCACCTTCGTCTCGAGCGCCTCACCCATGTACGAGACGTACGTCTTGCGCAGCACGACGTAGGGCACGTCGAGGAGCGACGCGATCTCGTACGCGAGCGGCACGCTCTTGGTCTCCGTCGTGACGATGAGCTCCGGCTTGGATGTCCGGAGCCGCGACGCGAGCTCCGTGCCCGCCGCCTTGGTCATCTCGATGTCGCCGAGGATGTTGAACACCGCCAGCCGCACACCGCTCGGGACCGTGATGATCGGCAGCTCGCGCGCGAGTCCGGCGACCTTGACGTGATGGGTCCGGTTCATGCGCGCGCAGCCTTCTCGATCGCTTCGTAGATCGCGGTGTAACCGGTGCAGCGGCAGAGGTTGCCCGAGATCGCCTGCGCGATCTCGTCGCGGGTCGGCTTCGTGTTCGTGTCGAGCAGCGCCTTCGCGGCCATGAGCATGCCGGGGGTGCAGTAGCCGCACTGCGCTGCACCTTCCTCGGCGAACGCGGTCTGCAGCGGGTGCAAGGTCGCGCCAGTGGCCAAGCCCTCAACGGTCGTCACCTCGGCGTCGCCGACCTGGATCGGGAGGGTGAGGCAGGACAGGATCGGCACGCCGTCGACGAGCACGGTGCAGGCACCGCACTCGCCGAGCTCGCAGCCGTGCTTCGTGCCGGTGAGCTGCAGCTCTTCGCGGAGGACCTCGAGCAGCGTGTGGTGCGGCTCCGCCGCGACCGTGTGCGGCTCGCCGTTGACGTGCAAGGTCAGGAGCTCCTTCGTCATGCGACGGCCTCGCGGCGTCCGAGCTGCGCCGACAAGGCGGCAGCCTCGATCGCGCACCGGTCGCCGATCTTCTTCAGCGTGCGCAGGTCCAGCCGCTCCTTGAAACCGACCACCAGCAGCGCGGCGACCCGCCGCCCGTGCGTATCGAACACGGGTGCGGCGACCGCGCGCACGCCGGCGAGGTACTCCTCGTCGTCGAGCCCGATGTCCTGGCCGCCCGAAAGCACCTTCGCGTGCGCACCCACGTTCGCAGGCAGCCGCCGCCCGATCGGCGCGCTCACGTGGAGATCGGTCGTGGGCTCGGCGCGCGCGGCGATCTCGACCCCGCCCGCCGTGGCGATGCCCAGGAGCGCCGTCTCGCCGAACGCGGCGAGGAGCGCCTCGAGGTGGGGACGGGCGAGGTGGGTCAGGTCGAACCGCTGGCCACCGCGGCGGAAGCGTCCCTCCCGATCGCGCGTGACGAGGTCGTGTGATGCGAGCGTCAGGAGGATGTCGCGGACCGTGCCCTTGGACGCCGTGATCCGGCGCGCGAGCTCGGAGATGCCGAGGCTCTCGTCCTCGCGCAGCTCAGCGAGGAGCCGTGCTGCCTTGTCCACGGCCGGGACGACCCGGTACGTACTCTCCCCCATACAGCGTACGGCAGATGATACGTCCCGCCGGTGCCGGCCGCCGATAGCATCTTCGAAGCGAAGGGGAGGCACCGCAGCGACCATGCAGATCGAGAACGTCTTCAGCCAGCTGCCGCAGATCACGACGGACCGGACGGTCCTTCGGCGGATGCGCGCGAGCGATGAGGACGCGGTCTACGCGTATGCCGCCGATCCGGATGTCGCCCGGTACACGTCGTGGGCACCGCACACCTCGCCCGAGGAGACGCGCCAGTTCGTCCGTCGCGTCCTCGATGCCTACCTCGAAAAGCGCGTCGCGAACTGGGGGATCGAGCTCACGTCGGAGCGCACGCTCATCGGCACCGGCGGCTTCGGGTCGTGGGACCGCGAGAACGGCATCGGCGAGATCGGCTACGCGATCGGCAAGGCCTATTGGGGACAGGGGCTCATGACCGAGGCCGCCAAGGCGATGATCGACTTTGGCTTCCGGCGTATGGCGCTGAACCGCGTCGTGATCCGGATGGACCCGCGCAACACGGGCTCGTGGCGGGTCGCCGAGAAGTGCGGGTGCCGGTTCGAAGGCATCAGCCGCCAGGCGCATTTCGCGAAGGGGACGTTCCACGACCTGATGGTGTGGGCCATCGTCCGCGACGACTGGGCCAAGACGCGCTAGGAGGAAGTCGCTCGACCGGCGTGCAGCTCGAGCCTGTCACGACCGCCTGAGAGGAGCACCCACCGGGGCCGATCGGCCATTAGGGTGTCGGCGATGACGCATGCGACCGGGACGTTCGCGGTCACCGTCGTCCCGGACGGCGGTCCCGAGGTCTTCGACGGGATCAGCTTCGGTCGCTGGACGGTGGACAAGCGGTTCACCGGTGCTCTCGAGGGGACCAGCGTCGTGCAGATGCAGGGTGCCGGCACTGAGGATGGCACTGCACGGTCGTACGTCGCGCTCGAACGGGTCACCGGAACGCTCGACGGCCGCCGCGGCACGTTCGTGCTGATGCACGTCGCGTCGATGACGCCCGGGACCCTGCCGCGTCTGGATCTCAGCGTCGCACCCGGCCTGGGTACCGGCGAGCTCACCGGCCTCGATGGCACGATGACGATCACGTTCGCCGGCGACGAGCACCGCTACGACCTCGCGTACACGCTGACATGAAACGAGGGTGGCTTTCGCCACCCTCGTTCAACGTCGCGTGAAGGGACCTAGTGGGCGCAGGCCTTCGCGGTGCCGGTGTCGCCGGCGGTCTTGAAGGACTGGCCGCAGCCGCAGCTCGACACGGCGTTCGGGTTGCGGAGCGCGAAGCCGCCGCCCATGAGGGCGTCGACGAAGTCGATCTCGCTGCCCTTGACGTACATGGCGCTCATCGGGTCGACGACGACCTTGACGCCGTCGCTCTCGATCACGGTGTCGCCCTCTTCGACGCCTTCGGCGAAGGTCATGCCGTAGGAGAAGCCCGAGCACCCGCCCGGTGTGACGTAGACGCGAAGCGCCAGGTCCGCGCGACCCTGCTTCGCGATGATTTCCTTGAGCTTGTCCGACGCCTTGGCCGTGAGGCTCACGACGGCGTCGCTGGTGGTCGTTCCCTGGGTGGTGGTGTCGATCGCCAAGACGGTCCTCCTCAAGGTGTTCCGACGTTCATTCTATGGCCCTTTTGCCACGGTTCAACGCCCTCGGACGCTTCCAGAACACTCAATACACTCGGTTTTATGCCGGTACTGGGCCTTCACCACACGCAGGTCTTCTACCCGGCGGGCGGGGAAGCGACAGCGCGCCAGTTCTATATCGGCCTGCTGGGCCTTCGCGAGCTCCAGCGGCCGGCCACCCTTCCGCCCGACGGGCTCTGGTTCGGGGTCCCAGGGGGCGGCCAGGTCCACATGTCCGTCGAGCGGGACCTCGCGATCCACCCAAGGCGCCACTTCGCGCTTCGCGTCGATGACCTCGCCACGACACGCGCCGCGCTCCAGGCCGGTGGTGTGCGCTTCGAGGAGGCGACCGAGATCCCGGGCTGGCGCCGCTGCTACGTCTTCGATCCGTTCGGGAACAAGATCGAGCTCGACCAGACCGAATGAGCGGGCTTCATTTCTCGCCCCGGCCGAACCGGGCGCACGAGATCGCCTGGCGGCAATGGGGCGACGAGGCGTTCGCGGAGGCGGTCGCCTCCGACAAGCCGGTGCTCCTTGCGATCAGCGCGGTGTGGTGTCACTGGTGCCACGTCATGGACGAGACGTCGTACAGCGACGCTGATGTGATCCGCGGCCTCAACGAGCGCTACATCCCGGTCCGCGTCGACAACGACGAGCGGCCTGACGTGAACCGCAGGTACAACATGGGCGGCTGGCCGACGACCGCGTTCCTTACGCCGGACGGCGAGATCCTCCACGGCGGGACGTATCTGCCGCCCGACGCGATGCGCCATTACGTCACGCAGATCGCCGATCTGTGGCGCGACCAGCGCGCCGACCTCGAGCCGCGCCTGCGCGAGACGAAGCAGCACGAGGCCCATGCGCACACCCAGACGCCGGGCGAGCTCGAACCTTCCATCGTCGGCTCGATCGCGGCGCTCATTCGCGGCCAGTACGACGCCGAGTACGGCGGCTTCGGGCGCGAGCCCAAGTTCCCGCAACCGAAGCTGCTGCGCTTCCTGCTCGACGAGTACCGGCGAACGTTGGACGCAGACGCGGCGGCGATGCTGCACAACACGCTGTCGGCGATGGCCGGTGGGGGCATGTACGACCCGGTGGAGGGCGGGTTCTTCCGCTACTCGACGCTCCGCGCGTGGGGCGTGCCGCATTTCGAGAAGATGCTCGAGGACAACGCGGAGCTGCTCGCGATCTATAGCGAGGCGCACCGGACATTCCCCGACTCCGGCTACGACCGCACGGCGCGCGACGTCATGCGCTGGATGGACACGGTCCTCTGGCGCGACGACGTGGAGCTCTTTGCCGGTTCGCAGGATGCGGACGAGCACTACTACACGCTCGACGCTACGGGTCGTGCCGCGCACGGAGCGCCATTCGTCGACACGCGCGCGTACACGAGCTGGAACGCCCTCGCGGCGTCGGCGTACATCGCCGCGTCCGTCGCGCTCGGCGACCCGAGGCCATATCTGCGCGGGCGCGCCGTCATGCACTCCATCGGGCAGCGGGCGTTCGACGGGACGACGCTCGCGCACGTCGCGACCGAGGGAAGCGTCCGCGGCCTGCTGACCGACTTCGTCGCGGTCATCCACGGGATCCTCGACGAGTCCGAGACGGGTCAGCGGCCCAAGGCGCTCGCCGCGGCCGCGTCGCTCGCCGGAGCGATGCGCGTGCAGCTCGAGGATCCGAATGAAGGCGGCTTCTGGGACGGGCCGGAGCGCGCCGCTCCCGGACGGCTCGCGATGCGCGAGAAGCCCATCGAGGAGGGCGCCGCCGCCGCGGAGCTGCTCCTGCGGCTCGCGACGCTCACTGGCGATGCGAGCTGGCGCGAATGCGCGCTGCGGGTTCTCGGCGGATTCGTCGGCGAGTACCGGCAGTGGGGCCAGTTCGCCGCCGCATACGGGTCGGCTGTCGCGCGTGCGCTCGGCGAGCCGCGTCTCGTCGTCGTCGTTGGCCCGGACCAGGACCTGGTCGCGAAGGCCCTCTGGCAGATCGCGCTCGCGAGCGACGATCCCAACGGCTCGCGCCAGTGGCTGATGCCCGGGCGTGACGACGAGCGCCTTGCGGCTCTCGGCTATCCGCCCGACCGCGCCGCCGCCTACGTCTGCGTCGGCACGGTGTGCTCCGCGCCGATCGCCGCGCCGGCCGGCCTGGCCGCGGAGCTCGCTCGCGTCCGGCGTCGTTTCCTCCAGAACTGAGCCCCGCGCGAGACGCTCGCGTATCGTGCCCAAGTGCCACCCGCGCTCGTCGAACGGCTTCGCGCGCACGGCTACCACCTGCCCGATTACGACGGCGGCGGCCTGGTCAATCTCGCGGCAACGGTCCTCGATCTGTGCGGTGCCCGCGGACCGGCCGACCCGCCGGGTCTCCGCGGTTTGGACCCCGCGCTCCTCGCGGGTGTCCGCAACGTCGTCGTCGTGCTGAGCGACGGACTCGGCTTCGACCAGCTCCAGCGGCTGTCGAAGGCCGGCGACGTCCCGTTCCTGACGCGGATCCTCGATCGCGCGGCACGCCACGATGCGGCGCAGCTCATCGACGCCACGACGATCTTCCCCTCGACGACCGCCGCGGCCATCACGACGATGAACACCGCGCGCACGCCGCAGGAGCACGGCAACATCGCGTACTTCCTCTGGCTTGAGGAGTTCGCCGTCGTGGCGCAGATGCTCCGCTGGGGACCGGCCGCGGCGCGGCGCGGATCGTTCTTCGACGATCCGAAGGTCGATCCCCGCGTGTACGCGAAGGTGCCGTCGATCCATCGCGCGATCCGCGATCACGGCGGGCGCTCGTACGTCGTCGAGCCGGAGATCTTCCGGAACGAGGCGATGACGCGCATGCACGCCGCCGAGGCGACGTATGTCGGCTATCTCCTCGCGTCCACGATGGGCGTGCGGGTCCGGGAGCTCCTCGCTGACCGTCCTGAAGACGACTCGCCGATGTACATCTACGCGTACTGGTCAGGCGTGGACACGGTCGCGCACTGGTACGGGCCGCGTGGCGCGGAGCATGCCGCGGAGGCGGCCGGTCTCGACCGCAATCTCGAGCGCGCGCTCGGGGACCGCGACTCCGGCGACACGCTCGTCATCCTCACCGCCGATCACGGTCACGCGAGCGTCGACCCGGCGCGGCTCATCGATCTCGAGGCGGACCGCGAGCTCCGCGCGCTCCTGCGGAACCCGATCGCCGGCGAGCCGCGCCTGATCTTCCTCCATACCGATCACCCGGCGGAGGTCACGCGCTACCTCGAGCAGGCGTATCCGCGGACGTTCTTCCTGATCGATCGCGAAGAGGCGATCGCGGCGGGCCTCTTTGGCCGCGGTGACCCGGCGCTTGCCCGGAAGCGGGTCGGCGAGGTCATCGCGCTCATCGGCGACGACCGCGGCGCGTCGGTCGTCCGCGTCGACGGCCAGGTCGTCCGCCATCGTGGCTCGCACGGCGGCATGACGGCCGACGAGATGCGCATCCCTGTCCTACTCTGGCGCGCGTAAGTGGCTGTCTCCTCGTACCTCCCTGATGTCGCGGGCGGCCTGGTCGCGGCCGCGTCGTTCGCCGACGATGCCGCGGCGAAGAAGGCCATCGAGACGCTCGCCGCCTCGGACGTCCGCCCGCAGGAGATCTCGGTGATCGTGAAGGACGAGGCCCGGTCGGCGCGGATCGCGGGCGACCAGGCTTGGTACCCGGGCAAGGACGCGACGGGCCTCGCCAAGCTGCTTCGGCGCATCACCGGCCGGCTGCCGGGCGAGCTTCGGAAGCGCTACGCGAAGGAGCTCGCCGCCGGTCGGGTCGTCATCGTCGCGGCCGCGGGCGGGCAGCCGTCGGACACGCTCGCCGCGCTCCTGTCCCAGGCCGGCGGCGACTTGGTCGACCAGTGGTGGCAGGCCCCGGCCGACCTCTTCGCCCCGCCGGAGCTCGCCGGCCCCTTCTAGGCCGCCGGGGCCTCGGTCCAGCTTTGTCCATATCCGGCTGGCACGATGCCTGCTTGTCTCCTCTCCCGAGCGCACGGAGAAATACCCGTAGCGCAGAGGAGAACAGCGCTCATGGGACAGACAAACGTCAATGCGGGTGGACCGGGCAGCGGTGACGGCGGATTCGGCGCGGGCATGATCATCGGGATCATCCTGCTCATCCTCATCGTGCTCGTCCTGATCGTGTACGCGGGCCCGAAGATCTTCGTCAGCCCGACGAACACCAAGTCGCTCCTGGACATGCTCCAGGCCATCGCGGCGTAGGCATCGGGGCTTGTCGCCGCCCGGCCTCGCTTCGGCGAGCGCCGGGCGGCGTTTTCGTTCCCCCGGTCGCTAGAGTGCTGCGATGCGGATAGAACGTCTCTCCCCGGACAAGCGCCGGCGCGACACGAACGAGATCTTCGTCGGCGACGTGGATGCGCAGAGCGTCATCGGTGACGAGGCGCGCGATCTTCGCCTGACCGAGGTCACGTTCCGCAATGGCGCCCGCAACAGGCTGCACACCCACACGACCGACCAGATCCTCATCGTGACCGCGGGGAAGGGCGTCGTCGCCAACGAGCACGAGGAGCGCGAGATCGAGACCGGCGACATCGTGCACATTCCGGCCGGCGAGCGGCACTGGCACGGCGCGCGTCCCGGCTCCGACATGACGCACCACGCGGTCCTCGGAGCGGGAAAGACCTATATCGTCGCGGACGATCGCCCGGCCGATTGACCCTTGGTCACGGCTCCCGAGTGTGGAACGAGTACACGGCGAGACCAAGCACGAGGATCACCCAGCCAACGACATACAGCTCAAACGAGAGCGGCGCCGGGGTCGCGGCGAAGAACGGATTCGCCGCCGCCGCGGGCCCCGCCTGCGAGCCCGCGGCGACGAAGCTCTGTGGCTCGAGGGCGTATACGGCGCCTCGCCACAGCCCATCGGTCGGAAGGAGCAGCTTTGTCACGGTCCCGACGTGGGTGATCGCGGCGTTGTCGAAGGCCGTGCCGATGCCGCCGACGATCCCGCCGATCCAGGCGATCCCGAAGAGCACGAGGGCGATGACGCCGCCGACCATCCCCGAGAGGCGTGTCGATAAGAGCAGCGCGAGCGTCATGAGCGTGAGGCCCTCGGCGATCACGAATGCGATGAAGGTCAGCGGCTCCGGCGGGACGTAGCCGACCACCGCGTTGACGACCCCGAGCTCGATGGCGGCCGCGCCGCCCGCGTAGATCGCCACGAGCGCGGCCAGGCCGAGCCACTTGCCGACCACGAACTCGCTGCGTCCGATCGGGCGCGACAGGATCGCGAGGGCGATGCCCGATTCGACGTCGCCGCTGATCTGCGGCGCCGCGACGAAGACCGCGGCCATCGCCAGGACGAAGCTGAACATGAACATCGTGACGATCAGGAATTGCGACGCGACGAGCTTCACCTGCAGGTCCGGCAGCGGCACGCCGCCCTGGGTGATGGTCGGGATCCGCGAGAACCCCCAGCCGGTCAGCGCGACGACGATCAGCGTCAGAATGAGGAGCGCGAGCAGCAAGCGGCGGCGGCCGGCTTCGCGAATGACGAGACGCGCGATGACCAGCGCTCTCATGCGCGGCCCTTCTCGAGGAGGCTCAGGAAACGATCCTCGAGCGTCTCGTGGCGCGGCTCCACGGCGTACACGCGGCCACCCTGCTCGACGATCGCCCGCACGAGGTCTGGTACACGGTCCGGGGCGATGCCGCGGACCACGATCCATTCGCCCTCGACCTGCAGCTCGCCGTACGTGCGAAGGAGGTCGCGACCGCCGTTCGCGAGGCCGGTCGCGCGAACGCGCACCGCATCCGCCTTCAAGAGGTCGTCGAGCGAGCCGACCTGCACCACGCGGCCGTGGTCGACGATGGCGACGCGGTCGCAGACCTGCTCGACTTCGGTGAGCAGGTGCGAATTGAGGAAGACGGTCGTGCCGCGCGCTTTGAGGCCACGGATGATCTCGCGGACGTCATGGCGTCCGACCGGATCGAGCGCGCTCGTTGGCTCGTCGAGCAGCACGAGGGCGGGCCGGCCGAGCAGCGCGACGCCGAGGCCGAGGCGCTGCTGCATGCCTTTCGAGTACCCGCCGACGCGATCGTCTGCCCGGTCGACGAGCCCGACGAGCCCGAGCGCGTCCTTGATCTCCGCGTCCCACATGCTCCGATCCAGGCCGATGAGCTCGCAGTGCACGCGAAGCACCTCGCGCGCCGAGAGCCAGTGCTGATAACGGAAGAGCTCAGGGAGGTAGCCGATCTGCCGGCGGGCGAGCCGGTGGGCCTTCCGATCGGAGAGCGGCGCTCCCACGACCCAGCCCTCGCCGGACGACGGACGCGCGAGGCCGAGGAGGAGCTTCACCGCCGTCGTCTTGCCTGCGCCGTTCGGGCCGAGGAAGCCGAACACGTCGCCCGCGGGGATCGACATCGTCAACCCCGCGAGCGCCGTGATCTTCCCGTACCGCTTCGCGAGCTCCTCGGTGCGGATCGCGAGGGGAGCCTCGCTCACCGCAGGCTGTTGGCCACCGCGATGACCTGCGATTGCGTGAGCGTTCCACCCACGATGTAGACGAGGCCACCCTGCTGCCAGACGACGCCGCTACCGAGACCGGTCGAGTCGCCGATGAAGAGTCCGTTCGTGCCGTGCACGCTGACGCTCGTCGCGCTCGCCTGGCCCACCGGCACAGGGATCGGGAGCGTCGAGGCCGGGTCACCGATCGCGCGGATCTGCGCGGCGAGCGCCGGCGAGACGCCTGGCTGCGCGAGAAGGTAGGCCTGGATCTCGCCGACGGTCGCGCCGTCCGAGGACACGGTCGGCGCCTTTGCGACACCGATAACGAGGACGTTGTTCGTTGCCTGGCTCTCCGCGCCGTAGGTCGTGATGATCGCGGGCCCGCCCGTGAAGACCAGCGTGCTGCCGTCGAGCTTGGCGGGCATCGGCGGCGCGGTGCGTCCCACCGCGACCGCACTCGCGCGCGCCTTGCTCGCGTCGAACACGAACGTGGCGGTCGTCCTCGTCATGGCTCCGTACTTCGGTGGCGCCGTGATCGAAGACGGCAGGGTCACCGTGATCGCCGGTAACCCGGTCAGGGCGGTCGCTTCAGCGAGCGTCGCGACCTGGTGCGGCTGGGGCTGGCTCGACCACGTCAGCGTTCCGAACTCGGAGAGCTGCCCGAGCGTCTGGAGATCCGTCGTCGTGACGGTCACCGCCGCGAACTGCTTGGTCTCGAAGATCTGAAAGATGGAATCGGCGACGCCGGTCATGGTCAGGGTCGTCGCGACGATCATGACACCCGCTGCCGCCGCGAGCCACTTGGCCGGCCGTGCCAGCAGGAACGGCGTCGCGCGCCGGACCGGCCGTGTCTCCTGGGCCTGCGCGCCGAAGCGCGAGAGCGCCCGATCGGTGTCCACCTCGAGCGGTGGCATGGCCAAGAGCTGTTCGTTCCTATCGATGTTGTCCACGTGAGACCTCCCTGCGAAATGCGTCGTGCGCGCGCCGGAGGCGCGTCCCGACTTGGTCGAGCTTCGTGTTCGTTGCGGCCGCGACCTCCGCGTAGCTGAGCCCGCTGTACCGGAGTGCGAGGAGCTCCGCCGCCGGCCGCGGCATGCGTGCGAGCACCTCGCGGACCTCGCGCGACCGCTCGCGTTCGAGCGCGACGTGCTCGGGATCCGGGACCGCATCCCGTGCGGCCTCGTGCGCGGACTCGCGCGAGGCACGGCGTGTCCTCGAACGAACGGCGTTCAGCGCCGCATGCGCCGCGGCGCGGTGCAGCCAGGGCGCGGCGTACGGCGCGTCGGCGGGATGGGCGCGATAGAACGCGAGGAAGACCTCCTGCGTCACGTCCTCCGCCTCGGCCTGGTCACCAAGGACGCGATAGGCGACACGGACGGCCCGTGCGTACTCGGCCCGGAACAGCGCCTCGAAGGCGACCGGAACGGACGCCGTCCGTGGCCAGGGCCGCTCGATCAGGGACACGGCGTCGGCTTCCACGTCTTCACGAGGTCAAGCACCGCGCACACCCCGAATGTGACACGTTCGTGACCGTATCGACGGCACGCCGTGGCCTCGCTCGCTTGTCCACATTTCGGCGGGGTAACGGGCACAAGGGTTGCCTTGGACCGCCCCGAAATGGACGGAGAGAGGACACTCTGAATGGAGCGATCTGGCAGCAAGGGGACCCTGGTGCACTTCCGGTGTACGAAGCCCGCCCACGAGCGCCCCGCGGAGCAGCGGAGCGACACACTCACCCTCGTCGAGGGGCTGTGGGCCTATTGCCCGTTCGACATCCGCGCAGGCGACCACGACTGGGCGCCCACTGGCGGCGTCCCGATGAAGGACCTCCTGACCGAGGGGGCATAGGTCACTCCGGGAGCCTGCCGAACACCATCCGCGAGACCGCGAGCAGCCCGATGCCCAGCGCAGCTGACCACGACACCGCCGAGATGAGCGGCGCGTCGAAGTCGGTGCCCGACCAGAAGGCGTGCAGGAACAGCGTGAGGAACGCGACGTAGCTCGACCGGTGGATCCACCGCCACAGGCGGTCGTCCATCCGCCGCCGCAGCCAGCTCGTCAGCGTCACGACGACGAAGATGTCCAGGGAGATGGTGCCGAGGCCGATCTGCAGCGGCGCGTAGCTCACCTGGAAGGGGAGGAAGGCGTCGCGCAACGTGATCTGCGCGGTCTTGTCCAACACCAGCGTCACGACGTGTGCGGCGCCGAGCGGGATCCAAAGCCAGGTCATGAAGTCGTGCAGCGAACGGAGCTGTCTGTTCTTCGCGAGGAAGTCGAGGACCGACGTGCGGAGCGCAACGCCCGAGAGGATCGACAGGCAGAGCGCGATGTACGAGGCGAGTCCCGTCGCCCTGGCTGCGATCCAGAAGAAGAGCTGCGGGTCCATCGCGGAAGTCTAAGAAGTGTGGGTGAACGTGAGGGGTGCGAGCGTCGCGCTCTTGACGCCCGGCGCAAGGGTGAGCTTCGGGCCCGGAGTGACGGTCGGCGCCTTTTGACCGGGCCGGAGCGTCAGGAGCGGCCCGATGGTCGGGACGGGCGTGGCTGTCGCGGGAGCTGACGTCACCGCGGGCCTGTCGGCGACGGGCGGCTGCAGCGGCGCGTTCGCGTTCTTCACGTGCGCGCTCGCGTAGCCGAACGATCCGGCGAGCGTGAAGACCGTGATGAAGACCACCGACAGCTTCAACGCCCAGCCGGGCATGTCAGGCCGCCCGGACGAACGGGATCCGCTCGAAGCTCGAGCCGAGCACGTCCTGTCCGTCGACGCCGAGGTGCGAGCCGAGGATCTCCTGGTAGACGGAGCGGAAGTCGACCGTGTACGCGACGTTCTGCGACGGGTCCAGCTTCGTGAGGCTCGGCCCCTGGCCGTAGAGGCCGCCCTTCACCGGGTCGCCGATGAGGATGACCGGTGCCGCGGTGCCGTGGTCGGTGCCGCCGCTCGCGTTCTCCTGCGGGCGCCGTCCGAACTCGGACCACGTCGCGATCATCACGCGGTCGGCCATCCCGTACGCGGTGAGGTCCGCGTGGAAAGCCGAGACCGCGGCGTCGAGGTAACCCATGAGGTCGGCATGGCGGGCCTGCTCGGTGTAGTGCGTGTCGAACCCGCCGAGGGTCACGTGCAGGACCTTCACGCCGGTGCCGGTCACGATGAGCTCGGCCGCGAGCTGGAGTGCGGCCGCGAGCTGGTTCTTGCTGCTGAAGACAAGCTTCTGGTTGTCCGAGTAGCTGCCCTTCGGCACGTACTTGGCGGCCGAGGTCTTGAGCTGGGCGACCGTATCGCGCACCGTCGACATCGCCGTGTCGAAGAGCGCGCCGTAGATCCCGGGCGTGCCCGTGTAGAGCGTGCCCATGACCTTGTCGACGTTGTCGGCGTTGCCCTGGAACTTGAACGACGACTGGTCGTTGATCACCGTGAGCGTCGCCTGCAAGTCGCGCAGCGCACCCGGTACTGATGTGGTCCCCGTCGCGCAGCCGACCAGCGGATGGCCAGCGGAGTCGTAGTTCTTCTCGATGGTCTTGCCAAGCCAGCCGTTCTGCTGCCGCCGCGTGGGGTCACCCGTCTCCCACACGCGAATGGAGTCGAAGTGCGAGAAGCTCGGGGTGGGGTAGCCGACGCCCAGGATGACCGCGACCTTCCCCTGGTCGTAGAGCGACTTGATGCCCTTCAGGTTCTGGTGGAGGCCGTAGCTGTTGTCGAGGCGCAGCGCGGAGTCGGCTTCCTTGCCGAGTGTCGGACGGAGGTCGCGGAACTTGCCATCGGCGATCGGGATCACGGTCTGCAGACCGTCGTTGCCGCCGCCGAGCTGGATCATGACGAGCACCTTGTCGTTTTGGACGCCCGCGCCCTTGGCGGCGTAGATGGCCTTCGCGAAAACGTCCGGTACCGCGGCGTACCCGGCGGCGAGGCCCCGGACGCCGGCGCCGAAGACGAGGCCCTTCCCGAGGAAGTCCCGGCGCGAGATCTTGTCGATGCCGATGTTCTGGAGTGCCATCTCGCTACCTTCCTTATTTCAGCTGGAACTCGGGAGAGGCGAGGAGGATCAGCCAGCGGGTCTGGTCGTCGCTCGCCGAGTTCAACAGCTGCGCCGTCTGGGGGGACACGATGCCGTCGAGGTGGACCTGGTGCGCGTTGCCGAAAGCGGGAAGCTTCTGCATCCCGCCCAGGGTCGTGACCACGAAGTTGACGCGGGTGAGGACGTTGTTGCTGGAGACCCACGACGCGTTCGTCGGCCAGCCGCCGACCTCCGGCGGGTCGTAGAGCGCCTGACCCATGCCGGAGCCCGACTGCGCGATCGTGCGCGACAGGGCCGGCTGCTCAAGGGCGCGCGCGATGTGCAGCATGACCTCGGTCGGGTTCTTCACGAGCGAGCGATACGCCGCCGGCTGCAGGAACTCGGGGCTCATGAACACGTCGCGCATCAGCGTCTTGACGTCGTACTTGCTCTTTTTCCACCCGTCGGCGATCCGCGCGATGTACGCGTCGGATGGATCCGGCATCACGAACTCGCGGAGCACCTTCGCCGCGAGGTACGGAGCGACCGACGGCTGCGCGACGATCTTGTCGAGCACGCTGTTGGTGTCCCACTGCTTCGTCTCGCCCAGGAACGCGATGCTTCCCTTGTACGCACGGGCGGGGTCGTAGATGCCGGTCGTCACGGTATCAGCGACGAGGTTGGTCGGGATCTTCTGACCACGCTGCTTCGCCTGCGCGATCTGGTAGTCGACCATCGCCTGGGTGCGGGGCTCGCGCCATCCCGCAAGGGCCTTCGCGCCGGCGCGGACGTCATCTTCGGAGAACGTACCCACGCCCATCGTGAAAAGCTCCATGACCTCGCGCGAGTAGTTCTCGTTCGGCGCTTTTCCGGTGCTCTGACCGAGATCGAGGTAGCGGAGCATGCCCGGGTCGATCGTGACTTGATAGAGCATGTCCCGCAGCGAGCCGAGGGCGTACTTCCGCCACGTCTGGTTCTGCCAGTAGACGAACGGGCTCTGCGTCCCGACCTTCCGGAAGTCGCTGGTGAAGTGGCCGTGCCAGAAGAAGGTCATCCGCTCCGCGAACGGCGTCGGCGTCGCGAGCATGTGATCGATCCACCAGGTCTGGAACGCGCCGACGTTCAGCGGCTTGTCCTGCGCCGCGGTGTCCGCACCGGCGAGGTCCTTCGGCATCACGACCGGGGTCTCGACGAGCTTGTCGACGGTCGTCATGAAGCCGTCCTTCAGCGCGGCGTCGTACTGCGCGCGGGTCATCCCGAAGGTCGCGCGGCGCAGGAGCTGCGCGACCTGCGCCTCCGGCTGGTCGAGCGGGCTGACCCAGTCTTTCGTGTTCACGGTCGGGGACGGGACGGCCGACTGCACCAGGGCGAGCGGATCGGGGCCGATCTTGTGGAGACCCAGGACGCGTGAAACGGCGAGCCCGCCGGCGGCGACCCCGGCGCCGATGACGACGGTGCGCCGACTGAGACCGCCGGTCTTCTTCGCGGTCTTCGGCGGGCGCGCGCGCTTCACCGACTCGGTCGTCGAGGGTGCGGTGAGGCCCTGCTCGTTCTCCATTGCTGTTAGTGCTATCGCATTGAAGGGTCCCCCGGTTGCGGGAACAGGGGGCCGGCGGGTAAAGAGGTTGTGAAATCGGTGGCTGACACCGCCTCGCTACCGGCCGGCGGCGACCGCCTCGTACGCAATAGCGATCTTTCGGGCGTTTTCCGTGGCTTCGGCGTCGCTCGCATACGAGCGCCGCTTCCAGATCGGGCGCGGCGAGAACAGGCCGTCCCCCTGATGGCGCGGCACGACATGCACGTGGACGTGCGGGACGCTCTGGCCGAGGCGCGTGTTCACCGCGACGAACGAGCCGCCCGCACCGAGCCCGCGCTGCACCGCGATCGACATCCTGCCCACGACCTCGAAGAGCGGCCCGACGAGCTCGGGCGGCAGGTCGTCGAGCGTGTCCACGTGCGCGATCGGGACGACGAGCACGTGTCCGAGCATGAGCGGGCTCGCATCAAGGAACGCGAGGACGCGGTCGTCGCGATGCACGATGTTCCCCGGCAGCTCGCCGGTCGCGATGCGGCAGAAGATGCACCCGGCGCTCATCGCCCGATCCGCTCAAGCAGCAGGGCACGCTCGGCGGGGTTCTCGGTGAGCGCGAGCGCCCGGCGATCCGCGTCACGGGCCTCGTCGGCTCGGCCAAGGTCGCGGAGGAGCGCGGCACGGGTCGCGTGGAACAGGTGGTAGCGGTCGAGCTCGGCGGACAGCTCGTCGATGTCCGCGAGCGCGCGCGCCGGTCCGGCAACGTGTGAGAGCGCGATGGCCCGATTCAAGCGCACCACCGACGAGCCGGTCATCCGGACAAGTCCGTCGTACAGCAGCAGGATCTGGGTCCAGTCCGTCTCGCCCCACGACCTGGCCTCGGCGTGGCACGCGGCGATCGCGGCCTGCACCTGATACGGACCGGAGCGCCGCATCCTGCCGGCGCGCTCGACGAGGGCGAGGCCAGCGGTGATCTCGTGCCGGTCCCAGCGGGAGCGGTCCTGATCCTGAAGCAGGACGAGCCGCCCGCCGGTCGAGAAGCGCGCGTCCGCGCGGGCGAGCTGCAGGGTCATCAGCGCGACGAGACCCACGGCCTCGGGCTCGTCAGGCATGAGACGCATCACGAGCCGCGCGAGCCACCGCGCATCCTCGGCGAGGTCGCGACGCTCGGCGGCGTCGCGGCCGATGTAGCCCTCGTTGAACATGAGGTAGAGGACCGCGAGGATCTCCGCGAGACGGTCCGGCAGCTCGCCGGCATCGGGGACGCGCAGCGGGATGCCGGCGTCCGCGATCTTGCGCTTCGCCCGGACGAGACGCTGCGCGATGGTCGCCTCAGGCGTGACGAAGGCGCGCGCGATCTCCGCGGTCGTCATCCCGAGCACGCTGCGAGCGTGAGCGCGATCTGCGACTCACGCGGCAGTGCGGGGTGGCAGCAGGCGAAGATCAGCTCGAGCCGTTCGTCACGGCCGGCCGGCGCCTGGGCCATGGACTCCTCCTGAAGCAGCACGAGCTTCTCTCGATAGCGCGCCTCCCGGCGCAGGCGGTCGATGCCCTTCCGCCGCGCGGTCGTCATGAGCCACGCGCCGGGGTTGTCGGGGATGCCCTCGCGCGGCCAGTGCTCGAGCGCGGCGACGAGCGCGTTCTGCACGAGCTCCTCGGCGAGATCCCAGTCGCCAAGGGATCGCACGAGCGCGGCCAAGAGGCGCCCGTGCTCCTCCCTGTAAACCCTGGCGACTGCGCTGGCTTCGCCTACTCCGTCGCCGGGGGCCCCGCGGGCTCGCTCGGGCAAAGCCCTCTCTCGCCTAGTGCTCGACGAGCGGTCGGATCTCGATCGCGCTCAGGGTCGGCCAGGTCTTGGCCATCGCGATCGCCTCGTCGAGATCCTTGACGTCGACGAGCGCGTACCCGCCGATCGATTCCTTGGACTCGCTGAATGGACCATCGGTGACCGTGATCTTCCCGCCGTGCTGGCGGACGGTGGACGCGGTGGCCGTCCCCTTCAGCTCTTCGCCGCCGGTGATCTTCCCGCTCTTCGTGTGCTCTTCGAACCACTGGCCGATCCGCTTGTAGGCCTCCTGGATCTCGGGCTTGCTCGGATCCCAGTTCGAGTCGTCGCTGATGAACATGAGCATGTATTTCACGCTGTCCTCCATGCGCGTTGTTTCACCAGTACGACGAGCGGCACCGGCCGTTCTCGACAGGCGCCCCGCGGGAACTCTAGGAGCCGGCGAAAACGAAGATCCCGGGCCTCGCGGCCCGGGATCCCGTGGAATTCGTCTTCAGGCCCGTGATTCAGGCCGGTGTGACGTTCTGCGCCTCTTCCTTGTTGTTCCGAGAGGAGACGCCCTTCTCGTAGGTGACCGCCTGGCCGACGACCAGCCGGTCGAAGCCGCCGCCCGCCACCTGGGAGCGGTGGAAGAAGAGGTCCGTCCCGTCCGCCTGCGCGATGAAACCGTACCCGCGATCGGTGAGGGTCTTGACTGTGCCGTTCACTTTCGACTCCGTTCTTCTTGGGAAACCTGCGTCACGCAACCATAGTCCGTTCCCTGCGCGCCGTCGGCTTTCGGCCGGAAAGCCGCTGTCCGGCCATGGCACGGCGGATGCTTCTGCTATGCGCAATGAGCGAGCTCGTCTCCTTTGTATGCGTGCGTGCCGACCACCAGTGGGGCACCGCCGACCCCGGCCAGGTGCACGCGGTTCGGACCGGCCTTGCGTACTGCCCGGACGCGTCGCTCGACGCGCACGAGAGCCATGAGTGGCGCTCCTGCGACGCGGTGCCGCTGGCCATGGCCCCGGGCCTGACGGCGTATCTCGGCACGGTGGAGTCCGCCGCGTCCTGACCGCGCCGGTCTGACCTCCCGGTCAGCGGCCGAGGCCGAGTCCGACGACCGCCCCCACGCCGATCATCAGGGCCGGATGCAGCTTTCCCTGCACCGTCGTCGCGATGGTCGCAGCGACCAGCGCAAGTTGCCACCACTGCGTACCCCCCGCCTGCACGATCGACGCACCGGTGGCGAGCAGCAGTCCGCCCGTCCCCAGCGCGACGCCGCGCACGAGACCGCCGAACCAGTGTGAGAGCAGCCAGCGGCGCGCGAGCACGGTGGCCGGGAGGATGACGAGTGGGGCGAGGCTGGCGCCGACGAGTGCCAGGAGCGCGCCGGTCCAGCCGGCGACGAAGTAGCCGAGGCTGACGATGTAGAGGCCGTTCGGACCGGGTCCGAGCCGGCCGATGGCCAGCGCCTGTACGATCGCGGCGTCGTTGATGTATTGCGGCACGAGGTCCGCCCGAAGGAGCGGGAGCGATGCGAGGCCTCCGACGGCGAGCGCCGATGCCTTGAGGAAGATCAGGAAGAGCGTGACCTGCTCCGGCATCAGCTCGTGGGTGCCTCGCTCGACGTCGGCCGCTTCCGTCCGAGGAACAGCGCGCCGAACACCCCGGCGACGACGATGACGGCGATGGTCAAAGAGGAGTTCAGCAGCAGGACCGCGCACGCGGCCGCGACGACGGCCACGTCGATGGCCACCATGCGTCCCCGCTGCATGACCGATCCCGCTGTGGTGAGCGCGAGGCCGATGGCCATGCCGCCCGAGACCGGCGCGACGCCGGCGAGCGCGGCGATCGTGAGCGGGTGCCGGGCGATCTGGCCGAAACCGGCGGTGAGCACCGCGGTGATGAGCGCCGCAGGGACCATTAGCCCGGCGACGGACACGAGGACTCCGCGCACGCCCCAGATCCGGTCGCCGAGCAGACCCGCGAACGCGACGAGGTGGATACCGGGGCTGAGCTGGCACAGCGCCCACGCCTCCGTGAATTCTCGGAGGGTGATCCAGCCGTGCCGGTCCACGAGGATCCGCCGGATCATGAAGAGCGTGCTCGTCCCGCCGCCGACCGACTGGGTCGAGATGTCGAACCAGGCGCGTGCGAGCTCACGCAAGGATGGTGGAGTGGTCACCAGGGGAATGTAGGATTCCGCGGACGTGATGCGATGGTCCGCCCGTGACGCCCGCGGCCTCGGCGTTGGCCTCCTGTATCTCCTCCCGTCACTCGTGCTGTTCGCCGCGTTCGTATTCATCCCGCTCGGCCGGACGGTCTACCTCAGCTTCTTCTACACACGCCAGAACGGCGCGATCTCGACGTTCGCCGGGCTCGATCAGTACACCGAGCTGCTGACGTCGCCGATCTTCCATTCGGGCCTGGTGGCGACGGCCCTGTTCGTCCTGTACGCGGTGCCCTTCGGGATCGCCATCGCGCTCGTGCTCGCGGTCATGCTCAACCAGCGGCTGCGTGGCATCAACGTGTTCCGGACGATGATGTCGAGCACCATCGCGATCTCGGCCTCGGTTGGGACGATCATCTGGCTGCTGCTCTTCAACCCAAGCCTCGGCCTGCTGAACTACGTGCTCTCGCTCGTGGGCGTCACCGGACCGCAGTGGCTGACCCAGCCGAGCTGGGCGATCGTCGCCGTCTCGATCACGACCATCTGGCTCACCCTCGGCACGAACATCATCGTGCTGCTCGCTGGACTGCAGGGCGTCCCCGAGGAGATCTACGAGGCCGCGCATCTCGATGGCGCGCACGGGGCGCGGTTGTTCGCGCGGATCACCGTGCCGATGGTGTCGCCGTCGCTCTTCTTCCTGCTCGTCGTCGACACGATCGCCGTGCTGCAGGCGTTCACGCAGATCCATCTGCTCACGCGCGGCGGTCCGGTGGACGCGACGCGTGCGCTCGTCTACAGCATCTACCTGGACGCGTTCCAGAACTTCCAGTTCGGCTACGCGAGCGCGCAGGCGGTCGTCCTGCTGCTGCTCGTGCTGACGCTCACGATCGTCCAGTTCCAGGTCGTCGAGCGGCGAGTGCACTATCAATGAAGCTGGGCAAGGTCGGCGCCTACGTCGTGCTCGTCATCGCGGCGCTCGTCGTCGCGTTCCCGCTGCTCCTCGCGCTCTCGTACTCATTCATGGGCGAGCGTGACATCGCGACGTTCCCGCCGCCGGTCATCCCAACCAATCCGACGCTGGCCAATTACACGACGGTGCTCGACACGATCCCGATCGGCCGGTACCTGCTCAACAGCTTCATCGTGTCCACGGCCGTCGTCATCGGCCAGCTCATCACCGCGAGCCTCGCGGCCTACGCGTTCTCGTTCGTCGCCTTCCGCGGGCGCTCGCTCCTCTTCTTCCTGTTCCTCACGACGCTGATGATCCCGTGGGAGGCCACCATCATCCCGAACTACCTGACCATCCGTCAGCTCGGGTGGCTCGACACGTACCAGGGTCTTGCGGTGCCGTTCATGGCGACGGCGTTCGGCACGTTCCTGCTGCGGCAGGGGTTCATGCAGATCCCCCGGGAGCTGTGGGACGCGGCCCGGATCGACGGCGCGAGCTCGTTCCGGTTCCTTCGGACGATGGTCATCCCGCTCTCGCGACCGGCCCTCGCGACCGTGGCGATCTACGGATTCCTGTCGACATACAATCAGTACTTCTGGCCGTTACTGATCACCAACCAGACGCTCATGCGCACGACGCAGGTCGGCGTGGCGCAGCTGCGGTTCGAGGAGTCCGCGCGTTGGGGCGTGATCATGGCAGGTGTCATCATGGTCGCTGTACCGACGCTGGCCTTGCTCATAGCGGGGC
This sequence comes from Candidatus Limnocylindria bacterium, assembly GCA_038227105.1. Lineage (GTDB taxonomy): Bacteria > Chloroflexota > Limnocylindria > P2-11E > P2-11E > UBA4735. Next base: position 3,441 of record JBBRQB010000030.1, on the reverse strand, counting down.
AACGCCAGCTCATCCGCGGGCTCACCGCGGGCGCGGTCAAGGGTTAGGAAGGCGTGGAGGGATACATGCGTAGGTTCGCAGCACTCGCGCTCGTTGTCTCATTCGTGGCGGCCGCGTGCGGTGGCTCGTCCACCGGCGGCACCTCGTCCGATCAGTCGGCGCTCGCGCCGGGCCAGGACGTGAAGCCGGCGGCCAAGATCATCTGGTGGCACGCCATGAGCGGCGTCAATGGGGACGCGCTCAACAAGGTCGTCGACAGCTTCAACAAGAGCCAGACCGCGATCAAGGTCGAGACCGTCTTCCAGGGGACGTACGACGATCTGCTGTCCAAGCTCAACACCGCGCTCGCGTCGAACGCGGCGCCCGCGATCGCGCAGGTGTACGACATCGGTCAGGCGTACATGCGGGCATCGGGCGAGATCGTGCCGATGCAGGCGTTCATCGACCGCGACAAGTTCGGCACCTCGGACTTCGAGCCGGCCGTGCTCAACTACTACAAGTACCAGGACCAGCTGCAGAGCATGCCGTGGAACGCGTCGTCCTCGATCCTTCTCTACAACAAGGACGCGTTCAAGGCCGCGGGGCTCGACCCCGAGAAGCCGCCGCTCACGTTCAGTGAGGTCACCGACGCGGCGAAGAAGCTCACAAAGAAGGACGCGAGCGGCCAGACCACGCAGTACGGCTTCGGCCCGTCGATCTATGGGTGGCTCTTCGAGCAGCTCATGGCGACCTCGGGCGCTCCGTACTGCGACAACGGCAACGGCCGCGACAACCGCGCGACCAAGGTCGTCTACAACAGCGCCGAAGGCAAGGCGATCCTCGACTGGTGGAAGGCCGGCGTCGACGGCGGCTACTTCCTCAACCCGGGCATCGACAACGCTGGGGCGACCAACGCGTTCAACGCCGGCAAGTCCGCGATGTACATCGAGAGCTCGGCCTCGCTGCGCGGTTCGGTCAACACCGCGAAGTTCCAGGTCGGCACCGGTCTCTACCCGCGACCCGACGGCAAGCCCGCTACCGGCGGCAACATCATCGGCGGCGCATCGCTCTACATCCTGAAGAGCCGCCCGGCCGAGGAGCAGCAGGCCGCGTGGGAGTTCATCAAGTACGCGATGACCCCCGCCGTCCAGGCGCAGTGGAACCTCGACACGGGCTACTACCCGGTGGTCAAGGCCGCCTACAACGAGCAGGCTGCCAAGGACTGGTCCACGAAGTACCCGCAGTTCACCACCGCGGTCAACCAGATCCGCAACTCGCCGCAGAACCGCGCGACCAACGGGTGCGTCCTCGGCGTGATGCCGCAGGCCCGCGCGCGCACCCAGAAGATGATCGAGTCCGTCCTCCTCGGCCAGGCCACGAGCCAGGCCGCGCTGGACGCGGCCGCAGCTGACATGAACGACCAGATCGACAAGTACAACAAGGCGAACAAGTAGCTACACGCGAGGAGACGGTGCGGTCGCTCGGCGGCCGCACCGTCGATCTCCTCGTCATCGGCGGGGGGATCGTCGGCGCGGGCATCGCGCGCGACGCCGCTCTCCGTGGCCTCTCGGTGGCCCTCGTCGAGCAGAACGACCTCGCATCGGGCACGAGCTCCCGACCCACGCGGCTCATTCACGGTGGCCTTCGCTACCTCGAGCTCTTCGATTTCGGCCTCGTGCGCAGCGACATGCGCGAGCGCGAGACCCTCCTTCGCATCGCACCGCATCTCGTGTTCCCGCTCGCGTTCCTGCTGCCGCTCTACCGCCCAACGCCCTTTTACCGGCTGAAGCTCCGGATCGGCATGTTCTTGTACGACCTGCTCTCGCTCGACAAGAGCCTGCCCAAGCGCCGCCGCCTCGGTCGCGCCGACACGCTCGCGGCCGAGCCCGCCCTCGACCCGGATGGTCTCTCCGGCGCGTGGCGCTTTTACGACGCGCAGGTCCCGTTCGTCGAGCGCCTCGTCGTCGAGAACGCGGTGGACGCCGCGGCCCATGGCGCGGTCGTGCTCAATCACGCGCGCGTCACCGGCTACCTTCGTGACGCCGAGGGCCGTCGCGTCGTGGGTGCGCGGATCCGCGACGAGATCGGCGGCGGCGACCTCGAGATCCGCGCGCGGTACACCGTGAACGCGACAGGCCCATGGCTGGACGAGACCGTCCGACCGATCCGGAGGGCTACGCAGCCGCTGCTCCGATTGACCAAGGGCACGCACCTGGTGATCCCGCGGGCTACGGAGCAGGCACACGTCCTCTTCGCCAAGCGGGACGGTCGGCTGTTCTTCGTGCTGCCCTGGAACGGCTACACGATGGTCGGCACCACCGACACCGACTACGCGGGAGATCCCGCGGACGCGGTCGCATCCGTCGAGGACGTCGAGTACTTGCGGTCGGAGGCGGCGCGCGCGTTCCCACGTGCATCGCTCGACCGGATCCATTTCACCTGGGCCGGCGTCCGCGCGCTCGTACGGGTGGAGGGCGTGTCGGAGGGTGAGGTCTCGCGAAAGCACGCGATCCTCGACCACGAACGGGTCGATGACGTCGCGGGCGTGCTGTCGGTGATCGGCGGGAAGATCACGGCGTACCGCCTCATCGCCGAAGAAGTGACTGACATCGTCGCCAAGCGGCTGGGCTCGGCGCAGCGCGGCACGACCGCCCAGCGGCCTCTTCCTGGCGCCGCAGGCGAGCCCGCACGCACGCTCGACGCCATCGTGGCGGGCGATGGGGCACTCGGCTCGCCGGTGTGCGAACACGTCGCGACGACCGGCGCCGAGATCGTCCGCGCCGTCCGCGACGAATGGGCGGTCACGATCGGCGACGTCCTCCTCCGCCGCACCGCCATCGGTCTCGCCGCGTGCCAGGGCCTCGACTGCCTCGAGGCGACCGCCGATCTCATCGCCCGGACCGCGCGCTGGGACCCGTCGCGCCGGACCGTCGAGATCGAGGCGTACGAACGCGAGATCGCGCCGATGCGGACGTTCGCGACCGCGTGAGCGCGATCCTCGCGCTCGACCAGGGCACGACCGGCTCCGCCGCGCTCGTGTTCGATGAGCACGGGCGCGTTCGGAGCAGCGCGGACCGCGAGATCGCACAGCACTACCCGGCGTCGGGCCACGTGGAGCACGATGCCGACGAGATATTCAAGACGACGGTCGCCGTCGGGCGCGAGGCCCTCGCGGCCTCCGGCGTCGCTGCCTCCGCGCTGGCGGCCATCGGCATCACCAACCAGCGCGAGACAGTGGTGGTCTGGGAACGCGCGACCGGCAGACCCATCCATCGCGCGGTCGTGTGGCAAAGCCGTGCGAGCGCGGCGATCTGCGACGAGCTGCGCGCGGCCGGTCTCGAAGCGCTCGTCCGCGCACGTACCGGTCTCGTCATCGACGCGTACTTCTCGGGCCCCAAGGTGCGCTGGATCCTGGACCAGGTCGAGGGCGCGCAGGCCCGCGCCGAGGCGGGAGAGCTGCTG